>URKJ01000033.1 GCA_900548385.1 uncultured bacterium | reverse complement strand
GGGACGGAACTCCGGAATGAAAAAAAACTAAAAACATGAAACAAAACTGAAACAACGGTTTAATAAGTGCGGCGTCCTCCGCCGATGGGGAGAACACCGCACTCCCGCGCAGAAACGCGGGAGGAAAGAGCGGTCTGCGGAAAACAGCCGCATCATCAGAGGGGCTCCGGGATGATTTTGAAGTCGTCCAGGCGGAGAATTCCGGTGTCGTCGATGTCTTCCATATAGATTTGGAGATTGGGCGCCACGAGTTCCCGGGGAAGACGGAACGGGATTTCGACCTTCTGCCATGGGAAACTGCCGCCGGGCAGGTCCCGGATCATGCTGACCGCGAGTCTTCCGCCGTTCGCTCCGGAGCCGTTCAACTCCAGACGCATTCTGCGGTTGAGTTTCCGGTTTTCCCCCTGAATGAAAAAGACGAGCCTGTATTTTCCGCCCTTGTATTTTCCGGGCAGCGGAAAATTGATGATCGCGTTGTCATAAACCCGCAGGGAGACGTTGCCGTCGGCGGCAGTAGTGCGGTCATAATTCAGAATGCCGCGCCGCCCCATTGTCCAGCATCCGGGACGGTCGGCGGGAAGCGGAAACGGGATTTCCCGGTTCCGGTTCGGCATCCAGGCGCTTCCGAGGGATTCGAACGATCCGTCCGGTTCCATGATGGAGTTCTCAACCGCTTTCCGGGAACGGATTTCCGGTGCGGGGGAAGGCGTTCCGACGGAGAGCGTGAATGTTACCGGATAATATTTGCGGGCAATGAAGTGATCTTTTTTGCCGTCGAACATCGAAAGCTTCAGATTTGTTTCCTCCATTGCGGGAACGGCTCCCCTGATTTCGGAAACGACGGCATTTGCTGTTCCGTCTTCCGATTCAAACCGGATGGTATCCGATGCCGTTTGTTTGAGAGTCAGACTCTCCGGGACCAGCGCTTTCCATTCCAGCAGAGGGGCTGCGTAGGATTGATTGTCGCCCTGAAAATAGTATGCGGTGCTGAATGTGCCGCTCCGGTTGAATGCGTATTCCGTAACGCACCAGAGGCGTCTGTGCGGAAGCGAGAAGAAGCCCGGTCCGTGGAAGATGCTCATGAAACGGAGCTTGAGCGTGCCGCCGTCACGGAAAATCCGGACTCCGCCGTTCATGTCGTAGAAATTGGAAAACAGGCTTCCGGTATGATATTTATTGTGGTCGATTCCGATGCTCCACCATTTCTGACTTTCCAACAGCCGTCGTCCGCTTTTTTTGTCCACAAGCTCCCGCATGGAGCCGCTGAGACGGTCAAGGCGGAGCCGATAGTGTTCGTTTTCGATGACATACCCCGTGCTTTCGCTGTGGAAGGAGACTCCGTCGGTCGTCAGCGGAGCGGGATAGCGGAACAGTTCTCCGTTCCGTTTTGCCGGGCGCAGGGTGAAGGAGACTTCCGGCTTCGCATCCGCCGCGAGCGCTCCGGTGTTGCGGAGATAGAGCAGGAATGCCGGATTTCTGCCGTCGCCGAGCCGTTTTGCAAGTACCATTCCGGCAGGAGGACGGTTTAAGAAATCGTCGATTTCAAACTTGAAACCATATCCGTTCCGGTCGAAGAGCGCGATTGTCGGCTCCGTCGGCGCGGGGAGCTGTTTTTCCGCATCCCACAGCAGAATCTCCTGTCCGCGGTTCCGGTACTGGCTGTGCCAGCTTGGTTTGATCAGGGCGGACTGCCGTTCCAGATTCCAGAACGGTTCTCCGAGCATCCCTTCCGCCGTATGGACCTGCCAACGGTACGCATTTCCCGCCGGGAAAGCCAAAAGGAAGTATCCCCGATCCGGTTTTCCGGAAAGTTTTGCGGAAAATTGAACGTCATCTTTCCGGCAGAGCCATTGCGTTTCCAGAAATTCCCCGCCGATTTTCTGACGGGAGCGGATGCGGATATTGCCGTTTTCTTTCCGGAATGTTGTCTCTGCCGTCCGGACTCCGTCGATTTTCCGTGGAACGATGATTTCGTTTTCCATGATCCGCGTTTCCGTTCCGGTGGGAAGGAATGAGCTCAGCAGACCCGTTTTTTTGTTTACGGAAAGGCGGTATGCCCGCGTGGAAACGGAGATTTCCCCGTTGATTTCTTCAACGGACGGCAGCTTCTCCGCAGGTGTTTCCGGTTTCGGCGGGGGATTGTTTTCCGTCCGCGGCTCCGCTGTGGAAAGAACGGCTGTTTCATAGGGAGCCAGTTCGATCGTGAATTTTGCAATCTGCGCCGGAGTTCCGGCGGCGATCTGTTTTCCGTTGAGCAGATTCGAGAGACGGTATTTCCGCGCGGGATCAAGTTTCAGTCCGTCCGCCGCCACCCGGATTTCCGTGGAAAGCCTGTTGTTGGAAAAGTTGACCAGCCCGATTGTGGAAACGCCTTTCCATCTGCGCAGAACAGTCCAGACTTCCGGTCTGCTGGATTTTACCGCCAGATAAGAGGCATCTCCGAATTGAAGTTCCGGACGGGAATTGCGGATTGAGTTGACCGCCGTCAGAAAATCGCCGTGTCCCGTGTCGGAATATTGAAGCAGGATCGTGGCGCCGTCCATCAGGACGGTGGAGGCGAATGCCGCACGTCCCAGCCCGGTTCCGAAATATTCGAACGGATTCCACTGGTCGTGATTCTGGAACATTCTCATAAACCGGGTTCCGGGAGGGAACAGCAGTTTTTTCTCCTCCAGATACCGGGAAAGCGCCGGCACACATTCCGCGATGTCCAGTTCCCGGAATTTGTGCCCGAACGGAGAGTAAAGCTGATCGTGCATCAGGTCGGCGCTGAGCGGATTCATTGTGGAGAGCGTTTCTGTGAGGACCGCGCCGGAAGGGTTGCATTTTTTCACCGTGTTCCGGATCCGTTCGCACATTTCGAAGCCGCCTTCCCGGAGGGCGAGGCTTGCGCGTTCATATTCAAGCGGCTGCATTTCCCCTCCGGTCACGGCGAGCGATTTCCGGTAGAATTCCGCTGTCAATCCTTTCGGAACTTTGTCTTTTGCGGGATAATTCTTTTTTCTCCAGTTCGGCTGGCTGCCCCACGGCTGATCGACGCGGAAACCGTCGAGTCCGTATTCTTTCATATAGAATTCCGTGACCCTGCAAATATAATCCTGATATTCCGGCTGCTTGTAATCGTTGGGGTATCTGCCGAAGACTTCTCCTTTCCGGGAAAAGGGAATCCAGTAGGCGGGAGTTCCCCTCTGCATGATTTCAGGAAGTTCTCCGCCATGGGGGACCAGATCGACCCAGGCTTTCATCCCGTGGGAGTGCGCCTTGTTTACGAGCGTGCGCAGATCGTCCGAAGTTCCTGCGTGGCGGTCGATCCTGAAGAAATGACGCGGATTGTACCAGTGGCGCGGACCGTCCTGAACCGGCATGACATGGAGTGTGTTGAATCCGAGCGCCTTTGCCCGCGGGATAAGGTCTCCCGCCCGCAGGAGCCCCTGATCGACCCCGAACCGCGGATGCAGTTCATAGATTCCGGCGCCGTAGATCCATGGGGAACGGTTTTCCGGCGGCAGGGCGCCGATTGCCCGGTACCAGCGGGGCAGAGCCTCCGCAAGCGCGTTTTCGAGCTTTGTTCCGGGAAGAACCTGAAGATAGACGGGACCGATCCCCGTCTGCGGCTTACCCGGATATGCCCATCCGTGAGCATGCATATCCCGCTTGACGAATGCTTTTCCGTTCCTGATTCCGACGGTCAGGTAGATGAATTCCCTGCGTTCGTCGAAAATGAATGCCAGAGAAGTCGGGGCGGGTGTTTGCAGAAGGATCGTATGTGATGTGAATGCGGGAGTCAACCGCATTTTTTCCGGCAGATTCTTCAGGCTGCCCCGGTGGTGGACGGGGTTGCGTGCCAGTTTCAGATGCTGATCTGCGCTCTGGCTCCGATTGCCGCCGGTTTGCCGCCGGGTGTCTCCGCAGATTGCGCCGGGAAGATAATAGTCGCGGTCTTTCGGCATGAGCAGTTCGGAGATGACACCGTGAAAGGCTTCCGGTTCTCCTGTGTTTTCCCGGGGCGAGTAAAGAACCTCGCAGGATTGCTTCAGGAGTCCGGGTACGCCGCAGGCGTCGAATTCGATTCGTTCGGCAATGTTCCACGGCGCATAACTCCAGTCCAGAAGCAGAACGTTTTTTTCCCGCCGGACCTGTTTCAATTTGCGCGGAGCGGTCTTTTTTTCTGTTTTCAGAAGAGTTTCCATTCTGTCGGCGAGCTGTTCCCCGCTGTAGGAGAGTCGTTCAATCCGTCCGGCGTCCCGGTTGATGGAAAGAGTCCATTTCCCATAGGATATTTCTTCCGTCCGGGCGGATGCAAACGGGAGGAGGCATAAGAGAAAAATGCGGATTTTCATAAAATTCCTTTCTGTACGTTTATAAAATTTCACTTCAGTATTGCACTTCCGGAACGAAACCGAATTGCAGGGTGGAAACGCTTTTGCCGATTGATTCCACATGTCCGTTCCCCAGAAGAACGTTGCTGCGCTGCTGGTGCAGAAAACGCATTTTATAGTTGGACCATGTCCTCCGGTCCAGAACATAAAATTGGCGCTCAGGATTGTCGTTTCGTATGCTCTCGCCGATCAAGGGGATCCTGATTTCCTTTTTGCGCTCGGCTTTCGGAAGTTGGTCCAGACGGAATGTGATCTGCTGGCCGGTGATGTTCAACGCAGCAAAATCACCCCAGGCATAATTCCCCCCGTAGGAGTTGTAGCGGCGGTCGCTGAAAGCGGGATCCAGATTCACATATCCGCCGGACGGGCAGAGGGCGGTTTTGAAAGAGTCGATGTAGCGTTTGGCAAAAGCTGTTGTTCCATAGCTCTTTCCGCTTACAAGCAGTTCGTGCCAGATGATGTCGAATTTTCCTTCCAGTCCCTGCTTCCAGAATGTGACGACATAGCCATCGTTATCCCCCGCATACATGAAAAATGCCAGTCCGCATTGTTTCTGATTGTTGATGCAGGAGGAGGCTCTCGCTTTTTCCCTTGCGGCATTCAGCGCCGGAAGGAGCAGCCCCGCAAGGATGGCGATGATGGAAATTACCACGAGGAGCTCTACAAGGGTGAATGGCATAAATCTTCTGTTTTTCATGATCCGGTCCTTTTTACTTTCTGTTGTTTTTTTACTGTAAAACTATGCGTTCTGTTATATATTATAGCAGATTTCATCTTTTTTGACAAGAGGGGGGACGGAACTCCGGAATGAAAAAAAACTAAAAACATGAAACAAAACTGAAACAAACGCTTGATTTTCCACCGGAATGGACTATGGTGTTCCATAAATAAAAGGAGAGATGAATTCATGAAGCAGATTAATATCCGGAACGTGGCAAAGGCGGCGGAAACCTCGATTGCCAGCGTATCGCGTTGTTTGAATGATAAAGCGGGTGTTTCCGCACCGGTTCGGAAACGGATCATCGCGGCGGCGCAGAAGCTCGGTTACGATATCCGTTTTGCAAAACGGCGCATTCTTGCCCTGATTCTACCGACGATTCAGGTCCCGTCACTCGGAGCTTACAGCATTCTGATGATTGATGCTCTGCGGAGGGCAATGGCGGCGCACAATTTCGGCTGTTTCATGATCTCCCGCGAAGACATCGGCCTGCTGAGCGAAGTGCTGATCTCCGGAGCAATCTCATTCGATTATCTGAAAGAAGTCGGATACGAATTTCCCAACATGAAAAATATTCCGCTTGTCTGTCTCAACGACATCGGCAATCATCTGGAACAGGTCTATCTTGTCCATTCCGACGAAGAGGACGGGATTTCCAAAGCGATGGAATATCTGTACAGCAACCATCACAGCCGGATCGGATTCCTCTACTTCAACGAACAGCGCAGCATTGTCGGCAGTTCGCGCCGCTGTCAGGCGTTCCGGAAAACGGCGGAGCGGCTGGCGATCAGTCAATCCTGTTTTATCCAGCATCTGACGAATGACATTCCCGCCCATGAAGCGGTCAGCATGCTGCTGCAAAAGCAGTGCACCGCCCTGATCGTTGCGGGGGAAGATATGGCGCCGCCCGTCCGCCGTGCTCTGTTTGTATTGGGAAAACGGGTTCCCGAAGATATTTCCCTGATTACTGCGGAAACATTCCGGTCGCGTTTTCAGATCCCGCGCGAAACAACGATTGCTCAGGATTTTCCCCGGCTGGCGGAGGAATCGGTCTGCCTTCTGGAGCGGATGATCCGGGGCGACCGGGAACTCGGAGATGTTTCCGTTCCGTATATTCTCAATATCCGCGAAACCGTCCGGGATCTTTACGCGCAGAACACCGCTCCCGTCTCTATTCCCGAATGAACTCATACGCCATTGCGCCATACGCTCCGGTATCGGCGGTGAAAGTTACGACGCCATCCGTTTCCCGGAACGGGACCGGAGAGAGAACCGCCCCGTTCACGTCCAGCGCATTGATCCGCAGTTTGCCTTTGCCTGAATTTCTCAGCGAAATTTCCGCTCTGCTTTTCCGCATAAGGTAAGGTTCCATCTTTCCCCAGTTGTAGACGATATTCTGTTTGCCGAGAACGGTTGTCTTCCTTCCTGTCGGCTGAATATCGGTCAAATGAAAGATTACTGCGCGGCAGGTATCGGCAAGCGTTCTGCCGTCAAGCGCTCCGGCGAAAACCGAACAGGCACCCGTATTCCCGGCAACGCTGAGCCGATTCCCTTTCATGCTTTTCCCGGTCATGGTGAATCCTTCGCTTGCCGGAGTTGCGACCCTGATAATTCCGGCTGCCCCATCCACCGTGATTTCTCCGGTCGAACTGACGATTTTCCCCTGCTTCGGCTGATAGACTCCTCTTCCTTTCCGGGACAGTTTCAACGGCTGCCCGGAAAGCATTGATTTCAGAGAATGGCTCCCCGCCGGAACACGTTCCGCAGCGTCGGTTGCAATCTTCGTGTAAAACGCGAGATTATGGAATTTTGCGGGAATATCCGACTCTTCCGCCTGACGGTAGAATGAAAAGCTCTGAACCGCCGGAAGGCTGTAATCGTCCGGTGTTACAGTAAGCGTCTCCATTCCGTCCTCAGGAGCGGGATTCACATCTCCACGCAGATAAAGCAGGGCGATGACCCTCTGTGTCAGCAGGCGGACCGGATCGACGGAGACGCCGAACCAGCCGAGATGTCCCCCGGTCCGTTTCAGCGTATTCCATTTGGTGTTATGCGAGTACCCCGCATACTCAAAGACGAATATCCCGTTCAGGTTCTGGAACGCGGAAATACTCCCCATTGCGAGACCGCCTTCGTGACGGAATGAATTCGGTGCGCAGAAATTGAATTCGGTGATCATCAGCGGTTTCCCTTTGATCCGGGATGCGATGACTTTTGTCATATTGCCGAACAGTTCCGTTGTCATGCTTCCGTCGGAATAGCTGCTTGGAAAGCTCCACGCGTTGCCAAGTGCGCGGGGATGGGAGAAATAATAATGGTTGTCCACATAATCGAACTGTTTACGGGGGATCGCATTGATCGCTTTCGCCGTGCATGAAATATCGGATGTCATCTGACGTACGCCCATTGCACGCAGCGCATCGGTCATTTCGCGGTAGATCGCAAGATGATGTTCATTCAGAAAGCGGGTGTAGAGCCCGGCATCCGGCTTTTCCGGAGCGCGGATTCCCTGCGCGGAGCACCATGATTCAAACGCCGCTTTGATCGCCTTGTGCCGGAGAGGGTCGGCATTCGGATACTTGTACTGCTCGTGAACCGTCATCATCGGGTCTTCGTTGATCAACCCGATCGTAATCAATGCAGGATCATCCTTGAGGCTGAGACCTGTGTAGGGATTGACCGGAGTCAGCATGGTGCGGGCAAAATTCATCAGATTGTCACGGAGCGCTTTGGAAAACACCATACGGCTTTTGACATCAAACATATTTTTGAATTTTTCCGGAAATCCGGCGGTCCGTCTGGTATAAAGATCAAGCGTTACATAGATTCCCCGTTTTTTCATCGCATAGACCAGATAGTGCAGATTGTTCAGACGATCCGGATCAACGGCTCCGTCTGTTCTGGAAGCATCAACCAGGTCACTGTCAAAATGATGCAGACGCACGGCATTGAAACCGACTGCGGCGATACGGTCCGCAAGCATTTCCGCTTCTTCATGCGTATACCGGGTGGCGATGTCATTGCAAAGATTGGCGCCGTTGAAGCGGACAGGAATTCCCGGACGGTTTTCAAATACAAAATTCTCCCCTTTGCTTTTCAGGAAGCCGTATTTCCCGGCAGGCGCATCCAGCAGGAACGAAAAATCCAGCATACTGCCTTTGACAGGCGTCTTTTTCTCCACGGTCAGCGTATATTCCCGCCAGTCGCGCGGATCCAGAACAAGGGGAACCTCGACAGCTTCCGCATCCGCTGGCGGAAACGGCAAATCCTCCGCCGTAACGCCGGAAATTGCCAGAATCAGCCAGACCGACCGGTTTGAAGACGTCAGCAGCAGCGATTCGACCGGTTTGTTTTTCACAGGAAACCGGCTGATGTAAAGTCCGAGAAACGCATTGCGGTTCTGTCCCTGCCATGCAACGGCGGCATTGGAAACGGATTTCGGTTCCCACCAGTTCGCGACATCCCGTCCGTCAACAACGGAAAACTGCTCTTTGGAACCATCGCGGTAATTGATCTGAACGGTCCCTACTTTACTTTTGCGCGGCCACGCATCGGCATGAAGGAAGTAGAACCAGCGGACCGTTTTCCCTCCAACGGGGATCAATGCCTGTTTTGCCAGATATGGACGTTCCGGATTGCCGAAGGCAAGCACGGATCTGCCGTTGTTCGCGGCAGGATCGACCACCTCGAACGGAACATTTACAAAGGTCCGTTTTCCGGGTTTCATCATGCGGAGATCGTTTTCCGGTCCCTGATCGGTCCATCCGCCGCGCTTGTCGTCAGGCGTTTCATCCCGGAAGCCCATATTCATCACGGGGCGCAGATCCAACGGAATGGAGCGGTAAGGTTCATAAGAAACGGTCAGCTCCGTCCCTGTTTCCGAAACTCTGCCGCTGTCAAGATACAACCGGAGATTTCCGGTATTGGTTCCGTATTTGCAGGCCATCGCAGGAGCTGTCAATCCCCGGATCACCAACTCGCCGTGATGCAGCGGGATCCGAACGGAACGGACCTTCTGCCGTTTTGCGGAAGACCAGATCCATCCGCCTTGCATTGCGCGGGGATATGTGATCCTGCTTCGCTGCAGTATCCCGCTGTCACTTTCCAGTTCCACGGAAACAGGAACGTCCAGCAGTCCGGAATTAAGACGGATGCTGATAAACGTTTCTTTCAGTTCTGCGGGAGTGTCACGCTTGACCCGGACGGTATACCGGACACAGTTTTTCCCTGTCCGTTCCGCTTTTGAAAAATAGGAAAAGCGTTCCTTTTCCCTGCCGACTGCAATTCCGCCGGACTGCATAAACGGTTCATTTTTCAGAGCTCCCGCCTCCGGACGGTTAGAGAGATCCATGAAATCAAGCAGAATGCGGTGATCCCGTTTTTTCAACCGCTGAACATCGAACGCCGGAGTCCCGGAATTTTCACGGTCAACGATTTCGATTCCGCCGGGGATCAGCCGGATATTCGGGGCAAGCTCCTGCGCAGAGAGGGAGAATGCCAATGCCGTACAGAAAAATGAATACAGAAAAGAATGAAATTTCATGTTGTGCCTTTCCGGTTGCAATCCGTTCAAAAATCAATCAGTTGCGAGGTTTCCAGCATGGCGACTCCGCTCCCCTTGCAGCGGGCGGCAAGCCCTGCGGAGTTAAATGCCTGTACACTGCCGTCCAGCATCGCACCGTTGGTGCGGCCGGAATGCCGCAGATGGACTGCAACTGTACTTGCGGAGAGGCGGTAGTCCTGGCAGGTGCTGTCCCGTTTGATCGTATCGGCAAGCAGCAGAGTCGATGACGGACTTCCCGCCGGAACCCAGGTTCCCGGCTTTTTGCCGATATGCGCCCGTCTGGCCCAGTGAGTAATATCATAATTTCCGCCGCCTTTGAGGTAGCAGTTCATGCCGTAGGTATAGTATCGCGCAGAAGTCGCTGCAGGCCCGACAACTGCTGATGGGCAGCGAAATTCCGTAAAGCCTTCGAATTTCCATATCTGCTCTTTTTTCGGTCCGTCAAACATCAGCATATACGACCAGGTCGGTTGACGACTGTCGGTTCCATCGGAAACCGGCGGCAGATAATCTTCCCAGCTGTCCGCATAAAACATCATTTTCAATCCGCATGTTTTCAAGCTGTTCATACAGTTGATGCCCGCTGCTTTTTTCCGTGCGGAATTCAGAGCAGGCATAAGAATACCTGCAAGGATTGCAATAATTGCAATCGTTACGAGAAGTTCTATAAGGGTGAATTTTCCGTTTTCCTGTTTTTTTATCATTATGACCGTCTCCCATGTTGTTTTTAATGCCTGTATTCTGTCTCTGTTTTAATTATAAGCGAATCTTTGCAAAAAAGCAAGAGGCGTTTTTCAATTATTTTCAGAAACATTATGAAAAAGCATGTAACATAATGAAACAAAAATATTGTGACGGCATCCGGTTCTGTTCCCGAAGCCGGAAACCGTGCGGATGGAAAACTTATTCACATCCGGAGAAAAACAGTATGCAGAACGGTTCCGCATACCGTATTCAAAACAGCAGAATTAAACGTGAAGGCTCTGAATTCCTCCTGCGTAGAACTCTTTCCCGAAATTTCCGGGTACGTCATGTTGTATCCATGCGTTTCCTGAAAGAGCAGATCCGGTATCGCTTCAGACCGGAAAGCGGGCTGGAAAAGCTCCGGTTTTCAAGCCGGGATTTCTTATAAAATTTTTACAGCAATATTTATTGCAGATTTTTTAAGGGAAAAATCTGGCGCCGGTGGATTTGTTAAGCGGGAATTCCGGTTTTTTACTTGAATTTTCGTTTTCCTGCATTACATTCTTTCTATAGTGTTGATACAGTGAGTTCAGACAGGGAGATACTACGATGCCAATGGTCAAAGTCCTCATTTCAAAGCCGGCCGGAGACCGGACGGCGCTTGCAAAGGCGGTCACCGCCGCAGCGGTGCAGGCAACGGGAAAAGCGGAGCGTTACATGCAGGTCATTCTTGAAGAAAATGCGCATATCATGTTTGCCGGGGATGATTCCGAGCCTTCCGCGATGCTGGAAGTCCGGGCTTTGGGCGGACTTGATCATCCTGTCTGTGTGGAGTTCAGTAAACTCGTTTGCCGTGTGCTCCGGGAGCAGCTCGGAATCGCGCCGGAGCGGGTTTACATCAACTATATGGAATTCACGCCCGACAAGTGGGGCTGGAATTCCACTACGTTTTAAACGGAAAAGAAGGAGGGGAACGATGAAACTGCAAAAAGTCCTTTCAGAAAAGAAAGAGATTCAGCGTCTTTACACGATTGAATCCGGCGCCGTTCTGCGCGCCGCCGCAAAGAAGATGATCGGGGCGGGAACCGATTATCTGATGGTCCGTGCCAAAGACACCGAACCGCCGGAGTTTATCGGGATTCTGACAAAAGTCGATATTGTCAAGTCGCTCTGCGCGGAAGATTCAGATCCCGATACGGATACGGTGGACAAGTTCATGAGCCGTCACATGGTCGTTGCCAATGTCGGCGATGACGTGGAGTATGTGATGAACGTGATGGTCCGTCACAAGATCAGTCATCTTCCGGTGATTGAGGGCAAAAGCATTGCCGGGGTCATCAGCCGGAACGATATTCTCGCTGAACTCAACGTGAAGCGGGATATCGAACTGCAGTGGCTCAGCGATTATTCCGGAGCAATTCCAAAAGCAACGGTCTACTGACCGGAAAAGGGGGGATTTATGAATAACAATACGATTTTTCTTGCACCGGCATTCTTTACGGGTGTCACCCGGAAAGCATTTTTATGGCGGGGGATTCTGGTGCTGGCTGCCGGATTGCTGATCGCATTGGATCCGGTTTTTTCACTGGAGTTCATTTCCAAGATACTCGGAGTGCTGTTTTCGGTGATCGGTATCTGGGTTGTGCTCAGCGGAACGTTTGAGTCCCGTCAGCGGTTCTTTTGGATTCTGTATGGACTTGCTCTTCTGATCTGGGGGCTTTTCCTTGTGTTTCAGCCGTTCAAAGTGCTGTTTCTGGTCGCATGGCTGGTGGCGCTCTGGTTCACGGTCGGCGGGGTCGCCGGAATCTGGAACACCGCGCAGCTTCCGGCGGATGGAAAATACAAGGTTCTGCCGCTGATTTCCGGACTGGTCGGACTTTTCATCGGGTTTATTTTCTTTGTCTGGCCGCTGACGAGCATGGCCGGAATGCTTTGGGTTGCCGGACTGCTTCTGGTCATCCGGGGAATCATGCTGATTGCGTTTTCCCGGATTGTTCCCGAACTGCCGGATGAAACCGGAGGGAACAGGTCGGAAGAATAAGAATTTTCCGATAAAAATTCTGTTTTTGCGGAGCTGGATGAAATGTCCGGCTCCATTTTTTTTTTGGAGATGGAGCCGGAAGATTCCGGAAATGGATGATGGACAGGAATCGAAAAATGCTTCATTTGCAGAGAAAATAATTTTTTTAAGAAAATAAATATTGTTTTCATTTCCTTTTTCATCAGAAAAAAGAAAAAAAGGTTGTTTTCCGGTTTTGCGGCAATTATATTCCGTGACAAAGGATGTTAAGAAGAGCATCTGTAAACGGAAGCAAAGAAAAAGGGAGATGATAATGAAGAATTATCGGATTGTGATGGAATCGGTCAGTAATGCGGTTCTGAAAGAATGTGACATGCCGGAGCCCGGTCCGAACGATGTAGTGATCCGGAATCATTACACCGTGGTCAGCGCGGGAACGGAACGGGCATGGTCGATGGATATGAACAATGCCCATCCGACTTTCCCTTACACACCCGGATATTGCGGCGCCGGAGAAATCGTGAAGATCGGTTCCGATGTTTCCAGATATAAAGTCGGCGACCGCGTGGTGGTGAACTGGGCGGGGCATGCACTCTATTCCGTCAAGCCGGAAGGGCTGTTGAATACCAGGGGCATTGTTACCAATCCGTCGGCGATGTACAATATCCGCAAGGATGCGCTTGTCCGTATTCCGGATAACGTCGGCACACTGGATGCCTCTTTTGCCAATATTGCCTCATTCTCATTCAACGGCGTGCGCAAACTGCATCTTGAGATCGGAGAGAGCGCGATGATCGCCGGACAGGGGATTCTCGGAGTGTTTGCGCTTCAGGTTGCCGCATTGAGCGGAGCCGTTCCGCTGATTGCTGCCGACTTTTCGCCGGAACGCCGCGCTCTTGCCAAAAAGCTCGGTGCGGACTATGCTCTGAATCCGGGAGACAAGGACTATCTGGAGCAGATCAAGGAAATCACCGGCGGCGACGGCGTTCAGGCTGTGGTCGAGGTCACCGGCAACGCTGCGGCGCTTCAGCAGGCGTTGGAATACATCGCATGGGAAGGACGCATTTCCCTGCTGGGGTGCACCCGTGTTTCCGATGTTCCGATTGATTTCTATAAATACATTCATGGACGCGGGGTCCAACTTTTCGGGGCGCATACGTTCAGCCGTGCGAAGCTGGAATCGCATCCGTATCATTGGACACAGGAAGATGATTACAAAGCATTCCTGAAGCTGCTTGCAAATGGAAAAATGAAAGCGCGAGAAATCATTTCGGAAATCATTTCTCCTGAAAAGGCGCACGAGGTGTACCAAATGCTTGCAACGGAGAAGAACCCGCCGCTCGGCATCGTCTTTGACTGGACGAAAATCGGGTGACAGCAGGAGTGCGATCCATGGGCGTACAGAAAGACGGGAGACGCCGAATCATGGAAAACTTGTACAGCTCTTATAAAACGGAAGGATTTTAAAAATGGAAAAGATCAAAGTTGCGCAGATCGGAGTCTGCCATGAACACGCTTCGGGAAAGATCAATTCCCTGCGCCGTCTGGCGGATGTTTATGAGATCGTTGGAGTGGTGGATGACCACCCGACTTCCAAAACGCCGAAATTCGCCGGCGACTGCCTTAAACCCTATGAAGGGTTGAAATGGATGACGGAAGAAGAAGCTCTCAATTATCCCGGTCTTCAGGCGGTTGTCGTGGAGGTTCCGAACAATGAGCTGGTTCCGACCGCAATGCGCTGTATGGAACGCGGTCTTGCCATGCACATGGATAAGCCTGCCGGAGAGGATTTGGCGCTTTACAAAAAGCTGCTCGACGGCTGCAAAGCAAAGAATCTGCCGTTTCAGATGGGATTCATGTTCCGGGGGAATCCGGCATTTCAATTCTGCATTTCCGCAATCCGGGAAAAGCTGATCGGCGATGTGTTTGAGATCGAAGCGGATATGAATCACTGTTACGGCGGTGAAAAATACCAGAATTACATCGGCAGTTTCGCCGGGGGGATCATGTACAATCTCGGCTGTCATCTGATCGACTTCGTTGTTGCGGCGATGGGACGTCCGGAAAACGTGACGCCGTTTCTGCGGTCGGCGCCCGGCTATCCGGCGGAGATCCGGAACAACTGCATGGCGGTGCTGGAATATCCGCATGCGTTTGTGACGCTCCGTTCGTGCAGCAAAGAGATCGCCTGCACAGGCGGACGCCGAATGAAGATCGCCGGAACAAAAGGTACGATGATATTCAGTCCGCTGGAGCGTTTTGACGGAAAACCGGTCGAGGTGGAACTTTCCCTTTCGCAGGATTCCTGCGGTTATCCGGCGGGGAAACATACGCTCCGCTTCAAACCGCAGGCGGACCGTTACGAAGCGCAGCTTGCCGAGCTGGCGAAAATGATTCGCGGAGAGATGAAAAATCCCTATACATACGAACATGATTATCTGGTACATGAGGTCACACTGGCCGCCGCCGGATATACGGAATGGAGGTAACAGCAATGCACGCAATGATTCTTGACGACAAGCTGAATTTTGTCTGGGCGGAAGTGCCGGATCCGGTCCGCAAGGAGGGAGAGGTCCTGATCAAGGTTCACGCCGCGGCGGTGAACCGTGCCGATCTGATGCAGAAAGACGGCTGTTACGCTTCCCCGCCGGACTGGCCGCAGTGGTGCGGACTCGAAGTGTCGGGCGAAGTTCTGGAAGCGCCCGCCGATGCAATGGTCAAACCGGGCGACAAAGTCTGTGCCCTGCTGGGTGGCGGCGGATATTCGGAACTGGTGACGGTCCCCGCGGGAATGGTGATTCCCATACCGGAAGGGCTGTCGATGATCGAAGCCGCTTCCCTGCCGGAAGTCTGGAGTACGGTTTATCTCAACCTCCAGCTGGAGGCGGGCGGGATGAAGCCGGGTGACGTGTTCTATATGCAGGCCGGTGCAAGCGGCGTCGGTCTGGCGGCGATTCAGTATGCCAAACAGCTCGGCGCAGAGGTCATTACCACGATTGACTCGCCCGAAAAAGCCGACTTTGTCCGCAAGCTCGGGGCGGATTATGTGCTTGATTATCGCACGGAGGATGTACGCCCCGTAATCGAAGCTCATCCGCCGACGGTTGCGCTTGACTGCATCGGCGGCAAGCTGATGGGCGATTGTTTCCGCAATATGGTGTTCGGCGGACGCTGGATCATGATCGCCACCATGGCGGGCGCGGAAACCACGATCAATCTGGAAACAGTCTGGCGCAAACGGATTCGCCTGATCGGCAGCACTCTGCGCAGCCGCACGCCGGAAGAAAAAAGCGCGATTCTTCATGCGCTTTACAGGAATCTCTGGCCTCTGTTTTCTGTACGCAAGCTGATCACCAACATCCACGCGGTGTTCCCGATCCGGGAAGTGGAGAAAGCCCACGGAGTACTCCGCCGGGCGGAAAATATCGGCAAAGTCGTTCTGACCATGGAGTGATCCGTTCCGGGGCTAATTCCCCGGTTTTTGTCAGAAACTCTGCCATTCCAGCAGGCTGACATTGTTCCGGTTTTCTCCGGAAACGGCAAAGCCGCGGAATGTGAAGACCAGGCGGCGGGAGGGACGTCTGGTTGTTTTGTCCGCGGCGATTCGGACCGTGTAGGTTCCGCTTTCCTGCCAGGAAAGCCGGGTCAGGCTGTCAAGCAGGAACGGATCCAGCTGATCTTTCAGACAGGTACGTTCCCGGAACCAGATATTCCGGGCATTGACGACCTCTTCCACCTGCTCGTCTTCCAGATTGCAGAATCGCTGGAGAAGCCGCGGAGTCGCGGTGAAGAAATCCGGGTTTCCCGTCGGGGCTCCGAACAGGCGGACCTGTGTGAGGCGTCCATCCGAATCCGGCGGAAGCAGATCCGTGAATCCTTTGATGTAATAAAATTCTTCGCGGACCACCATCGGGCGGTTCCTGGGCAGCGGGGAGCGGCCTTCGAGCTCGTAATCGTCCCGTTCCATACCGTCGAGAGAGAGTGCGTCGTCGGTGTCGCGGTAGTCGGTGATCAGCGCGATCAGCTGGTCGATCTGATCGGAAAAATCCGTTTCCGCATCCAGCGGATCGACGAGGTTGCGCAGCTGCGTGTTGAACGTCTGGCTGTTGAGATCCAGACCGGCGCGGGCATCGGTGATCGTGAATTTCAGCTTATAGCCGTAATAGTCGAGTTCATGGATCACGCCGTCGGCGAGATAACGGTCGTGCGTATATTCCGTATAGTCGGTGATGCCGGGATCGCGTCCGGGGAAGAGCTGACGGTCTGCGGCGATCAGCCATTGAATCCGGTTGGAAGCTCCTTCGTTGATGTAATCGGAACGCTGGAGCTCCACATGGGAATAAATGTCGAATGTCGCGGTGCGCGAGATCATCAGAACGGTGGTCGTCAGCATCCCGGCGGTGAACAGCAGGCAGAGTACCGCGATCAGAGCGGAACCGGATTCGGAATGCTTTCTGCGGATTCGTTCTTTCATCGTTTCCTCACAGTTGGTATTGCGTATTTTTAGCGGTTCCGGCACTGCGTCGGAGCCAGACTTCTTTCGTGCCGTTTTCCCATTCAACTGTCATCTGCACCGCCGCGGGGATTTCAAATGTCCGGGAATTGGCGCTGTTGCTTTGCCGGGTCATCGAATCAATGCGGAATTCTCCGTCATCTTCATCGACCCAGGAGTCGTCCCACTCCAGTTCCCCGTTGACTTCGTCGGCATAGACAAAGCTGACGGATTTGACTTTTTCCGCAATGATTTCCCTTGTGACGGGCCGGCTGGCGCTCTCTTCGAGCCAGTGCGGGCGGGGATACGGCGAATATTCCGCAACGAGAGCGTCGCCATCCTGTTTCAAACGGACAAAGACCAGTGCTCCATGATCGCCGCGGTAGCTGCGCCGGAGTGCGGTGAAGAGCATTTCGTCGGGCTCGCCCTGAAAGAGAATCCGCTCTTTGTTCTGATCGTCGTCATACCAGGTGAACGGGATCATATTCCGGACGCAGGAGTCCATGACGCGGTCGATGGCGAGACGTGTTTTCAGCGATTCCGTGTGTGCGACCGACCGCCGCCAGCCGTTGTAAAAGGTCATGGACGCCGTGCCGATGATGAGCGCGACGAATACCATGATCGCCATTGCCGCGACCATCTCTATAAGCGTAAATCTATTCACCCGCAACGGTTGTTTCATAACTGATCCTGTCAATAATGAGTTTGTCCAGCACTTTGCCGTCTTTCTGCAGTTCGACGACGAGTTTTTTCAGCGGCAGCTGATTGGCGAGGTTGTTGTATTCGTCGGGCAGTCCCTCCGCATCTTCATAATAAGCCACCGCCTGATAAGCCGGATAGGGAAAAAACTGTTCGGGGATTCCGCCGGGATCCTCGTTTTGAAGCATGAAATATTCCGCCGCCTGTGTGAGCATGTGCATGTGGTTCCATCGGTCGGCGCTCTGGGCGATCCGTTTCTGCGAATTCATCATTAATTGAAGGAAACCCGCCAGCCCGATACCGAGAATGGCAAGAGAGACCACCACTTCCAGAAGAGTGAACCGGTTCCGCGTCATTGTATTCCATCCTCCGTGTCGTCGTAAATCATCAGCCGCCCGGTCAGCGGAGATATTTCGAAAATCCGTTTCAGCGACCGGAGGTGCAGTTCAAACCGCCGTTTTCCGGAAGCTCCGCCGTCGGGGAAGAAGCGGAACAGCTCCACAGTTCCGTCTTCACCAAGCTCCGACTCATCAAACAGACCTTCACCGAGTTCAAAATGTTCCGGCAGTTTCCATTCCTGAACGACAGTTTTTTCCGTCTCCTGCCCGGTTTCCTCAACAGATGGCTCGGTTTTATCCGGCAGAAATTCTGCAGGAACCCGCAGGAAAAACCGTTTTTCTTCGGGGTGAAAGGCGACAATGCGGTCCGCGCCGTTTTCCAGTGCCTGGAAGCGGACGCGCATACAGAACTCTTCAAATTGAAGAGCGGCGTTGTTCAGCTGCTGAATAGGTGATTCCGAGCGTAGAGTCGATACGGCAAGACCGACGGCGAGTGCGATGATCGCAATCGCCGCCACCAGTTCCAGAAGGGTGAATCCGCTCCGCCGCATGGGATGTTGTCATTCGCCCCAGTTGGTGATGTCGGCATTCTCGCCGGAGCCGCCGGGCTGCCCGTCCGCCCCGTAGCTCATGAGGTCATATTCCCGGTGTTCGCCGGGAAACAGGTAGATATAATCGTTGCCCCACGGATCTTTCGGGACGGCTGGCTGGATGTACGGACCGTTCCACTTGGCGTTCTGGTCCACGTTTTCGACCAGCGCCCGGAGCCCGACCGTGCTGTCCGGATAGGTGCCGATGTCGAGCCGGTACCCGGTCAGCGCATCGTCCAGCAGACGGATCTGCGTCTTTGCCGCCCCCACATTTGCCTTCTTCACATAGTTCAGATAAAGGGGCGTTGCGATGGACGCGAGCGTCACCAGAATGATGATTACCACGACGACTTCTATCAGGGTAAATCCTGATTTTCTCCATTGTTTTCTGTTTGTCTTCTTCATAATTTGGGTCCTCCCTGGTTTATTGAATTGATTTCCATCATAGCGACAAAGATTGATACGACCACGACCAGCACCACGCATGCCAGGAACACGATCACCGCCGGTTCAAACAGGCTCAGCAGGCGCTTGATCTTCATCCGCGTATCGTTTTCCAGATGTTCGGCAATGCGTGAAAGCATTTCGCCCACGGTGCCGGATTCCTCGCCGACCCGCAGCATGGGGACCATGCCCGGCGGAACGTAGGGATTGTCCGCAAGAGCGGCGGAGAGTTTCGCTCCGCCTTTGAGTTTGCGGGCAATATCGGCGAACGCTTTCCAGATTACCGGATTGCGGATGATTCTTCCCGATATGCGGACCGTGCGGATAATCTCCACATGGTTGGCGATCAGAATCGACAGCGTGCGGATGTATTTGCACATTTCCAGATCCACGGAGATCCTGCCGAACAATGGCATTGCGAGAATGAACCGCGCCTGAAGCTCTTTCAGCCGTTCTTCGCCGAGCAGATGCCTGGTCAGAAGCCACCCGCCGATTCCCAGCAGGGGAAGCAGCCACCATGCCCAGGAGGCAAAGGTGCTTACTCCCATCAGAAAGGTCATGGACGGCGGCATTTCGCGCCCCATGTCGATAAAGATTTTGGCAAAACGCGGCACAAACACGGTAAACAGCAGGATCGTCACGAGCAGTGTCACGCCGAGAATGGCGAGCGGATAGATAGAGCTTGATACGATGAAATCTTTCAGTTCCTTGCTTTCGCCCATGAACCGGTAAAGCTGTTTCACAACTTCCGGCAGACAGCCGGTTTCTTCGCCGCTCTCGATCAGATTGGCGTAATAATCGGGAAACAGCGATCCGTGGGAACGAACCAGAGCGGAAAATTTTTTCCCCTCATGAAGTCCCTGCCGCAGAGAGTTGACGAAATTGCGCTGTTCCGGCTCCGCTGCGCCTTCCGCAATGATCGCAAGCGCACGTTCCAAGGGGATGAAGGAATCCAGAAGCGGCGCGAGCTGCCGGGTGAACTCGTAGGTGCTGATCTTGCTTCGCCGCAGGGAAAACGGGCGGGAAGAGCCGACGGAGACTTCCCCGAAAAACCGGACCGGAACAATACGGCGGCTGCGGAGCTTGTTCAGCGCTTCTTTGGCGCTGTCCGCTTCGATCAGCATTTCCTGCGGCTCTTCGCGGGGCGCCGCCGCCAGATATTTGTAAAGTCCCATGCTGTTCTATCCTCAGATTTCGGCGGTGGAGCGGGAAAGCTCTTCGCGGGTGGTGATTCCGGCTGCGACTTTTGCTTCGCCGTCCTGCTGCAATGTCACCATGCCGTGGCGGACCGCAATCGCTTCCAGTTCGGAACTTGAGGCGTTGCGGTTGACCGCGGACCGGAGTTCGTCGTTCAGAAACAGCAGTTCAAAAATACCGGAGCGTCCTTTGAATCCGACTCCTGCACAGCGCCGGCATTTCCCGCCCGCGCCATCGGTTCCGGTTCCGTGACAGGCGGTGCAGATTTTGCGGACCAGCCGCTGGGAGAGTACGCCGTACAGGGCGGAGGAGACAAGAAAGTTTTCCACGCCCATGTCCAGCAGACGCGTCACGGCTCCGACCGCGTCGTTGGTATGCAGTGTGCTGAGCACGAGATGACCGGTGAGTGCGGCGTTGATGGCGATGTCGGCGGTTTCCCGGTCGCGGATCTCGCCGACGAGAATAATGTCGGGGTCCTGACGCACGATACTGCGGAGTCCGGCGGCGAATGTCACTCCGATTTTCGGGTTTACCTGCATCTGGCAGAGTCCGCGCATCTTGTATTCGACGGGGTCCTCGACAGTGATGATCTTCTTGCGGGAATCGTTGAGCTGGCTGATGACGCTGTACAGGGTCGTCGTTTTTCCGCTTCCGGTCGGGCCGACGACAAGAATAATGCCGTGCGGGATGGAGATCAGTTTCCGGAATTGCTCCAGATGTCCGGGAGACATGCCGAGAGTGCCCAGATCGAACGAAATGGATTCCTGATTGAGCAGACGGAGCACAATGCTTTCGCCAGTCAGAATGGGGATGGTGCTGATTCGCATATCCAGCTCCAGCCGTCCGAGCTGAACGTTGGTGCGCCCGTCCTGCGGCAGACGGCTTTCGGCGATGTTGAGTCCGCCGAGCAGTTTGATGCGCGATGCGATTGCGGGGAACTGATTCAGCGGAGTGCTGATGATCTCGGTCAGAACGCCGTCCACACGGCAGCGCACCGCAACGCGTTCTTCGTCCGGTTCAATATGAATGTCACTTGCGCCGAGTTCGATCGCCTGCGTGAAAATATCGTTGACCAGCCGGACGATCTGCGCTTCCCCCGCCATGGTGCGGAGAGTGTTTTCATCCTCCACGTCGAGAGTGTCGTTCTCTTCCTCTTCCGTGTTCTGGAGTTTGCTCAGAAGACGTTCCAGAAGCGCTCGGCGGATGAAACGGAATGTGCTTTTGCGGCCCCAGCTTTTGCGGACGAGGAATGCAAGCTGATTCAGCCGGTAGGGTTCGCAGACAAGAAACGTGATCGTGTCGTCATCCCATTCATACGGAAGGGCGGAATTGGCGTTGAAGAAATCGGGAGAGGCTCCGGGATACGGTTCCGGCTGGCGGATCTCCTCTTCTTCGGGGACCGGAACGCCGTATGCTTCGGAATAGAGTGCGATCAGGTCATTTTCCGTTGCCTGTCCGCTTTGAAGCAGTGCACGATCGGTTTCCGGCGAGGGAGCGCCCGCTTCCGGAAAGCGTTCCGAATAAAGCCGCGTCAGCGTTTTCTGCGGACTTGTGACGGGATCAGAAGAGGCCATTGCTCCAGAACTCCTTGGTTGTCATGACGCGCGGTTTGGATTCAAAGGTGTTCTTTTTTCCTCCGAGCGTGGCGTCGAATTCATTCAGGGATTTGAGGGCGTCATTGTAGCGTTCGATAAGCTCTTCCACTTTGCTGCGTTCGTTGATGATGTAGCCGGTGATCATGACGAGCAGTTCGGTGCGTTCCACAGCGGCCTCCGTGGAACCGAACAGACGGTTGAGAATAGGGATCTGGTTAATGAACGGAACGGACTGGAGGTCGTCATTTTTCTTCTCCTGAATGAGTCCGCCGATGATCATGGTGCGTCCGTTCGCGATCGTCATGGAGGTTTTGACTTCGCGTTTGGTGATTTCCGGCGAGTCGATGTTGCTGGAGGTGTTGGTGACAGCCGCGGAGAGCGTCTGGGTGACATCCAGCGAAATCAGGTCGGTGCTGGTGATCTGCGGAGTGACTGTGAGGATCACACCGACGTCTTCCTGATTGTAATTCTGGACGATATCGCCGCTGGAGGACGAGTTCGTGATTCCCTGTGAAAGGATCGGAATCTGGCTGCCGACGGAAATGGATGCTTCCGTATGGCTCGACACCAGCAGCTGCGGACTTGAAACCACTTTGACAGCATTGTTGCCGGCAAGAGCGCGGATGTAGCCGAATTTCTGTTCCGGATTGTTTGGATTGCTCAGCAGATAAGAGAAACCCGGCTGCTTGCCGGTTCCGTTGAAGTCCGGCTGAAGGTTTTCATAGTTGGAGCCGAGCAGGGAGTTGGCACTTCCGCTGCCGCCCTGCATGGAGAATTCGATTCCGAACCGGGTGGATTCGGTCAATGTGACTTCCACGACGAGGACCTGAAGAAGAACCTGGGCGGGGACGACGTCCAGCTTGTTGATCAGCGCTTTGATCGACGCATAGGTGCGCGGCGTGGTGCGGATCACAAGTCGGTTCAGAACGCCGTCGGCGAAAATGCGGACCGGCGTATTGAAGACACTGGAGTTGACGTCGGTCAGCGTGGCTTCCACGGCGGTCCCGGTATTGTTCTGGTTGCCGGTGGTCCGGGTCGTTGTCGTCCGGTTCCGGTTGGTGATTGTGGAATTGATTGTCTCCGTTTTCGTGTTTCCGGTGGAGGTGTCGATGGTCATGCTTGCGCCCTGCGTGTCGTAAATGATGGAGAGCGCCTGTGCGAGCTGTGCGGCTTTGTTGTTGCGGATTTTATAGACAAAGACGCGTTCCTGGTCGAGCGAGTCGGAGCTGTCGAGCAGGTCGATCCACTGGGTGATCTCCTGAATGGCCTCTTCCGTTGCGGCGGAAATGACGATCAGCTGGAGACGGTCGAGTCCGGTAAGCTGGATCGAACCCGGCTGTTCCGTTTTATCTGTGGTCTGCATGACATAGAAACCGAGAACGGGAAGAACGGTTTTCAGTTCTTCGGTGAGTTTGGTGGGGAGAATGTTGACGCACCGGACGACTTTGCGTTTCCAGGCGCTTTTGCCGCTCATGTCGATGATTTCAAGCAGCTGTTTGATCTTGGGCATATTGGCGCGGTCGTCTGCAAGCATAACGGCGTTCGGGCGTGTCAGCTCCACGCAGACCGCATCTTTGCCGAGGAACGGTTTCAGCTGGGCGATCACATCCTTTGCAGTGGTGTTTTTCAGCGGATAATAGAACAGTTCGCCGGAACCGTCTTTCGCAAGCCGGGCGTCCGACTGGGTGGCGACTTTGGAGAGTGCGACAATGCGGAGGAGCGTGCCGTCGACCGTTACCCCGGCTCCGGCAAGATTCAGCATTTTATCGAATGTGTTCCAGAGTTCTTTGCGGGTCATTTTCTGGTCGATATTCAGAGTGACGACCCCTTTCAGGTCGCTGTCGGCAAGGAAATTGAATCCGAGCGCATCCGCGAAAGAGGGGATCACGTCCAGCAGAGGCGCGCTGTTGAAAACGAGGTTGACGGTAATCTCCTCGTCGCCGTTGAGCATGATGAAATCATCGTAGAAATGCAGCGGTTCGCGCGGTTTTTCCGGGGGAGGCTGAAGAGCGGTTTTCGGAACCTTTTCCATTTTGTCGCGGATGGTTTTGTTTTCTTTCTGCTGTTCCGGCTGAACCTGTTCTTCCTGAAGAGTTTCTTCTTTTCCGTTTTTCCGTTTTGACTCTTTTTCCTTTTCTGTGCCGAGAAATGCAAAACGGTCTTCTTTCGGTTCTTCCTCTTCCTTTTTCTGTTCTTCGAACATGGAGCACGAAGTAAAAACGGGAAGGACCGCAAGCAAGGCAAGCAGCCGGAGCATGGAATACAGTTTCATGGTTGACCTATCCTTCATAAATTTGTTTCTGTTACCTGGCTCTGTTTCCGGCGCGGCGTCCGCCGCTGTATCCGGAATTCCGGTTGTTATTATTGTTATTATTATTGTTCATATCGGGACGGTTATTGTTCATCATCCGCATCATCTGGAAATTCTGGAACATCTGCATCCGCTGCATATTCTGCATGGTCTGGAGGATTCGGGTGGTATTATTGATCTGGCGGTTGCCGCGGTTCTGCTGACGTGCCGTTGCGGGAGCGTTCTTCGACGCCTCTTCAATGGTCAGTTCCAGTTTGTCGCTTCCACGTTGGAGAGTGACTTTTTCCCGTTGGACATCGACCAGTTTGTAACCGTTGCTGAGCGTTTCCCCGACCCGGACATACTGTTTGTAAACGAGCTGATTGGATCCGGCGGCGACATTTCCGCCCTGCTGCCGGTTCATTGCAGCGGGACCGGGGCGTCCGCCGCGCTGGGCGATTCCCATCTGCCGTCTGCCGCCCATTTGCGGACCTCCCATCTGCGGTCCGCCCATGGGAAAGAAGTTATTGTTGCGATTGGACGTTTTCTGTTTGATGATCGCTCCCGTACAGGAACCGATTGAGAACGTTCCGACCAGAGAGAGTTCCACCCGCGCGTTGCCGCCCATCGTGGAATTCGGGCTGCGGTCCTGGCTGAATATGTTTTTGCTGATGACGACTTCCGCATCCTGTTTCGGGCTGCGCGGTTCGCTCTTCTTTCCCGCTGCCGGCTTGGGAACGGGTTTCCGGTCGGGCCGTTTTTTGACCGTGTATTCCTGTTTTTTCTTTCCGGAGAATGTTTCAAGACGCTGAAAGCCCGCCCAGACGACTATCAGAGTGAGAATGACATTGACCGTGATCAGCAGACCTTTCATTGTGCCGTTCCTCCGCCATAAAAGATGACCCGCACAGTTCCGTTCAGAAATACGTTTGTCGCGGTTGTATTGACATTGGCTGTGTTGGTGTTGGAAATCACGCGCGACGACGAGTTCGTGCCGGAAGAGACTGTTCTGGTGTTTGCCGGCTGGTTGCCGCGGCGGAACATTTGATTGATCGTGAGACGCCGCCAGCTGACTTCCGGTTTGAGAGCGCGGACCTTTTCCAGAAATTTGACGATAATCTCGAATTCTCCGGAAGTGGAGATGTCCAGTTCCGCCCATGCAAGTTCATTGTTGACCCGCGATACACGGACCGAGCCGAGGTTGGAAAGAAGGAGTTCGCTCTCTTTGGCAACGGCTTCAATCTTCTGCCGCAGGACCAGTTCCGGATCGCCGTCCTTGTCGAATTGCCACGCATTGCGGATCTTGTCGCGGTACTGCTTTTTCAACGTTTCGTAATCGTTCAGCCGTTTCTGCTGAGCCTGATGTTCACTCTTCAGTTTTTTGATCTCTTTTTCCAGTTCCGCTTTTCTGCTGCCGTCGGGAAACAGAGTGGAGAGATCGCCGCTGAACTGGAGAAGCAGAAAGATCCAGCTGACCGGCATGAGGATGCAGCAGACCAGTACCAGTTTTCCTTTGGGGGTTTTTAAGAATTCGCGCGCCGTCATTTTCCGTTTCCTTCCACGGGGATGAGTTTCAGAATCACCATGCTGGTGGAGTCGTTTCCGCGTCGGCGCTGCTGGATCTGTCCGAGCTTCCAGTATTTGAGAGAACGGAGCATGGACTGGATATTCAGATTTTCCGCTTCACTGCGCATGACGAGGTCAATGCTGTTTTCGCTCCACCGCATATTGTTCACCATGACGTTTCCGGGGAGGATTTCCGAGAAATCCGCCAGTTTTCCAAGCACATTGTGTTCACCGGGCCGCATGGAGACGACCCGTTGAAAATCGCGCATTTCCTTTTCCGCGCCTTTCAGCCGGATTTGAGTGGTACGGACTTTGGCCAGCAGGGCGTTGCGTTCCGAAAGTACTGCGCGGTATTCCCGGCGGGTTTTGTTCATTGCCGAACAGGAGGTCCAGCCGAAATTCACTGCCAGAAGCAGAAGGAGCAGAATGAAAACCGTGAACTGTGTTTTCAAGCGGCTCGGCCGCAGTTGCTTCGGGAGAATGTTGAGTCCGTTTTTCAACATGCGGAACTGTTCGGATGCCGCAAGATCGGCAATCAGCAGACACGCGAAAAAGTCTGAAAAACGGAAACCCGGTTTGGTCGGGAGACGGAAACGTCTGCTCCATTTTTTCTGCCATGCGGCAGTCCAGTCGGTTTCCGCGAGTTCTTCCGCCGGATGCCATTCACCATCCATGAAACAGAAATCCGGTTCAAATTCCGGCAGGAAAACCGGCGGATCATCCGGTTTGAGATTCAGCAGGGGGTAAAGAAAATAGTCCGCCCGGTATCCGCTCTGCGTAATCATGGCCGCAACGGGTTCGAGCGAATGTTCGGGAAATGCGTAAACGTTGACCGGAAGCCCGTCTTCCGTTTCCGGTTCCGGCAGTTGGAGAAATTGGAAATTGCACTGTTCCGGCTCTTTCAGCAGATGGGTCGGCAGATCAAATTCCAGAGCGCTGCGGAGCGCTTTCGGAGCGAGGCGCGCCGAGGTGCAACGGAAGAAGATCCCTTTTGCAAGCGCTCCGGAGATGAAAAGCGGCGTTCCCCGGTTATACGCAATGGAACGGATCACGGTTTTCCACGCGCGGACGGGATCATTGGCATCCAGTTCCGCAGTTTCAAATGCGGCAAGGCGGATTGCTCCGCCTTCCGCCCGGACCCGGCAGCCGCGCACCTCCCGTGAGGAGAACACGATTACCGCAAATTCTTTATATGCCGAACGCCGCATGGGATCCCTGTTATTGTTGAGCGTTCTGATCCGCATCCAAAAGTTCGCGGACCTTCTGACGGTACTCCGCGGGGGAGGTGCGTCTGAGTTTTTCCAGCTCTTTCATCTTTTCCGGATATTTGCGGTAAAGTCTGGCGACCGGGTTTCCGCCGCGCCGGTTGTCCTGTCCGTTCCGTTCTTCACGGGGACGGTTGAATGCGGGCAGTTCAATACCGGCTTTTTTCGCAAGTTCACGGATCTTTTCCTCCGCGGCACGCGGATCCTCCTTGCGGAGTTTCTCAATTTCTTCAAACTCTTTCGGGAACTTCGCTTTGAGCTGATTCATTTTGAGCCGGGCGGTTTCCAATGTATCGGGCAGTTTGACGTTGGCTTTTTTTGCGAGCGCCTGAAGCTGTTCTTCCACATTCTGCCGGGCCTGTTCGATCTTTGCGTAATCTTCGGGATACTCTTTCTTGAGTTTGGCTTCAATGACGGCCCGTTCATTTCCCCGTCTTCCGCGCATCATATCGCCGCGCGGTCCGCGGTTACCGCCGTCGAATCCGCGGCGTGCGTCCATCATGCCGCCGCGCATCCGGTTTCCGGGCAGTTCAATACCCTGTTCTGCGGCAAGTTCGCGCATTTTATTCATCGCTTCAAGCAGGTTTGTGGATTGCAGTTTTTCGATTTCCGCATATTTTTCGGGAGCTTTTTTTCTGAGTTCTGCCTGAGCTTTTGCCCAGCTTTCACTCATTTTTGTGCGGAAGTCCTCCATATTCCCATTGCGCATTCCCCGTCCTCCGCCCCGGCGGAAATCGGGTCCCTGAGCAAGAAGAGTCCCCGCGGCGAAAACAGACGCGGCCATCAGAAACAGAGCTGTTTTTTTCATAATTCAAATCTCCATTGTTTCTCTCTCTACACGAATAAAAACGGTTCTGCCGGAGTTTTATTGTACATTTTCAGAAAAAAAAGCGTTTTTTTTTATTTTTCCGGATTTCCGGATATTGCGTTTTTGAATTTTTATTATATAATATTTATTGAGACGGAAGAAACTGCAGAATTTTTATAAAGGAAAGGGGTGTTCATGATTACTCGGAAATGGGAGCTTGAAGATAGTGAAACGCTTTCATCGGAGCGAACCAGTGCTGTCGACGCAGATTCCGGAGAGGGAAAACAGTTTCTCGTAATGAATCATTACGGGGATGAGTTTCTGGATAAAAGTGTTGTATCGAAGTGGGATGAGGCTTCTCAGAGCTGGTATGCCGATGCGGAGAAACTGGACCGGTACGGTTCCGTTAAAGGAGATTCCATTCTTTGCTGGGCGGCAGCCGCCTCCAATGCGCTGTTCGCTCAGGGATGGGCAACAGGGATAACCATCAGTAGCGCACCTGTTTTCGCGACGGAAGACGATGTTTTCGAGTATTATACGGAAAACTGGCAGGACATCGGCGGGTTTTCCTCCGACGGCGTGGGTTGGTGGATTAATAATTCCGTTCTTTATTTTGACTATTTCAATACTGCATATTTGAAAGATCCCTATAATCCCGGCGGGGGATTCTGGACGAGTACCTCCATTTCTGAAGTCACTCCGGATCATTGGCTGCAGTGGTTCTACGACAGTTCAGACCGGAAGTCCACCGGAGACGCGGTAAAAGAGAACCTGTTGGATTATCTGACAGCCGGAGCCGTGGTCGATCTGTCGATTTATTTGTATGATTCTTTCGCATGGGGAAGCGGGCACGCCATTACCTGTTGGGGATATGAGACGGATGCGAGCGGAAGGACTTGGCTCTATCTTTCCGATTCCGATGATGACAAGGGGACGGCGGCTGACAGGGAGGCCATGCCGAACCGGCTGCAGAAAATCGAAATCACCGTGGAATCCAAAATCGGCGACGGAGCGAAAGAACTCTATCTCAGCAACGAGTACAGTTATTATGATTATGCGATTCTCGGCATGACGCCCGTATTCCGCCGTGATGAGGATTATGATTTCCAGACCAAGACTAACAATTCCGCCAATGCGGTCGGTTTGAAACTTGCAGAGGATTACTCGTTCTCCCGTTCCGCTCGCATGGACCGTTCTGCCGATATTGATTACTTTACGTTTGATCTTACCGGACAGAAAGGGACGTATCTGATAACCCTCGGTTCTCCGTTTGATGTTTCCGCTTATAATCTGACCGTGTCTCTCTATGCAGGTACGGCGGCGGACGGGCAGCTTGTCGATTCCATGCAGATGACTGCCGGTTCTTCCTATGTGTTCCGTCTGCCGTCTTCCGGCGGCGGTCTCTATTCCATCAAGGTGGAAGACAAGGGAACGGATCTTTCCAAATTGCAGAATACATCTTATACGGTTACCGGGGAATTTTCCGGAACCGGATATACCGGAACGATCAATACCGCTATTACTCTGCTGATTAAAGACAGCCTCGTGGATGCGAATGTGGTCGCCGGGGGAAAGGTTACGGCGGAAGCGCAGTCCATTCTGCAGAATGTTACTTTGGAGTCGGGCGGTGTGCTGCTTGCAGCGGGCTCTGCATCCATCAAAAATTTGACTGTTCAGACAGGAGCTTCTGCGACCTTTGCTGAAGGAACGGTGTTTTTCGGCAGTCTGTCGGTCGCGGCACCGGTTACGGTGGAGGGACCGCTTTCCATAAAATCCGACCTTTCCAGCCTTACTCTTTCCATTGACGGCTTGAAAGCCGGGGAAACGCTGATTGCCGGAAGCGGAGCGGAGTCGCTTCTTCGTTCGGCTGATCCGGAAGTCGTGGTCCGGGCCACGCAGGCGAAAGGAACTTACAAACTTGCGGAGGCGGTTTCTTCCGATCTGTCGATTTCGGTCACGGAGGCGGGAACGGGCAATACGTTCCGGCTGAAAACCGGGGAATTGTATTATACCGCGGATACCGGATATGTGCTGAACAGGGATGAAAGAAGCGGAGATTTGTATTTTTCCATTACGGACTCTCTGGTTCTGGATGTCGGGAAACTGAATGTCGCGGTTTCAAAGGATCAGGCAACGCTTGTCTGGGGGGCGCCGTCCGCGGTGAATGAGCCGACGCCGACCAATTATGAAGTCGTTGTCAAAGGGCCCGCAACAGAAACGACTTACACGCTCGGTACAGGCAGTACGTCTCTGATTCTGGCGAATCTTCCGGCGGGTGATTATTTCTGTACGGTCTATGCAAAATACAAGGAGTTCGCCGGAAAAGAATCGTCCGTGTCGTTTACGGTTACGGGCATCCCCGATGAACCGACCCCGCCGATTGATCCGGTCGATCCGGTCGATCCGGTTGATGAACGTCCGGATCTTGCGTTCAAGTCCATCCGGCTGGCTGATGACGGAAAGAGTTTGGAAGTCACTGTCGTTAATCGCGGGAAAGGCGACGCAGGACCGTTTGTCCTCGGATTCCTGGCGGAAAATTCCGTCTTCGAATCGTCTTTGCTGACAATGGGAGGAGGCAGGATAAAAGCCGGAGAAGAAGCTGTGTTTACATATTTGCAGCCTGATTTGGAAATTCCCGGCGGTACAGTGACGATCTATCTTGATATGAATAATGATGTTGAAGAGACCAACGAGCGCAACAACGAATATGTTTATTCTGTCGGAACCGTTCCAGTTGATCCGGAACCCGACCCGGATCCGGAAGTTCCGGTTGATCCGGAAAAACCGGTTGATCCCGGAAAACCGGAAGTCCCGCAGCTTCCGCCTCAAGACTATTATCCGAAAGAGAAATATACTCCGAAAGTCGTTGAGACGGACCCGGCTCCGTCAAGGTCTGCAGTTGCCGTTGAGGCTCTGTTTGAACCGGATCTCGTTGGCCGTTATTATTCTCTGAACGGCGGGAAAACATGGAAAAAGTACAAGAACCCGGTAAAGATGAATAAGAACGGTACCGTGCTTTTCCGTGCGGAAACCGTATTCGGCGAGAGTTATACCTATGCGCATGAAGTGACCTGTATCGACAAACTGAAACCGGTTCTTCAGGGAGCGTCGGTCGGTTTGGAAGGTCGGAATGTGTCCGTCAATTTTGTCGCGGACGGGACCGGAAGCGATGTCGCAAAGGTTCAGCTTAAATTCAAGAGCAGAAGCACGCCGTCCTCCGTGGTGGAGAGCACCGGGGATTCGTTCTTCCTGAGCGATCTCGGCTACGGAAAATATTCCTGGCAGCTCCGGGTTTACGATGAGGCGGGAAATGCTTCCGGCTGGTCGAAAAAGCAGGAGTTCGCCGTTCTGAATTCCGCAGCGGATACAGATGGCGCGATTTCGCTTACTGACGGCAGTGCGGTGATGAGCGGATATGTCGGGATCGGCGATGCTTCGGACAGCTACACGTTTACGCTGGACCGCGCCGGTTCTTTCGATCTGTATGCGGAAAAGACGGATGCCAAATTGAAACTGGGCATCTATTCCAACGGGAAAAAGGTGAAAACCGTTACCGCGAAACAGGCAGGTTCCGGTATGAACGGTGTTCTGCTGGATGCAGGGACCTATACCGTGGTTGTCGAGTCTGCGGATCAGGGAAAAGGACGTTATAATACGGATTATCAGGTCCGGCTGAACGGTTCCTTCTTTGGATCCGCGACCCGTGACGATGATTTTAATTTCGCCGCCCGTTCCGGCAGTTTCCGTGCTCTTGAAGAGGCGTCTTCCAACGAATGGGTCGGCTACGGCGATCCTTCCGATGCTTACAAATTCTCGTTGGACCGCAGCACGTCGCTGGCTGTGACGACGGGAGCGGATGTGAAGATCGAACTCTACAATGCGGCGTTCCGGAAAATGCAGACCGCACAAGGTTCCATGCTTTCCAAAATGCTGGATCCGGGGGACTATTATGTAAATATCGTTTCTGCGAACAAAGGCAGAAATGCGGCGGGCAACGCTTATTATAATCTGGCGGTCAGTCCCGTCTGATCCGGTTTTCCGGTTTGCTGAAACGGCTTGTCTCCGAATTATCGGGATAAGCCGTTTTTTTCAATTCATGGTCTGCGATATATTGCTTCAGCAATTAAAATACTTGCATTGAAAGGAATCTTGCGACGATAAAACAATCTTTCCTTTCAATACGCAACTTCTTTAGTAGCCGAAAGCGGGTGACAATGGGAAGGAGCGGCCGTACAATCGAGCCGGTAGCGCCGCCTTGGTCGCGTTCTGTCTGGTCTTTCTGATCTGCGACGGACGCGAACTGTTTCTGAAATAAGATTCAGTCTCCGCTTTATCGTTTTCCCGGGATGATTGAGGTGACGTTGAATTCAATGCCTTTCCGGGGAAGACCGTTTTCCAGACAGTCCATCAAGGTCTGCGAAACAAGATCCAGAAATCGGGGATTATCCACCTGGAACCAGAAGTCGGGTCGCTCCGGAGCCTTTATCCGGACAGATTCAGCGGCTTTTTCATAATTGAAAAAAAGAAGCAGTTTCGGCCTCTCCTCCTCGGGAATTTGCCTTAACGCCTCATGCATCGGAGGCAAAAGCCACGCCGGGCTCTCTGCGATCACGATTCGGCAGCGGCTTTTCCGCACTTCCCGTAAAAGTTCCTCCGGATGAGAGATATTGGCAAAATCCTTCTCGCCCAAATCAAAACCGTATTCCTTAAAAATGCGGATGATCTCCCGTCCGAAGAGAGATTTGCCGGAAAAGGTCGCGCAATACAGGGGTTTTCCGAACTGCCGTTCCCGCAGGAATTCCGCCAGAGTCCGACAGCGGAAATCGAATGACGAGGCGATATAAGGAAACGGATAGGACTTCAGTTTATGCGAATAATGATCAAAGACAATCAGCGGCAAATCCACTCCGCTTTTGGCAATACGCGCCAGCTGCTGTTCGGACGGGTGGAACCAGAGCAGAAAACGGAATGAAAATTGAGCGCACAAATTATAAAGCTGATGAGGATCATGTGCTGTCAGAATATGAATACCGATACCTGACATCGAAAGACGATGAATCACTTTCAGCGGAAAAGAATTCGCCTTAATATATGGATTGCTCTCCATCGAAAAAATCACACCGATCTTGACTGCTCTTCCGGACTCAGGAACGACACGGGTTCCGCCGCTTCGTCCCTCCACGCGCAGAACACCCTCATTCTGAAGAATCTTGAATATCTTCATATAGGTTACACTGCTGAGGTTGAAACGGGCACACATTTCGCGTGCGGTCGGGAACGGTCCGCCATCCGGATAATCCTCATCAATCATACGCCGTATCTCTTTCAGCACCTGAATATAACGTGGCGGGGTGTATCGTTTTTCTACTGCCATGAATCCTCCGGAGATTTGTTTCAGAATACCTTATTATGATAATCTGTTTTTTGTAAAATACAATAAAATTTGAATGGTTTTTCATCAAAAAGATTGATTTTTCTTTATTTTGCCTCTTGACTTTTTTGTTTCTTTGTTATATAATTAATATAAAACAAAAACAAGAAAAAGGAGCCAAGTATGGAGAATCATAAATTCACTCTGATAGAACTTTTGATCACTGTCTCTATTATTGCAATACTTGCAGGACTTCTGCTTCCTGCTTTGGCGAGTGCGCGGAAGGCGGCATTTCAAGCGGGGTGTTCAAACAATCTGAATCAGATCGGGAAAGCGGAAGCCATGTACAGTTCCGATTATAATGACTATATCGTTCCGGTTAATGCAGGTGGAACATATCCCTCTTTGCGGCGCGGAAGTTCAAGCGAGACCGGAATAAGAAGTGCAAAAGAATTTCTGAGCGGTTTCTATTCTGGCGGAGAATTCATCAACGATTCAATGGGTGCGAGAGTAAAAAATCCATCTCCATACGGAGTTTCCATGATATATGGGAAAAATGCAAAATGTACCTTTGTCTGTCCTGCACGCGGAGATACTGACTTCAGCTGGGGAAGCGGTTTCTGGAAGACGGGCCATTTACAGCCGAACGGAGTCTCGCATCCGCCACTTGCATCGGGCGGAGCAAAAAATTCGATCTATATCAACCCGTCCGTTGTGATCAGCTGGGCTGATGGTGCGGGCAGAACCTGCTCGGCAATTTTCTGGGATTCGTCAGCAGAAATTGCCTCAATTGGATATCAAGGGTTTGTACACGGAGCGGGAGAATTTGCAGACAGAAACGAAAACGGAGGACTTGACTTTACAGATAAAATGCTGGCTGTAAAAGGACGGGGCAATACACTTTACGCAGATGGTCATGTCGCGGCGGTTTCAACCGCAGCCCTTTACAATGTTCCGAAGAATCCGCTGCATTCCAGTGCATATAATAATAACAAGGCACGCTACGCATATTTCTCCGGTATCCGCCGCTGAACAGAAAATATCAATAAAAAGGAAAACAAATGAAAACAGCCCTCATTCCCTTTTTCTTCTCCGCTTCGGTATTGGCCGCATTGCCGCTCCTGCCGGACCCGGAGCCGATCCTCGCTCCTGCGGGAACAGAACGGTATCCGCTCCGGTTTGAGGTCCGCCAGACTAAACGCGAAAACCGGGTCATGCCGTTTCCCTCGTTCCAGAGCGGAGAAAAATCGGTTCGTACACTGGTCGATACGCTGAACCGTCCGGTCCGGAAAGTCAATCCGTATTTTGCGATCTTTGTAAAGAAAGACGCCGCCGTCACATTCTCATGGGGCGGTGCATTTGCCGGCATGAAGTGGGGCTCGCCATACGAGGATATTCCCGGCGATCCATGCAGAATCACTTGTGATGAAAAGAACAATTCCATCACTTACATCAAACCATATAAGAACCGGGAGGGCAAACGCGCCGAATTCATCTGCACTATGCGTGCCCTGCCGGACGGAAAACTGGAACTTGCATGGAATGTCAACGCGTTGTTTTACGTCACATTGCATAACTACCGGGGAAAACCGGTCCGGATCGGAGGAAAAAAGCTCAAACAGGCGGATGGGGAAACCTTGCGCAACACACCCGTCAGAACAAAAGTTTCCGGAATTATCCGTTATGATTCCCAGGATCCCGCCCGGGACATCGTCGTTGACATTCCCGATCTGAACGCGAACATCACCGAAAAACGACATATCTATCCGAAATACGGGGTCGACAACTGCACGCTCGAACTTATGATCTCTCCGAAGGAACGGAGGGTCACGATTGATCTCGGCGAGAGTGCCGCGCTGAAAAGCAGCGTCTCCGTCCAGCCTCCGGTTTTCGGAGTCGATCTCTGGAAAGCGGACGCCACACATGTTCCGCTCTTCCCGACCCGGAACATCTTTCCGAATCCGGGATTTGAACAGGGATGCCGTTTCTGGCGCTGGAATGCACACGGAGTGCACAAGTTCAATCCGGACAGTCCCCTGCTTAAATACGACACCGTGGAACAGCCTCATACAGGCAGACGCGCGCTCGTCATCCGCAATGTCCGGAACGGCTCCCGCAATATCCTCTCGTTCCCGATGCTTCTTGAAAACGGGAAAAAATATACGCTGAGTTTTTATGCGAAGGCTCTTGGAGACAACAAACGTTTCACCGCCTCCATCCGCAATGCGGGACAGGGCGGAAAAATCACACGCTGGATCTATGGCGATACGAAAAACAAGGAATCCCAATTCATGCTGACCAATGAGTGGAAACGCTATTCGCGCACTTTCACCGCCGACCGTGCGGGAATTCAGGTCATGTTCAGCGGCTCCGATGTCCTTGTCGATTCCGTGCAGCTGGAAGCCGGAGAGAAAGCGACGCCGTTTGTCTGCGCACCGCTGGAAAGCGTTTTCACGACCTCCGGCGAATGGAACCAGTCTCACGCGGATGTCCCGCTGGAACCGAAGCTGGAGATTTTTGGCAAACCGGGAACGGAAGGAAAAGTGACAGTAAGTATCGCCAACCTCTTCCGGGAAGAACTTTACAAAAAAAACTTCTCCGTCCGGATCGGTGCATCGGGCTGTGCGGAGCTTATTCCGGATCTCGGCGATCCGGGAACGGGCGTGTTCACGATCCGCACCGGTTTCCAAGTCGCCGGGTTTCCCGAATGGACGCAGATCGACCGTTTTTCACGAATCCGTCCGCTGAAAGGAAGACATGCATCAAAAAATATGACAGGCTCGCTCATTCAGGAGAGAGCGGACCGGAGCGATATCATCTTCAGGCGATATATGGAATGGGGGATCGGTTCGACCTCATGGTTTCATGTTTTCCCGGACCACAAATACGATGAAAACAGAATTCCTCCGGAAAAAGAGCGAATCCTGAATCTCTTCCGGAAATATGGGATCAGCAATCTGATTTCTGTTCCCGGAAAGCATTGGAAACACCTCGAATATAAACCGGATCCGCGGGAAATGCGGAAGGTCACGCCGGAAATCGAAAAGAAGATTGAAGAAGCCGCCTGCGAATTCGTCCGCAAAATGCCTCAGGATCAGCTTCCGTGTGTGGCATTTGCAAACGAGGATGAAAGCAGTTATCTGCCCGGCTCCGGACAATACGATGAATACGCAAAAGCACAGCTGGCAACTTACCGGGGAGCTAAACGCGCCAATCCGAATGTCAAAGTCGCACCGACTCACGGAACAAGCGGCTGGAGCCGTATCCGCGGATACGATCCCGTCGACAATTATCTCAAAGCCGCCAAAAAAGCAGGAATTCTTTATGACGTGGTGTCCGTTCATCCTTACGGAAATTATGGGCGGGTCTTCGATCAGGGGGCGCAGCATCTGCTTGATACAATGAAGAAATACGGCTATCCGGAGAGCACGAATATTCTCTTTTCGGAACACGGAAATGCGTCGGAAACATTCGTTCCCGGATGGGAACCGATGGGGAATCTGGATATTTATTCCGCGGGAAAACTCTCCTACGATTTCGGTCTCAGAGAACTCAAGCAGGCAACGAATTACGTTGGATGCGCGATTATCGGCATGAAATATCATCCGCGTCTTCTCGGGATCAATTTCTGGACCCTCAATCCGTATTTGGACATCCGGTTGATTCCGACGATCTTTCCTGCGTGTGTGAACGCATTCGGAAATATACTGCCGGATGCAAGATTCCATTCAGAGATCATGCCTGCGGCGAACATTCTCTGCTACATATTCCGGAGAAATGACGGAAAAGCGGTTGCGGTTCTCTGGAACGACGATCCCGAAACCGCCGCTCTGCGGAAACGGAATCCGAAACTGCACACGAAATTCAATCGGACCGTCCGCTTCTTCGACTTCACGGGAAACGAACGCAGAGCGAAAACGGCAAACGGCATTACGGAAATCCCCGTTACGCCGTGCCCGCTCTATTTGGTTGCGGATAACGTTGACGGACTCGCGCAGGAGCTTCGCAGAGCCACAGTGGATAACGCCGAGGCACCATGGAAAACTGCCGTTTATCCGGAAAAATCCGGCGCGGTTGTCATGACAGTGGAAAATCAGACCGGGACAGAGCGGCAGGGAACACTTCTGCTGGATGGTAAACGGTTTCCGTTCCGTACGCCGGGCAAAGGAAGTGCTGCCATCCGACTCGGAAATCCGGGAGCGGAATACGGCAAGCTCTATTCATGGGATCGGGATTACTCGCTCATCGGTCAGGACGTCAAAATCCAGTCGGAATGGAATATGAACTATTTCTTTGTTCCGCGCACGGAAGGAATGCCGGATTGGGAAAAAATCCCTGCGATCCCGATTACGAACCGATTTGCCCAGCCGCATAAAAAGCCGGATCAGATCGCATCCGACATAACGGCGGTTTTCAGACTCGCATGGAGCCGGGAAAACCTCTGGCTCCGGGTCGAAGTCCGGGACGCTCAGTATCTCCTTTTCCCCGAACTCTGGCAGACCGTCGGCAATATCCGTTCGCACCTCTACCGGTTCGACGGCGCGCTTGAAGTCTATTTCGACACCGCCGCGGATGCCCGGAAGAAAAAGACGAACAACTACGACGAAAACGATTACCGCTACGATTTCTGCGCAGGTCCATCCGGAAAATCCGGACGGGGGTGCGTCTATCGTCTGCGGGAAGTCTATCACCAGCTCGCGGACGGGGTCAACATGCCGACAAAGAAAGAAGCATCGGAAAAAGTGATCTGCAATTTTGAGTTGCTTCCAGGCGGATATGCCTACACCATCAAGTTCGGCCAGCGTTATTTGGAACCGTTCACTTTGCGGAGCGGAAGCTGTGCCGGATTCGGAATCTTTCTGCATGACCGCGATAAAAATCCGGACGGCTCCATCCGTTATGGCGGCCTTTCCAACTCCACGGAAGACGGTACTCCCTGTGATTACAAGCCGAAATTCTGGCCGCTGATGATTCTGAAATAAATGCACTCTTTTGAGGAGGCTGTGAGTCTTTTTGAGCAGAAACCCAGAACGAGTGTATGTAATAGAGACACTATCTCAATACAGCTTTCGGAATATCCGGTTCGGAATCCGGGCGGGGGTGATTACACCAGTTCCAGTTTGATTCTGCGCCGGACTTCCAGCTCCCCTCGCAGGATGTGGTCCGATGCGACTTGAAGCATGTATTCTCCGATCACCGGATAACCGCGCTGATTCAGCATGATAATTCCCGGATAAGGCGCAAGTTCCCGGCTGTAATCACAGAGAAACAAATGAAAATCGCGTCCCGGAGTTTTCCCGAGCGCAGAAGCCGCCATCAGAAACGGCAGGATCAGTTCGCGGTTCAGGATCGTAATCCCCCGTTTCCGGGCGCCGGGCATGAAAATGCTGCGGGCCGCATCGCTCATCGCGGACGCCGCATCCGGGAAATTGCCGATGAACGAATGATTTTCCGCAACATTCATCCCGAGCGCCGCCGCGGAACGGAAATATCCCGCCACCCGTTCCGGCTGATAAGGACGGTTTTCAAAATTGATGTCGTAGGAAATTACAAACGTTTCGCGTCCGCATTCCGCCAGCAGAACCCGGAGCCCTTCCGCCAGACTCGCCGCGTAATCAATGGAGACAAACGGAAACCCGTCAAACGTGCGGTTGACAAGCATCTGCCTGACGTTCAGCTCTTTCAAACGTTCCATCAGCGGAAGCGACGCATATCCCGGATAGAACCAGACCACCATCACGCCCGGTTCTCTGAGTCCGACTTCGTGAAACGCGGCTTCTTCCTCCGCCAGAAACACGGTCGGAACATGTTCTTCAAAACAGCTTTGCGAAAGCCGGGGCAGACGGAACGGCGAAATCAGGATAATCCGGGAGATCTTTCCCTGTTCTGCCCTTTCCGCCACAACCGTGGACGCCCCCTGCTTTGCCGTCAGGATTCCTGCCCGGATCAGTCCGCCGACCGCGCGTTCCACCGTGCAGCGCGAAAGGCGGTATTTCCGCATCAGGCTGTTCCGTGACGGTATCGCTTCGCCGACCCGCCATTTCCCCGCTTGAATTCCGTTCAGCAGAAGCTGTTCCAAAGCTGCTGTTTTTCCCGGCATTTTTTCCTCCATACCATCAGATAACCAGATAATTAATTTCCTGTAAAATCCGCTTTTTATTTTGAAATTTAGCATAAAAAATCAGATAATCAAATAACTTATTCCCGTCTCCGTATGGAAAAATCCGCAGAAATGGCGTATGGTAGATCAATCAACCAAAAAACAGTGAGGTATTTCATGCTGAATGAACAGACTTATCTGGACCTGATGACACCGTTTCTCGCCTTTTTGCGCCAGACGATCCGTCCCGCCGGAAACGGACTCGCCTATTATGGAACCGGTGAATCCGCACACTGGCCCGTGCAGAGCAATTTCAACATTGCCGGCGCGCTCGGCGTTCTGGCAACGAGCCCGCATGAGCTGCCGGTTTCCAAAGACGAACTGCTCGAAACAGCGCTGCGTCTGTTCCGCTGCAACCTCGCAACGCATATTACCGGGAACAGGCTCGCGACCGACGGCAGAAGCTGGGGAAATACCTGGATCGCCGTTCTCGGTCTCGAACGCATGACGCACGGAATCAACGCATTGGAACCGTTCTTTTCCGATACCGACCGCGACCGTTTCCGCACTCTGCGCCTGAATGAGTCGGACTGGCTTCTCTCCGAATACCCGGTTGTAGCCGGTATGACTGCCTCCTCGGGAAAAAACAAACCGGAATCCAATATCTGGAACGGCGGTTTTCTGCTTCGTGCCGCCCTGGATTATCCCGATGCCCCGAACCGTGATGCATATCTGGAAAAAGCCTGCTCGTTTCTGTTGAACGGTCTTTCCCACCCGCTGGATGCCGCTTCGGAAACCGTGTTTCATGGTAAACCGCTCCGGGAATGGCACAAAGGATTCAATTTCACTCCCGGTTATTCGCTGGATCACCACGGATATATGAACGTCGGATACAGCGTGATCTGTCTTTCAAATCTCGCCATGCTGCATTTCAATTTCAAAGAACGCGGACAGACTGCGCCGCCGGAGCTCTATCATCATGTCCGGGATCTTTGGAATGTGGTCCGGAACTTCGTTTTTGCGGATGGGCGGCTCCTGCGGATCGGCGGCGACACCCGCGCCCGTTACTGTTATTGCCAGAACTATCTGCTCCCGGTCCTGCTGTTTGTTCAGGACCTGTTCGGAGAAGCGGAGTCCGCTTCCAAAGAAGCCCGATGGCTCGGCATTGTCGAAAAAGAGCGCACCCGGAATGCCGACGGCTCTTTCTTCGGCGAACGTCTCGCCAATATCCGGCGCGGGAGCTACTATTATTACACCCGTCTGGAATCGGACGCATTCCTGTCTCTCTCCTGCGGTGCATACTGGCGGCGTAAATTCGGGCTTCTCCAGCCACTGGAAACTGCACCGGTCAACCCATCCGCGGAATGGTCGGATGACTATCATTGCGCAGATCTTCTGCGGACCGGAAGCACGATCCGTTCCGCGGTCCGGAGAGGTGGAGAGGGTCCCGTTGTTCTCTGTACTCCGGCGGAACGCAGCGACCTTGCCGAATGGGGCGGAAACGGCTTTGCGCAGCTTGACGCCCATGTGCTTATACCCTCCTGTATTTCCAATTTTCATAAAACTATTCCCGGCGGTTTTCTCAACGCCGGCACGACCCGCTGGCTTGAGCATGCGCCATGGGGCGAAGGCGAGGGGGAATATGCCATCGCAGAAAGCCGTTCCGCCGCGGCAGCTCTTCCCGACGGACGTTCCCTGATCGTTCTGGAACAGTTGCGCATTATCAAGGAATGTACGCTGGAATCGGTCCGGGGGATCGGCTGGAAACTTCCGAACGATGTCTTCAACGGTATGACCCGCCATATTCAGGGCAACGGATTTTCCAGGGAGTTTCACGGATGCTCCGGAGAACAGATCACCGACACCGGATCGCAATGGCTGAATGCGGACAACGTTTTTTCCATTGTTCTCGGTTATGGAGCGGATTCGTTGAAAGTGTATTCTCCTGCGGAACGGTCCGGCGCTCTGTATTATGCACGGGCTCTGAAATCGCTGTATGTTCACGAGATCTGCACCGGTATGACAAAAACGGATAGACGGCGGATGCCGGGAGAACTTCTCGCAGATACCGGTTATGCCGCCATCGCCGGGATTACCGCCGCTGACACCGCCGGGCTGGAGATGCGCCGTCTGGAATTGCCGGAACCCCTGCGCGCGGTGGAATTCAATGCTCCGGATGGACACCGTTACCGGTTCACTGCGAATTTCGGCGACGCTCCGGCCGGAACTCTCCGTCCGGGCGAATGTGCACTGGAAACGTTGTAACGACATCTCTGTTCCTGTCTCTGAAAAATCAGAGACAGGTTTTCCCACAGTTCAGGACGCAAATTCAATTTTCCGGTCCGTCCGCCGTTTTTTCGATCAGGATTCCGAGATTCCAGCCGGGGATCAGCATTTTTCCCCGGTGAAATACCACACGGTCGGGAATGCCGGAGTCCAATTTGTAACTCCGCTTCAAGACGGCATGGCGGGGGGGTTTGAAATTAAAAACCCGGATGATTCCGTTGCGGCGGTCGGAAAAAGCGACCATGCTTCCGCCGTCCCAGCTGGGAATCCCGGCGGGAGATTCGCCGGAAAGCCGGACCCGTTCCGCTGAACCGGATGCGGGGTCCAGCAGCAGATATCCTTGACGGACAGGAGCAATGAACAGGTTTCCCAGCGCTGTAATTCCGGAAAGCTGGGTCAGCTTTTCCTGAGATGCCGGATAGGGAAGACGTTCCAGTTTTCCGGAGGCGATGGAATACCAGCGGATTCCTCTGCCGTGCCAGTTGACGGGGAAAATGCCGGAGACCGTCCGCTCCGGAATGCCGTCGCTGTAAAGCAGAGAACCCGCGGTGTCGACTCCGATTCTTCCGGGATGTTCCGGATCGGAAATATCAACCGCTTCCAGCCAGGAACCGCCGCCGCTGCATAAAACGACAGATCCAAAGGGATGAATCACCTGAAACGGACGGTAAAACGAGCCGGGGAGACTGCTCAGTTTGCGGATTCCGGAGTCGCTGACCCGGTAAATATCCAGCGACGAGCCGCGCGCTGCCAACAGAAGGTCGTTTCCGGCAGTCGCCACATCATAGACCGTTCCTCCTCCGTTCCAGTGTGCGGTTTCCGTCAGTTGTCCCTCCGGGGAGATGCGGAACCGTCTGATCCCGTCGTCGGAACAGGCGGCAAACAATTCATCGCCGCGCAGAGCAAGACGCCGTACCACACCGGGGACGGAATGCCGCACCAGTCCCGCAGGAACCGGGTATTGGTATGACGGGGGAATATTGAGTTTATCCACATTGTTCCGCGTCAGCTTCTTTGCCCGTTTTTCCGACACAACGAACAGCCCGGTTTTCTGCCCTGCGAGATAGACAACGCCGTCGCCGACCGCCACATCCGTGACGCAATCGGGACTGGTGATTTTCTTCCGCGCGGCTGCGCTGTACCGTTCCGCCGGGGGAAGGATTCCGCGACCGAGCAGGCGGGGGGATGCGGGATCGGAGACATCAACCGCAAAGAAGCCGTTATGAGTATCGCCGACAAACGCGGTCCTGCCATCGGAACGGACCGTCCAGAAGTCATTGCCGATCTCATAAAAACGGGGAAATTTGATTCCGCCGAGCCGGGCCGGACGGGCGGGATCCGTAATGTCAAAGATTTCCAGTCCGTGTCCTCTTCCGTGCCGTTCCGCGGCGGTTCCTTTCCGTGCATGATGCCCGGTCGCCGCATAACAGAGGTTTCCATGAACCCAGACACCGTCACCGAAACCGTCAAGCAGCGCGGAACTCAGAATCCGGGGGCGGTACGGATCGGAAATATCGGCGATGGTCAACCGGGAACTGCCCCAGTCGCCGACCGCCAGTTTTCCGTTGAAATAAAATGCGGACTGTGCTTCTCCCGTTCTCAGCAGTGACAGGTGACGCGGCCGGAGGGGATCGGAGATGTCGAACAGCTGGACTCCGTATACCCGGATTGTGACGCAAAGGAGATTTCCCGCTGTTTCCAGTCCGGTGGCAAGTTCGGCAGTGTCGATCCTGTGCACCAGTTCCGGTTTTTCCGGATTGGAAATGTCGATCACCTGCACGCCCCAGCTCCGGGCGCTCAGATAGAGATAATTGCCGCTGATGGCGATCTGCCGCGTTCCCCGGATTGCCAGTTCTCCGCATTTCCGGGGCGCATGGGGTTCCGTTACCCGGTAGACGGAAAGCAGATCGTTTCCCGCCGCATAGAGATACTCACCGTGAAGAGCCAGAGCGCCGCATCCTTTCGACCCGGCGACCGGGAGCAGTGGATAACGTATCTCCGCGAAGCAGAGAAGCGGAATGAGCAGAAGTGCAGCAGCTAACCTCATCGGAACTTACCTCTTTCCGGGAGCGGAAGAGGGCGTACCGTCAAACCGCGTATTGGCTTTGAAATAATTGCGGATCACACGGGCGCGTTTGGTTTCCTCTGCCACCGGGTTGTTGTCGGACAGGTCGTCGGAATGTTCCAGACTCCAGCCGCTCCATTCCCGGAATGCGTGATAGGTGGTGTGCCACTTCAGTTCGTCAAACAGCTCCGTCACGTCCGCCAGATACCTGTCGCCGCCCGGTGCCCAGCGGATCGCCGAATATTCTCCGGCATAGATCACCGCACCGTATTTTTTCTGAAACTTCAAGACGGGTTCCAGACTCCTGCGCAGCTCCTCTTTGTCGTAGTTTTTTCTGCCGATCATGCCGGGATAACTCTTGAAGACGGCGGCTTTCGGGTTGAGCTGATGGGTGAATGCTCCGGGAACATACATGTGCACCTGGTAGATCACATTCCGCACCGGAACGGGTTTCAGGTAAGTGAAAGCGGACGGCGGCCCCATCTCGTTGCAGGAGATAAACACCGGTTTTTCCGGATCGGTTTCCCGCAGTGCGAGCGCGGCGAGATACTGGGATTTCAGATAGTCATATTTCACGCCGCCGCCGTGAGTCGGCTCATTCATCAGATCGTAGCCGATGATGACGGGATTGTGCGCATAGCGTTTCCCCAACATCCGGTATAATTTCTGATATTCCCTGTTGAAACGGTCGCTGAAACAGGTTCTGTATTCGTTGCCGAGCCCGGGATTGAGGTCCACGCTTTCCGCCTGTTTGGGGTCGATGGGATCGCAGTAACGCCCGCCGGGAACGGTGACGGTCAGGATCACTCCGATTCCCGCTTTTCTGAGTTCCGGCATGAGGGCGTCCAATCTTGCGAGTTCCTGTTCGACCCAGGGCCAGTACTCTTTCATGTTGGCGCATTTGGAACGGTCTTCGATCCACCACCGGAGCGCATTGCACCGCCATTCTCCCAGAGTCCGGATCGCTTCCGGAGTCATGCGGCTGCCGAGGACGCAGACGCCCCGGAGAAGCGGCAGACGGGTGACGGTGTCGGTGTATTCACAGCGGAAACCGGCGGCGAGGGGTACGGGAGCCGGATACAGGTCTCCTTCCAGTTCCCGGATCGCGATTCGCCGGAACCAGGCTGTGCCGGTGGCATTTTCCAAGCCCAGATGAATGCGGAAATCGGAAACGTCCTCCGGGACTAGCAGGCATACTTCCTGCGTGTTCCAGTCAAAACTTCCCCAAAGCCGGTTGGCGGACGCTTTCCAAAGCTCTCCCATGCCGTTGGAGTTCCGGCTGACCATCACTTTCACGCCGTGATTCGGACGTTTTCCAACAGAGACTTTTTCCGCTTTGACCTGGGCGGAGACCCGGACGAATTTTCCCGCAAATTTCCGCACGTCCGGAGAGCAGGACACCAGCGAACGCCCGGACCTGTCCGCTTTTACTTTCAAGGTTCCGTCCTGAAGCCATTCAGCGCCCGGAACCATTTTCCAGCGTGCAGTTCCGGTGTCTTTTCCCAGCTCCGCCGGCACATCCGCCGCTGTTGCGGAGAAGAGAAACGGCAGAGACCACAAAAACGCTTTCATGATCGTTTTCATATTACTTTGTCCTCCATTGGTTCATCCGGTCCCGTCTTCCCCAGAACGCGTAGTCGTTCGGGGAATTCACATTGCCGGAACAAGGTATTTTTTTGTATTCAAGCCGGGCGGTATGACCGTCCAGAAATAAGAAATTGGCGCAGTTCCGGTGCCGGACGATGTACCGGGGATGATAGTTGCCCTCTTCCGCCCAGATCTGGTTTACGGTGAGCCGTCTGTCGCCCAGCTGGACGGTGTAGCCGGGCATCCGCGCTTCGCCCAGGCGGAACAGATACTTCTGCGGTTCCGTCCCGTCATAATAAAGGCCGATCCAGCGGGTCATCCCGTAATCGGTTCCGTATATGAATTTCTCTTCTGTGGGAACTTCACTGCGGGAGGGACAGCGCAGGATCCCTTTCGATACGGTCACTCCTTTGAAATTCCCTGCGGCGTCAAATCCGGGTCCGGGCCAGTTTTCTTTTCCCAGATACCCGCTGCGGATGAGAATCTGGAACCAGTAAACCAGTCCTTTGTTCTGCGTGTGGGGCAAGAGGTAATCCCCGTTGTCTGCGGAATATTGGAAACTGCACAATCCCAGTTGTTTCAGATTGCTCATGCAGACGCTTGCCCTGGCATATTCCCGTGCGGCATTCAGGGCCGGGAGGAGCAGCCCTGCAAGAACTGCAATAATGGAAATTACGATCAGGAGTTCAATAAGCGAAAACCGACTCTTTCTCTTCCGTTTCTCTGTCGAAATCATACGCCTTTTTCTTTCTCTTTTCTATTCATTTGAGTTTTCAGTTCATTGACCATCGCTTCCGCCACCGCGGCGGGAGCGGGATATTCTTCCATCCGGAAATTACGGATCCGCCGGAAATTTGCAGGGTGTGCAAACGGATCGGTACAGGTCACCAGAGGAAACAGCTCTTTCTGTACCCGGCAGAGCAGTTTTTCATCCGCTTCGTCGCTGACCAGAAGCCAGAGCAATCCGCAGATATGGGATTCGGCGAGTTCCTCAAACACGGTATCCGGAGAGAGACCGTTCAAAGCGATTTCCCGGAAATTGAATCCGGCATTCAGCAGGGCGTTTCCCGCTGCGGAAAGAATGTCCCATTCCCGCCGGGTGACATAGAAGTTCCGTCCGTAGTTTACGACGATGCCGGCAAGCGGGAGCCGTTCCGGAGAAACATCGCTGAAGCGGGAATTCGGATTGGTGTAAATTCCTTTCCCCGGACGGGAAATCAGATAACCTTCTTTCCGCATGGTGGCAAGCGCCGTCATTACGGTTGTCCGGGAGACATTGAATTTTTCCGCGAGAAGACGGGACGAGAGAAGAGCAACGGGGTATCCCGGATTTTCGTAAAGCAGCTTCATCACATAGTGACGGATCCGCATATTTTCCTGCATGGGACGAAACCGTTTTGCTTCTTTCGTCATCGTTTCCAAACTCCTTGGTGTACCAGTTGTTGTACCAGTTTAATTATACAATATAAAGCGGAATTTGTCAACAGGAGAATGGAAAAAAATTAAAAAAATTCAGTTCTTTATACAGAAAACGCACGGAACCGGGATACGGATTCCGTGCGCGATGTCCGGAACAGCGGAGAGCGTTATCTGCGCTGCCCGTTGTCGAAATAACGGATCAGCTCTTCCGGAAGCGGGGGAATATCCATCGGGATATTGCCGTTCCGCATGGAGTGATGCGCCTGCACTCCGGCGGCGACCGCATTCCGTGCGGCAACCGGAGAGACATCCGGAAGAATATCGTCCGCGACAAAATCGCAGAACGCTTTCAGCAGGCGTCCGTCCGACCCGCCATGGTCGCCGCTTCCGCCTTTCAGGTGATAGACGATATCCGGTTCCCGGCGGGTTCCGCGGTTCGTCCAGACATGGACTTCACAGTCGCCGAAATCGCCGATATTCTCCACCCGTCCGTGCGTTCCGATGAACGTATAGTTGCGTTCCGAATCAGGCGTGTACATGCACTGTTCATACGACGCCTGAATACCGTTGTCAAGCTGCATCAGCAGCATGTTGTGGTCTTCCACGTCGATATGATTGGCAAGTCCGGTCAGTTCAAGCGGAGGCCAGCACTCCTGCGTAAACGAGATTTTGCGGTCCGGCTTTTCTCCCGGGGCGAGACGGTGCTCCGTCCGGTTGTAGACCGAAAGGCGCCCCATTCCGGTGACACGTTTCGTATAACCGCCGGTAAGCCAGTGGATCACGTCGATGTCGTGTGCGCCTTTCTGGAGCAGGAGACCCGTACAGTTGTTCTGTTCGGCGCACCAGTGGCGGAAGTAACAGCTGCCGTAATTGATGAAGTGACGGACCCATGCGCACTGGATTTCGCCGATCATGCCGGAGTCGATGACTTCCTTCATTTTACGGACGGATTCCACATAGCGCATGTTGTGTCCGACAAACAGCTTGGATCTGGAGCGGTACGCGGCGTCCAGAATACGGTCGCAGCCCTCTATCGTGATCGCCATTGGTTTTTCCAGAAAAACGGCTTTTCCCGCGTTCAGTGCGGCGACGGCCATTTCCTCATGGTACTGGTCGCGGACCATGATGAACACGGCATCCAGCGACGGGTCCCGTACAAGTTCACGATAGTCGGCGTAATCGGTGCAGCCGCTTTGTTCCGGACAGGTTTCATGGAACCGGCGGAGCATTTCCGGGTCGCGGTCGCAGACGGCGGCGATCACGGCGCGGGAAGGATCAAGATGCCGGGTGACCATTCCTGCGCGGAGCGAAAGGTCCGCTCCGATCAGACCGGTTCGAATTGGTGTTTTCATTGTTGTTCTCCTCCTGTAAGAGAATTCATATTCAGATTTTTCCGGCATTCCATGCGGAAGCTGTGCGCATTTCCGTAAAAGAATTTTTCCGCTTCCTCCGGTGCGCCCCAGCGGTAATAGACGGAACCGACCAGTTCGAACAGAAGCGTCCAGAACTGTTTGAGTTTCAATGCGCGTTCGTTTTCTTCGCGGAGTCCGTAAAACTGATCCGTGGCGAAAAAGAGTTTTTCGTGGAAGAAACGTCCGGAACCGTCGTTGGCGGCGCGGTCGAGATTCGACAGCAGTTCATGGATCGCATTGCGGTAGCCGCTGACGTCGTGTACGATGTTTTCACAGTAATAAAGATTGTGGAACGTCTCTTCGAGCCACGGATAGCCGAGATGCCCGCCGATGATTTTCAATTTTGGAAACGCCTCCGCCACTCCCGCGAGATACGCCGGACGCATACCGTCGGGACCGAACCCGCGTCCGGGAGCACGACGTTTGCGCCATTCTCCGCCGCGTACCGCCATGCCGGTATGGAACAGGATCGGCATACCGAGTTCCTCCGCGCGTTCGTAGTACGGATAAAATTTCTCGTCGTTCCAGTTGGTATCGGGCTTGTAGGGCTTGAGCCCGATAAATCCCTTGTCGCGCAGCCGGTCGATCTGCTCCGGCGGCTGCGAGAAATCAAGGTGTCCGAATGCGTAAACCACACCGGGATGCGCTTTGACTGCGTCAAGAACTTCCCGTTCTCCGGCAAGCCGGATCCCGCCGAGCTCATACCCGGAGAGATCCATCAGCCAGATTTCATCGAACGCGCCGGAATCGGCGAGTTCGTGGAATCCTTTGTGTTCGTGGACCAGATGGGCGTGTGCATCAATGCACTTCATGGCGTCGCCCGTCAGATGTTGAACTTTGGAGCCGTTGCGGTTGCGCGGTCGGTCGCGATCGTGCAGTTCGGATGACGGCGGCAGTAGGTGACCGGATAATCATCGCCCGGCTGTCCGGCGGCGGAGATGCGGATGATCGTGTTCGCCCAGAAAAATTCCGTGGATTCGTTGCGGGTCATGAGAAGCATGCGCCGTGCGCCGAGGCATTGCCTCATGCCGAGAGTGATTGCGCGTTTCGGGAAGTTTTCGAGATTGCCGCCGACGCCTTTGTGACGGGTTGCGTCAATGGTGCGGGTGAATTCGTTGATTTCCAGAATGCGCGGATCGGATTCCGCCACACCCGGTGCGGGTTCGTTGAACGCAACGTGTCCGTGAATGCCGATTCCGCCGAAGCAGACTTCGATTCCGCCGAGGTCTTCAATCATTTTCGGCAGGTCTTTCAGGATTTGCGGCTGCGGGAAGATGATCTGCTCTTCCGGCATCAGAAGTTCGGGACGGACGCGGTTGAAGAACAGGGGACCGATCTGACCGCGGAAACTCAGCGGGTGCGTGATGGGAATCAGCTCGTCCCGTTCATCGTCAACGTACTCATCCATGAAGAAGAAACGGACGTTTTTCAGGGAAACGCTTTCTTTGTTGATCTTTTCCGCCATGATGCGGTACGGCTGTGTGGGACCGACCGGCATGATGAAATTGACGACTCGGTCTCCCGCGGCGGCTTTGCGGAATTCGGCTACCATTTCTTCCGCGAGAAATTCGTAGAGTTCATCCAGCGTTTCCGTGATTTTCAGCTGACCTTTGGATTCCGCCGTCAGTTCTTCGATGGAGAGCGACAGCAGGTGGCGGACTTCTTCTTTTCTGTTCATAACGACTGTTCCTTTTTTTGTTGAGTTGACGGAATGACAGCTACTTGCTTTTTATCAATATAAGCGGTATATTTCCGAAAAGCAATAATAAAAATGATGAATCAGTGGTAATTTTGATGAAAGTGAAGATCCCATGCGCAAAATCGTAAGCCGTCCCGAACCGCGGATACTGCCGGATTTTCCGATGCCGGTCCATATCCGCTCTTCGGGATATAACGAGGCGGAATACGGCTGGTCCGAGTTCGAGCCGAAAGAGGAAAAGCCGTTTGTCCAGCTTTTCTGGTGCGTACAGGGGAGAGGGGAGATTCTGCTGCCGGACCGCACGGTGGTGCTGAATCCGGGGGAGACATTTTACCATCTTCCGTATGAGGACCATCATCACCGTTCCTGCGATCCGGAGAACGAGTGGCGCTACTATTGGTTCACGTTCGACGGTCCCGCTGCCGAGGCGTTCATCGGGGCTTACGGGTATTCGCAGGAGAGCATGTATTCGGGGGAGTGCCCGGTCAGTCTGTTCCTGGAACTGGAAATGCTCGTGCGGAAACATACGCCTTATGCACAGCGCCACGCTTTGTCGGTTGCGGCGGAGATCCTTGCGCTTGCCGGCGGAACGGATGACGCCTTTCCGCCGGAGGAGGGGCTTGTGAAACGGTTTCTCCGTCTTGCGCGGGAATCCATGCGCGATCCCGGCGTAACGGTTGAACTGCTGGCGAGGAAACTCGGAGTGCACCGGACGACGCTGACGGCTCTGTTCCGTGCGGAAATGGAGATCACTCCGGGAGCTTATCTTGACAATCTCCGTCTCCTCCATGCGCTGTCGCTGCTGCGGGAAACGGGTATGCCGGTAAAAGAGGTGGCGGAGCATTCCGGTTTCATGAACATAAGCTATTTCTGCAGACTGGTCCGGAAAACCGTCGGCTGCCCGCCGCTGGAGTACCGGCGGAAAGCGGGTCCGGCGGCAAAGAATGCCGGAAACGGTAAAATTTCCGTTTAACGGCTTGATTTTCCCGGTACAGGGGGGTAGATTGTTCTCAGACGAAAGTAAACGATGTAAACGGCAGAGAGCGGATATGGCAGCGGAATTGTTTTGTGTGATTATGGCAGGGGGAAGCGGGGAACGTTTCTGGCCGTTGAGCCGGAAAGGGCATCCCAAGCAGTTCCTGAACCTTCTCGGACGGGAAACGCTGATCGAACAGACTCTGCTGCGGCTGCAGGGATTTGTTCCGCCGGAAAAAATTTTGATCGTTACAAACCGGAATTATGTGGAGAAGATTCATGCGCTTTGTCCGGAAATCCCGCCGGATAACGTGATCGGTGAACCCTGTGCCAGAGATACGGCGCCATGCGTGGCTCTTGCCGCCGGGATCGTGAAGGCCCTGGCGGAAACGTCTGATCCGCAGATCGTCTTTCTGCCGTCCGATCATGCGATTACCAACCGCGCCGCGATGATCGCCGATCTGGAAGCGTGTTCCCGTGCCGCGCGGCAGTACGATGCTTTGGCCACGATTGGAATTGCGCCGACTTATCCCTGCACCAGTTACGGTTATATCGAATGCGGAGCGGAAGCGGAAGGCGCCGGGCGGATGTTCCATGTGACCCGCTTTCTGGAAAAACCGGATTCCGGTGTTGCGAAACAGCTGCTGGCACAGGGAAATTACAAGTGGAACAGCGGCATTTTTCTGTTTCCCCTGCGGACGCTCTGCCGGGAGCTGAAAGAACATGCCCCGGAATTGCTTGCGCTTTCCGCCGCCGTGACGGATGCATGGGGAACGGAACAGTTTCCGGCGGTTCTGGAACGAGAATTCCGCGCAGTCCCGAAAATTTCAATCGACTATGCGATTATGGAACATGCTTCCGCCATTCTGCTCCGGGAAGCGTCGTTTGCCTGGGACGACGTCGGCAACTGGGCATCGCTCCGCAATCATTTTCCCGCGGATGCGGACGGCAATGTCGGCAACGGTTCCGCGCTGCTCCTTGACTGCCGGAATTGTATTGTTTTCACCGATACGCCGGATCAGATGATTGCGGGGATTGACCTTGACAACATGGTTGTGGTGAAAACGAAAGATGCGCTTCTGGTCTCGCCCTCTGCAAGCGTGGCAAAATTGAAACGCCTGCTGTCGGAAGCGTCCGGCAGCGAGGCGTTCGGAAAATTTCTCTGATCCCTGAATCAGAGATGGTTCCCTACCGTTTTGTATATCAGGTCCCCTGTCATTCGGGAAAGATGAACCGGAAGTTGCGGAGGACGAGTCCGGAGTGTTTTCCGGTTCCGCAGAACTGAAACCCGATGCCGGAGATCACGTTCCGGAGATTTTCCGGTTTGCCGAACCGGACAAGCGGGATTTCCGCTGTCTGGAAACTCTCCGGATTGTTGTCGATTCTGCCCTGCTGCAGATAAGGCGCCAGCGGAACCGTTCCGGTGGAATTGTACCTGGAGTTGACAACGGAGCGGAGGGAGACTTTGACGGTTTGTCCGCCTCTGGGATTGTTGAAGCGGTCGCGTCCGCCGTTGACCTCGAACAGGAGACGTCCCTTTTTCCATTGTTCCGGGGTGAAACGTATGGTTTTCGGGTCTGCATTGCGGATTTCGATGCCTGCCCAGTCGTCGGTGTTTTCCGTGATCCGGGCTTCCGTAGTCGCGTTGTGATTGCGGACGACCGTTTTTCCCCATCCGGTCGACCGGAGTTTGTCCCATTTCACGGTCTGGCGGCGGACATAATTTTCCGCCGAGATACCGATCACGATGGGGACGATTTCGGTATTCGGGGAGATGAGGTCGATGGAGATAATATCGTCTTCCGGGTACGGATTGACCCATTCCATGCAGTAGAATCCGCGGTTTTCGCGGTTGCGGAACGCGATATACTTCGATGCTCCGCCGCCGACCCACCAGTTGCCGATGTTCACATCGCAGATTGCATCCGCGTCGACGGTGCGTCCGGAAGCATAGTTCATGCGGTAGGTGAGCGCTTTTTTGCCTTTGATCCATGCGGCGGTGTGGAAGAAATACAGTTTCGCGGTTTTGCCGCCGACGGGGATTCCTTTCACCGTTGCGGGCAGTGCGTCTTTCTGGGATTTCGAAGCGAGAACGATGCAGGTGCGGTCGTTGTTCATATCGAACCGGATCAGGTCGCACGGGACGCCGAGCAGCGTGGTGACGCCCCACGGAACACCGGTCAGCGAGTTCTGATGTCCCTGATCGGTCCATCCGCCTTTCCCGTCATCTGCAACGGAATCGACGAATCCGCGGTTGCAGAATCTGCGGATGTCGATTGTGCGCAGCTGCGCGGGATCCGGAGTGAAGCGGAATTTGCCCTTTGCCGCTTCTTTTTCCCGGCGGCGGTAATCGGCTAGCTCTTTGCGGTATTCATTCTGCGCGGCGCCTGCCGGTTCCTGTGTGAATGCGCCGAACTCTTTTTCGAGGGCGGAACGGCTGCCGGTACCGAGGATCGCATAGTTTTCTCCGGAAAGATGAATCTCCGCTTCCCCGTTTTCCATTTTGAGCTGTCTGTTGCTCCGCAGGTCAAAGAGCCGGGTCTTTTCCGGAACGGAGAAGCGGATCAGTTTCGGCATGGCGCCGTGGTTCATCAGGAAATACAGCGTGTTTCCGTTCCGCTTCGCCGTATGGAGTTCGATATTGGAAGCGAGATCGCCCGCCTCTGCGCGGCGGATCTTTGCCGCCGGTTCAATGCCGAACTTTTTGAGCAGAGGGAGGAGAAGAGCTGCACTCTGAAAATCCTGCATTTCCGGGGTGACGACGGTAAAGGTGCCTTTGCCGTATTGTCTGCTCAGCAGGACCGGAGTTCCCGCGGATTCCGCAAGAACGTCCCAGCCGGGAGCGGCGGTGATCCTGCGGGTGTTGCGTCCTTTGATTGTGCCGGGCAGAAGTTCCGGATTGCCGAGTTTGGAGACGATCGTCCCGACGGCGGCGTTACGGTCTTCCGCAACCTTGAAGTCAAGGAGTTTGTTCCAGTTGACCGGGTGACCGTATTCGTCTTCGTTCATGAATTCCCGCGCAAGAATCAGGTTTCCACCCTGACGGACATAATCCATCAGGCGGCGTGCAGTCCGGGGATAGATGTTCCGTACACCGACGGCGAAGATTGCGGAATAGCGTTTTTCCCGTGTCCCGTCCAACTGCTCTTCGAGGATTGCATCAAGCGGAACATGGGAGAATTCCAGGCCGCTGACATAGGAAACGATTTCGTTTGCGGCGGTGTTGGGCACGGCTTCCGTCCGCCGTTCGGTCGGATAGGAAACCAGAATGGCGAGTTTGCGGCGGACTCCGCGTTCTCTCGGCATGAAGTAATTCCGGAAACGGAAGATTTCCTGTTTGGTGCGCATGATCTCATAGAGCGGTACCCTGTTGTAGGGATTCAGCACCTGGTACGGTTCCCGTTCCGCGCATTTTTTCCCGCCCTCTTCGTTCCGCGGACGCCAGTCCCACGCGCGTTTCGTCCATTCAAACACATAGCTGGCATTGGAACCGCGCAGCAGGTCGAGCCAGAGCGAACGCCGGATGCTGTTGGCAGTCTTGCCGACATATAATTCACCGTTGAGGATCGGTTTCCCTTCGCCGATTGCCCGGAAGTAGTGACGCATCAGAAAACCTTCCCCGACTTCCGGAGAGCTTGCGGGGGCGTCGACCGTGCGCGGAGTTTCCGTGTCGGGAAGCCCCTGGGGGATTCCGCCGCCCGTCGGCAGAGCGATGGCGTCCATGTGGCGGTTGATCTCATAAGGGTTGATGTTGGAGCGTGTCATGCGGCGGTAGAGTCCGGAGCCGAGCGGTTGGACGCTGACGTGTGCGCCGGGGACCTGTTTGCGGATAACTCCGGCACCGTAACGGCAGAGATCGGCAAAGCCGTTTTCCATGAATTTTCCCCAGTCGACGGCAAGACCGGGATTTTCTGTTTTCAGCTTGAATGCGGCTGCTGCTTCAAAGGAGGGATACGCGGATTTCCAGATGCGGTTCATTTCTTCAGGGGTCCGGTAAGTTTTGCGGAGCCAGTCAGCGAACAGGCGACGGTTGTAGGGACCGGGATCGTCATATCCGGGTTCGTTGAAAAGCTCGTATGCGAGAACGGGACTTTTTCCCTTGTATTCCCGCACGCCTTCTTCCCAGTAGGCGCGATAAATCTTCCGGGCATCGGGATGATAAACGTTATAAGGGACCCAGTGGTTGATTGTGGTCTTATGAAACGTGTTCAGAGCATCCGGGGAGCGGTGTTTTGCCAGTTCGGGATCCGGGGAGTTGAAAATCCCCTTGTCCCACGGAACGGCGGAGAAGTCGACGAACAGCGGCAGACCGTTGTTCGCCCACTCTTTCATCGTGCTCAGCAGGGAAGCGGTGAGCTGTGCTTTCCGGTGCTGCGGAGCGAACTTCCGGATAAAGCCGTTGGATGTATACGGCGCAATGGAGTCAAAACCGATTCTCTGCGCGGTATCGAAATCCAGCAGTTTTTCATAGATCCATTTCAGAGAGTCGGGATAGCCGGGGGTCGGCGTGCAGTCTTTGGCATCGTAAACCTTGCAGGTCTGGACGCCGATCAGATGACGGATCGTTCCATCAACCACATAATTGCCGTCCTTATCGGTTGTAATCGTTTTTCCCACGGGGTAACGCAGTTCCTGCGGGACCTGCGAGAGCGATGCCGGATATTTTTCCGCATCGGCATCCGGGATCTGCGCCGTTGCGGTCAGAACGGAAAGGAGAAACAGCGGTGCAATATTTTTTTTCATAAACGACCCTTTGTTCAGCGTGCCAGTGCCTGGCCCCAGAATTCATTCATCCAGGCGGCTTTGGGGATGGAAGACCAGCTTCTGGTCTGAATGTTTCCTGCAACGTAGGTGACGTTGAGGAAAAAGCCGTCATTATGGCGTTTTCCCCATTTCGACGTATCGGTATTGACCTTGTAGGCTTCCTCTCCGTCCATCACCATGAAGCGCCTGCTCGGCTGACGGAATACGGTTCTGCGGCGTTTCATTTCGCGCGGAGTCAGCTGAACATCAATATCGTTGAAGTCGTTCAATGCATAGTTTTTGAATTTAACCTTGGAATTCGTTTCTGCCGGACAGAGAAAGATCGGATATTTCTTATAGGTTTCGTTGCTCGTTACCTGAACGCCGGAATAGACGTACGGGAGGAGGAGATCCTGCCATTTGACCCATGCGGGAGTATCCGTACCTTCCCCTTGGCAGCGGGGGAACCATTCGTCGTGAGCATCCGCATAGGAGGTAAGGGCATAATGGACCTGTTTCATATTGCTGGTACAGCTGATGGTTCTTGCCTTGTCCCGCGTCTTTGACAGCGCCGGCAGAAGCATACCGGCAAGAATTGCGATGATCGCAATCGTGATGAGGAGCTCTATGAGGGTGAAGTGCCTTGTTTTCATTTTGAATGTTCCCTTTCCTGTGCTGTTTTTGTTGATTCCCGGATCATCAGCCGGGGTTGAATTATTTGAACCATGGTGGACCGCTGCCGGTTCTCCATGCGATTCAACAGAATGCGCACGGCATAAGTGATCAGATCGCAGAACGGCTGCCGTACCGCCGTCATGCGGAGTTCGAGAACGCGGGAGACGAAAGAAAAATCGTCGTACATCACAACCGCAATGTCTTCCGGGACCCGGACTCCGTGTTTACGGAGCGTCTTTACCGCTCCGATCGTCGCCCAGTCACCGCTGATGAACAGACCGTCGCACGGGGTCCGTTTCCGGAGCAGTTCTTCGATAACGGCGATTGCCTCCTCTTCCTTGTAGGGGATGATTTCCCGGAAATTTTTCCGGACGCACGGAGGGAACGCATTCTCCTCCATTGCCTGCAGACAGCCCGCCAGGCGCAGTTTGTTGACTTTGTCCTGAAACGAGCCGCAGAGAAACCAGATATTCCGGCAACCGGCGTCGATCAGGTGTTGAGTCGCGATATAGCCGCCGTTTGCATGATCAATCGTGATGGACGAGATTTCCATTTCTTCGTTTTCGGGGGACTGCAGTGCCACATAATTGCAGTTGTGCCCTTCCAGTGCGAGAATGTCGTTTTTGGTCAGCTGAATCGCAAAGATCAGGCCGTCGTAAAGATCAAGATTGAGTTTCAGCCGCGCCGCACCTTCGGTAAAGGATTCCGTGCTGTTCAGAAAAATGACATCTCCGAAAAAATCGTATTCCCGGCTGTTTTTGAGCAACGCCGTCATAAGATTGTTCAAATAGGCGTCGGAGTCACGGTAATCACTCATGACGACGTCGCGGGTGACGATGGCAATGACTCTCCGCTGCGTTAAACGTCCCGCACTGCCGGAAACGTAAGTTCCGCGCCCGCGGATCCGTTTGATCAGATTCAGTTCCTCAAGCTGTTTCAGGCTGTTCCGGACGGTGACACGGGAGCAGTTGTGCAGACGTGCGAGTTCCTGCTCCGGGGCGAGACGTGTTCCGCATTTCAGTTCGCGGGAACGGATCGCCTCGTAAAGCGTCCGGAACAGCTTTTCATTTTTATTCAGTTCAACGATGTTTTCACTTGTTACCACTTGACAGACTCCGTGTTTCTTTTTAAGATTATAATCGAAACAGGGAAAAATGTCAACAGCATTTCTGAAAAAAATCAATGAAAACAATGCTTTATAATACTAATATAATACCTGTCTCTTATACACATCTCCGAGCCC
>URKJ01000032.1 GCA_900548385.1 uncultured bacterium | reverse complement strand
CACCTATTAAGTCGTCGGCAGCGTCAGTTGTGTATAAGAGACAGTATTATAACATTGAAAACAGGGATTGTCAAATGGATCGTTTTGTTGTATAATTTAAATAACCCAGAGAAGAAAGGAAGGAATCATGAGAAAAAACAAAAGGCCCGGATCATCCGTTGTTACGGAAACGAGCACACACACCGGTATTTCCGGAAGAGGAAATAAATTCACCTTGACAGAGCTTCTTATTGTCATAGTAATTATTGTAATTCTTGCAAGCCTTCTTCTTCCGGCGCTCCAGGCGGCGCGGGGGAAAGCTCTGGCGACACAGTGCCAGAACAATCAGAAACAGATTGGAATTGCGACGGCCTCGTACTGCAACGACTGGGCGGATTATCTTCCGCCTCCGACGTATGCGGCAGGGACAAACTATATTTACGATGACTGGCAGGTACGTTTGATTCCGTATCTTTCGCTGAAAGTGAAGGCATCTCAATATACCGAGGGCGCCTGGCGCAGAGGAACCGTGTTCTGGTGTTCTGCTCCGCCGGACTGCAGCCGCTTTTACATGGACGGCGTTCACAGTTCGGGCTGTGCGGACCGTGACAACTATTCCGCCACCCACTTCCGGTTCGGCATGAACAGCTACATCAGTCCGAATTCTTCCGGGGAAAATTTTTATGATTCGACAAAGATCACCAAGATTCTGCTTCCCGGCAGAATGATGCTGTACATGGAGGTCTTCTATGCCAACAAAGCCACCGCGGGTTGGTGGAACCTGAAGAATTATACCGGAAATGCGCCGCATTCGAGATGTATGAATCTGACTTGGGGAGACATGCATGTGTCACTGGTGCAGGCACGCGTCATTCCGGATTACAGTACAACGAAACCATACGCCAGTCAGTTCTGGCTTGGAAAATAAAATCTATACCGGAAGGAGTTTGACAGATGACGGAATTTCATTCGAATTGGCCGCTTCCTGCGGATTACGCCCCGCCGGCGCTCGGAAACGGAACCCTTGCTTTGCAGATAGACCCGCGCTGTTCCATGGAACAGAAGCAGTACTGCTATGCGATTTCTTTCCCCACGATTGTCAGAACCGGGTACCGTTATGACGACCACGCCAAAAATATGGTGAGTTTCGGATTTTTCGAGACTTTTTCCGCCGATTGGGGAATTCCCGTTTCGGTCCGGCAGAATTTGGATCAGAGGCACGGAATTCTTTCGGGCGAATGCCGCTACGCGAACGGGCTGACGGTGGAGTATACCGTCTTCTGCCGTCTGAATTCGGATTTTCTGGCGTTCCGGCTTCATTTCCGCGGGGGAAGCGGAGAGGAGCGGCCGTTTTTCCGTTATACACTGGACTCCAGACGGATGGAACTCTCCGTGCGGGAACCGTATCGAATCCGCTATATGCTGGACAGTCTCGGTGCGGAACCAGTTGGAACGATCGGCCTGTTTTCCGAGAAAGAGGCGGAATTCAGTGCGCGGGGCCGCTGTTTCAGCCTGAATTCACCGGAACGGGAGGCGGTTTTCTATCTTGCGTTCGGAGAGCGTGCGATTGCGGCAGCTTCGGCGAAAAACTTTGAGGAACATTTGTCGGAACAGGCGGCGGAATGGTCCGACTACTTTGCAAAGGGATATCTCGTCACACCGGATGAAACCTGCAACCGCGCATGCGATACGGCACTTTATTATCTGCGCACGGTGACGACTCCGTATTCGATTCCGACCGGTCTGATTCCATCGCACTGGCAGTGCCGTTATTTCTGTTTCGACGAATTTTTCGATCTGACGGCGCTTCTGCGGGCGGGACACCCGGAGGAGGCAAAGCATGTGCCGGAATTTCGCCTGTCGATCCTTCCGGTCGCGCAGCGACGGTATTACAATTATAACATCGAGGACGGCCCCGCGCATTATCCGTGGGAGTCCGGAGAGGACGGGCTGGAAGCGACCACCGACGGTTTCTGGCAGGATCACTGCTTCGAACACGCTCATGTTGTACTTGGCTGTTACGAATATTGGAAGTACAGCGGCGATGATTCCGCCGTCGAACGCTATTATCCGGTGATGCGGGCGTGTGTACGCTATCTGGAGCTTCAGCGCATTTACCGGGATCCCGTGAAAGGGGCGCATATCGGGATCGTGACCGACCTGGAACGTCTCGGTCCTTCCAAATTCAACCCCTATATGACTGCCTGCAGTGCGATCGCCGCTCTGCGCGCCGCCGCCGAAGCCGCCGAATTTCTCGGACGCGATTCTTCCGATGCCGCGAACTGGCGGAAACTGGCGGAAGAACTGTTCCGGAACCTGCCCGACGACGGAACCCGTTATCTGGCCTATCCCGGCGCAAAGGATACGGCGATCGGCATGTTCAGCGGAGCACATCCTTATGGCGTGATTCCGCTGAACGATCCGAAACAGCTTGCCGCCGTGGAGGATTTCATCGCCCGCGAGGATGAATTCGGCTGTATGCTGAAAACCATGGGCCGCGAAATCTGTACCTGGTATTCCGCATGGAAAACTCTGTTTTTCGCCCGTCGCGGCGACCGGGCAAAGGCGGCGGAATTTCTGGAATACACGGTAAATACCACGGGACATTTCGGGGAATCGTTCGAGTCGAACCGACGAATCGGGGGGCGCCCATGGTTCTCCACCGGATCGGCCGCCGTGCTTCAGGCTGCGACAGAGTGCCTGTTTCAGTCGGACGGCAACACGCTGAAACTGGCTCCCGCCGTTTCGGAATCCTGGCGTGATTACGAATTCCTTCTTGCAGCCCCCGGCGATCTCAAAGTTCATTGCAAAGCGCGGAACGGCAGGATCACCGAACTGGATTTCCTCTGCGGGGCACATCATAAAAAACAGAACTGCCGGATCGTGTATCCGGACGGCTCCGTCTGTGAACGGATGATTTGAACTTTTTCCGGGAGTTGAGTATGAATTTGAAACGATCTTTTTTTTCTTGTATTACCGCTGTGCTTGCCGCGTTTCCGCTCGGAGCGGCATCACCGAAACTGCATGTTCCCTTTGACGAAACAGCGGAGGTTCTGCTGGAAAACGGCAGGAAAGCGGAAGGCGTTGTTTACGGACGGATCAACTATCCCGACGGTGTATCCGGCAAGGGGCTGATGGTCAAGCGGGATGCTTACGATCAGGTGACGGCAGCCTGTTTCCGCAATCTTCCGGTGATGAATCTGAAACAGGGGACGCTCTCCTTTCATTTCAAACCGGAGTGGGAGGTCGCAGACAACACCATGCACTACATGTTCTACCTTCAGGCGGGCCGGTTCCGGATCTACATGGTGAAGACGAAAACCAACCGTCTGGATGTCAGTATCTGTTCCCCGAAACAGATTCAGCTGCTCTCAAAACCGCGCATGGAGAAAGGACGTTGGCACCATCTTGCCGCGACCTGGGATCTGACAAGCGGAAAAGGGACGTTTTATCTGGACGGCGCTTTGATTGCCGAACGTGCGGTCTCTCCCGATCAGCTCCGGATTCCCGATCCATGGAAAGCCCCGACCTTCTGGCTCGGACTCCCCGGATCCGACCGTTTCAAGGCAAAGACAGGCGACGGCGTTTATGATGATCTGAAACTCTTTGACCGGGCATTGACTCTTCCGGAAATTCAGTCGCTCGCCCTGAATGCACAAAAGAAGGCTGTGATGAAAGCAACGGATCTTTCCGGCGCCTTCCGTTCGCTCCGGACCGCGGTCCAGTTCGACGGAATCGGACAGGGACAGGTTCAGTCTCTTCTGGAGCTGGAAACTCCGCAGGGAGGAGGGAAAATCTATTATTCGGAGACTTCCCGCCGCCTGACTCTGGAATGGAAACAGGGAGAAACGGCTTCTTTTGTCCACTCGCCCTATCCGCTCTCCCAAAAGCAGGAGTATTTTATTTCGTTCCATCGCGAAGACGGAACCCTTGCGTTTTATCTGGACGGAGCGGAACAGGGACGGATTCCGATACCGGGAAACTCTCCGTTGAATCTGACGGTGTTCCGTCATGCGGAGAACGTAAGACTGTCAAACAGCATCGTCTCCGTAAAACCGCTTGCCGCAGAGGAACCGGATCTGTACCGGAACCGTTTTGAGGCGGGAAAAACCACTGTTGCGGAAGCTCCACTCTGGAAACTGGACGATGCGGCGGAACGGAAGAACGCGGTTCGCCGTGCCGTCTCTCTGAACGGACTCTGGCGCACATATCCAACCAATGATTATGCGCCGCTTCCGCCCTCCGCCGGAACATTCGGTTATATGCGCGTTCCGGGAAGTTTCCGTTCCCCTCTGTTTGAAATTTACCGGGCGGAGAAAGGAAAGCTCGTTCCGCAGAAGTGGACGTGGAACGGGAAACCGCTGATTCAGTACCGCTCCGGATGGTACCAGCGGAGTTTCCGCGTACCGGAATCCATGAAACAGGGACGGCTTTTCCTCCATTTTGAAGAGATGACCGCGGATTATGCGAGAATTTACGTCAACGGGCGTCTCGTCGATTCCTTTATCCAGAAGTCGAATTATTACACTGCGTTCCCGAATCGGCGGCGGATCGACATCTCCGCCTTCTGCCGGCCGGAGAATACCGTGACCATCTTTCTGGAACGCAGATATGCGAAACTCTGGCAGGGGCGTCCGAGCCTCGGAGACCATGGATGCATGGCGCTCGGAAATGTCTGGCTGGAAAGCTCGGAGTCGCCGGTCCAGCTGCGGAGCGCCCTGGCGTTTCCCTCGGTGAAAAAGAAACAGATCGCATTCCGCATTCGGATGGACAATCCCGAACACCGCTCCGGAGCGGCGGAATTGCAGGTGCGTTTTATCCGGAACGGTTCCGTCAAAAAGGAATTCCGTCATAGCATCCGCCTGACAGGATCACCTCTTGAAAGCGCCGTTTTTTCCGGCGGCTGGAGCAATCCGGAACTCTGGGACGACGAGCATCCGAATCTCTATTCGATGGAGGTCTCTCTTTCCGGCAGGGACGGGCGCGATGCGCTCTGGGCGCTTCCGTTCGGGTTCCGGGAACTGGAGGTTCGGCCGGATGCGTTTTATCTGAACGGGAAAAAGTTCCGGTTCCGGCTCTGGTCGTCTCCGGCGTTTGAACGCCTGCGGTTTGTGTATGGAACTCCGGACGGGGCTGCAGGATACGTCCGCAACATCAAGTCGCTGAATTTCAATGCGGTCCGCTGTTCGCCCGTCACGGGTCTGGACCCGATGACATTGACCGGCAATTATTACCGCGAATGCGACCGGCAGGGGGTCTGCAATCTGGTTTCGATGCCTCCCTATGACGGCGGCGACAAAGCGCAGTATGAGGCCGATCTGGATGCGTTTGTCTGCGGATGGGCGAATCATCCGTCGATCCTGATGTGGTACACCGATTTCAACACCTGCGGCTATCCGTGGAATCAGGATCCCGCCAAGCTGAACGATACGGCGTATGTCCCGAAAAACAAACTTCAGGACCGCGCAAAGGCCCTCTATGCGGGAAGTGTCATGGAGCGTCTGGATCCGTCGCGCCCGACCTTCCAGCACGCAGGCGGAAATTCGGGCAGAATCTTCACTTCAATGAACTACCAGTCGTTCGGGACTCCGCTTCAGGAACAAATGGACTGGCCCGCCCAATGGGCGAAGTCGCATACCCAGCCGCTGATCTCCGTTGAAAGCGCATTTCCATTCCCTGCACAGTTCCGGCATTTCGGGCAGGCGCAGGGACCGTATCTTTATGCGGAAAACGCGGCACGCTATTTCGGCGATTCCGTTTACGGGGATGAAGCACGGCCGGCCTATTCGTTCGGCTTCTGCGATTTGCACGCTTATACGAACTGGAACTGCAACTATCTGCGCCTGAAGGAACTTTTTTACCGGCAGGTCGTCCGCTCATGGCGGGCGTACGATGTCTCCGGAATCGGGGACTTCCCCGGCGGGCACGATCTTTACGAACAGTTCGCCACCTACAACAAGGCGCGTGTCGGCGGGGATTTTACGGAAAACATCAAACGCCCCGGTCTTTTCCCCGACCGGCTTTCCGGCAGTTCCGAGGTCCAGACCCACATGCAGGCGGATTACACGAAGCCGAGCGAATGCGCCCGTTATACCGCCGATGCGTTCACTCCGCTGATGTTCTTCCTTGGCGGCGATCCGGAACGCTTTACGGAACAGACCCACGCATGGTATTCCGGAGAGAAATTTACGAAAAGCATTGTGGCGGTCAACGATCACCGGGCAATGCGGAAGGTTACTGCGGATTGGTCGCTTGCGGCGGACGGCAGTGTGGTGCTTCGCGGTTCGGTTCCTTTGGAACTCCAGCCGGGTGAAATCCGGAAAGTGCCGCTCGCACTTCAGGCTCCTGTTGTCTATACACGGACCCCCGGTGTGTTGAAATTGAGTGTTCACGATGGTACTGAACTGTTATATACGGAAGAATTCGCGCTCCAGTTTTTCCCGAAACGGTCGGTTCCGCCGTTCGGTCCCTGCCGGGCGGTGCTGTACGATCCGGAGGGACGGACTGCCGATCTGCTCCGCCGTGCGGGTTTCCCGTTCCGGATCGCAAAGTCGGCGGAGGATGTACGCGGTGCGACTCTGCTGATCGTCGGACGGAACGCTCTGAAGAACGGGGCTCCGGAACTGCTGAAATCCGTGGACCGGGAACAGTTGGTTGAACGCGGATTGAATATTCTGATTTTTGAACAGCAGCCGTGCAACATGGCGAATCTGGTGATGGAATCTCCGTCGTACCGGAATGCGTTTGTGCGCACGCCGTCGTCGCCGCTTCTTGCGGGGCTGGCGGAGGAGGACTTCAGCAACTGGCGCGGCGGAACCGACAACATTTCCGAATTTGTACTTTCCGACGAAGGCTCGCCGCACTATCCCCGTTCAAAATGGAAATGCGGAAACAGCGGGATTGTCGCCGCCCATGTGATCCGCAAACCGCAGTACGGCCGCTTTGTCCCGGTCCTGGACTGCGGATTCAATCTGATGTTCTCGCCGCTTCTGGTGCTGAAAAAGGAACGCGGCGAGGTACTCTTCTGCCAGATGGAGGTGACTCCGCGCTACGGGACGGATCCCGTCGCAACGCGTCTGACGGACAACATGCTTTCCGTGATGAGCAGACCGCAGAGAGCCGTTCCGGCACAGTTTGTTGCCTATTTCGGAGACGATGCCGGTTTTGAACTGCTGAAACAAGCCGGAATGACTCCCCTCCGGGTACGCCGTTCCGGCGGACGGGACCTTTTCTGGAATGTTCAGGCGGTAATTCTCGGCAAAGTGGAAATTCCCGATCCGGACAAGGCGGATTTCCGCGCAGCTCTGGAAAAAGTCCTTCTGCGCGGCGGCGCGGTCGTTGCAACGGCGGAAACGCCGCTTGATCTGCTGCCTGGCAGACTTTCCGAGCAGAAACGCCGCGTTTTCAAAACGTCTCTCCCGAAAACCGCCGATCCCGCATTTGCATCCATTGCGAACGCCGATCTCTTTTTCCGCGATGAATTCACCGCCAACGTACTGGAACCTGATCCTGCATGGCTGATCCGCACCGATCCTGCCGTGATCGCCAAGCTGGATGTCAGCATGGGAACGCTGATCGTATTCCGTCTGCCTCTGAAACTCAAAGGATTCTGGAATACGGAAAAAGTACAGCGCGTCTTTTTCACGATCCTGAGCAATCTCAATCTTGCCCAGGGTAAGGATCTGCGTCTCTTTTCCGCGGAAAAGTTCCGGCATAATACCCGGTCAGCATCCGCCGGGCATCTTCCGCTGAACGACTGGAAACTCGTGCTGGATCCGGAAAACCGGGGCGCGGCACTCAAATGGCAGGAAAATCCGGAGAAGATGCCGGGCGGAACGATTCCGGTCAAAGCGGGACTCTCCTGGGAACGTCAGGGCGTTCATACTAAAAATCCGCATTATCAATATCCGGCGGACATGAAACGTTCGCTCGTTCTTCCCTATGACGGTTACGCGTGGCTCCGGACCGATGTGCCGGTTCCCGCATCGTGGAAAAACCTTGATCTGGAATTCGTTTCCGGTCCGATCGACGACAACGACTGGACCTACTGGAACGGTCGGCTGATCGGAGCAACCACATTTGCCGCCGATCCCGCCGCCTACAAAGCCTCCCGGCGCTACCGGATTCCCGCAGGAGCGGTCCGGTACGGAAAGACGAACACGCTGGTAATCCGTGTGTTCGACCGCTGGGGAGAAGGCGGTCTGCTCGGACCGGTCTCCATTACGGCGCGCCGGAAGAACACCCCGGATGCCTGGTCCCCCTATTATCCGGAACTGGATTTCTATGATGTGGAGGCGTTTCACAACTGGTAAAGGAAAACAGGAAAAATCCCGTATGCATTTCATCGCTTTTCCGGATGGGTCTCCCGCCGGAACGATTGAAGAATGTTTTATGAATATGAAAAATCAGGAAAAGGATAAGACAACGATGGCAAAACTGAAAGCGGCAATCCGGAGGCACGGCGGAGTTCCCGTGATTCATGTGAATGGAGTTCCCGTGACCGGTCTGATGCACTGGAACCGGAATATGGATACGGAGGATGTCCGCAACTTTGCGGAAGCGGGAGTGCGGATTTTCTCCTTCATCGGAAACGTGGCCCCGGAGGATGGAACCCCGGTCCATGACGGTTCCACCAATTTCCAGACCATGACGCCCGAATTCATAGACTCCATGATGGAAAAGATTCTGCGGGGGTGTCCGGATGCTCTTGTGATTCCCCGTTTCCGGCTCCATGCTTCAGACGGGTGGAAAGCGCGCCATCCCGGTTGTCTGATGCGCCTTTACGATCTGGAAACTCTCGCGTTCGAGGATTGCGCCATGGCAACCCTCTGGAGCGACGAATGGATCGACGATGCTCTGGAATCGCTTGGCCGATCGCTGGAATACTGCGAACGGCACTGGGGCGAATCCATCCTTGGCTATCACTCCGGATTCGGCCACTGTGCAGAGCATGTCTGGTACTGGGGGGCGAAGATCGCCGACTACCATCCGCAGATGGCCGTGCATTTCCGCCGCTGGCTTTCGGAACGCTACCGGACTGACGAGGCACTCCGGAAGGCATGGAACGACTCTTCCGTAACACTGGAAAACGCGGAACCGCCTCCGCCCGAACGGTTCCGCAATTTCAATCCCTCCGCCGGGAGTTTGCTGAATCCGGAAACGGAGCAGGCGCTGATCGACCATCTGCTCTGCCATTCAGAACGGATGGCCGGTCTGGTGGTCCGGCAGGCGGAGTATGCAAAGCACACGCTTGCCCGGCTGGGAGCGGAAAAGCTCTTCGGCGCGTTTTACTGCTATGCCAACCTGCCGACGAACAGCATTGCGCATTACGCAGCCGGACAGGATGCACACCGGATCGTGCTGGAGTGCCGCGATCTGGATTATCTGTCATCGCCGGTGGGATATTCGGCACGTCAGCCGGGAGGAGTGAGTACGGCTCAGATGCTGCCCGCATCGGCGGAGCTTGCAGGAAAACTCTATTTCGCCGAGGACGATACGGGGACCCATCTCTCCGTGACGCCTTACTCCAATGTCCTGCCGGAGAATGTTCAACAGGCAGAACAGATGATGACGCGCGGTTTCCTTGATGTCTGGCGAAGCGGAGGAACGCAGTGGTTCATGGACCTTTTCGGAGAGGGAACGTTCCGCGACCGGAACCTGATGGCGAACGTCGCCCGGCTCGCGACATTCGCCGGACGCCATCTGGAACAGCGCGAGAGTACGGCTCAGATCGCCGTGTTCCTTTCCGACCGCAGCCTCTCCTGTTCGAAAACCTTCCAGTTCCTGACGGGAGCCCTGATTGAACAGCAGCTCAACGAGATTGCCGCCATCGGCGCCAGTTATGACATCTTCCGGATTGAGGATCTGCCGGAACTGGTGCGTCAGAACCGCTTGAGTCAGTACCGTTTCGCCATCATGCTGAATCTGCATTTTCTCGATGGAGAACTGCGCAGGCTTATCGACAGCGAACTCAAGAAAGAGAACCGCACGGTCCTCTGGTTCCATGCGCCGGGTATTTTCCGCAACGGCCGTTTCGATGCCGACGGTTGCTGCGAAGTGACCGGAATCCGCTGTGTTCTTGCCGAAGGACAGCGTTCGTCGCTGATTACCGAAGTACTCATCGACGGAAAACGGTTCAGTTACGGAACCCCGCGCAATGTCAATCCCCGTCTGTACGGTGCCGATCCGGAGGCGGAAGCGCTCGGCTGGATCGTCGAAGGAACCTGGACCCCGTATCGGGAAGGAGCAAACGGCGCGATGCTTCTGGAGAAACATTTTCCGCAGTGGACTTCCATCTGGAGCTCCTCGCCGAATATGCCGTCGGCACTGCTCAGCATGTTCGCCGAACGCGCAGGAGTTCATCTCTATTCTTCGCGCGGCGATCAGGTCTTTCAGTCGAAACAATGGCTTGGCGTTCACTGCAAATGGAACGGCCCTCTGGAACTCCGTTTCCCGGAGCGGGGAAGTTGGCGCGATGCATTTTCCGGCGTTCTCCTGGCGGAAAATACGGATTGCATCCGTCTGGAAACGCAACGCGGGGAAAATCGGCTGCTGGAACGAGTATAACAAGCTCCGGACCGGAATCCTGCAATACCATCATCAAACGGTATGGAGAGCCATCGTCCGGTAAAAAGAAAAACTCTTTTCGTTTGATTCCGGCCTGCCGGACCGAATGATGCAGTCTCCTGTTTCGGTCCGGCGGCATTCGGGCAAAAATCAGCAGATAAGGTCAGGATGATGGAAGCCGTACAGTCAAAGTTATTCAACTCACGATACCGGCGGCAGACATTACTGCTGCAGTCAACGCCTCACCTGATCCTCCGCAGCGGAAAAATCTTTCTGAATCCGATCCAGAAAGATTTCAGCGGCAGTAGAAAATACCTGATATTTCTTCCAGACAATATTCAAACCGGATTCCACCTTTGGAGACAATGGTCGAAAGCAGAGCACGCTGTGTTCCATGGTGTCAATGGTTCTGTCAAGCCCGATTGCGTACCCAATTCCTTCCTCCACCAGTTGTGCCGCGTTATAGATCAGATTATAGGTCGCCACGACGTTGAGCTTGTCAAAGAGCCTTCCGAACCATTCAGGATACCCGCTTTTCCCCGTTTTCGACTGTGGATTCTGCCGGGAACAGATCAGAGGAAGCCCCTGAAGATCCCGGAACGAGATACTCTCCTTGGCAGCCAGCGGGCTGTCCTTTCTCATGATAACGCCCCAGACATCCTTCAGCGGCAGATTGATACAGTCGTATTTGGAAATGTTGATCGGCTGAATCAGAATACCGAAATCCAAAATACCCTTGTCCACCCGTTCCTCGACTTCCTCCGTCTTTCCGCTGTAAATGTGATACCGGATTCCGGGGTATTCTTCACGCAGCTCCCGGATAATCCGGGCAATCAGTTTCATAGCCTCGGTTTCTCCGCTGCCGATATAAACATCCCCCCGGATGTTTTCCCCCATTGAGCGGAATTCCGCTTCGGTTTTGCGCACGATCTCCATGATGTCTTCCGCACGCCGGCGCAGCAGTTTCCCTTCAGCGGTCAAGGCAACGCTCCGGTTGGTACGGATCAGCAGTTTCTGCCCCAGCTCCTCCTCCAGGTCCTGCAACTGCCGCGAAAGGGTCGGCTGGGTGATGTGCAGAAAATGCGCCGCCCGGAGTATGGATCCCTCCCGGATCGCGGCGAGAAAATAACGTAAAACTCTGAGTTCCATCAGCAAACCTCCATGTTCATTTCAGATCACATTTTGTCTTACGTTACACGCGAATTCTGAATTCTGCAAGGTTTTTTCCTCTTTTTATCAAGGAACTTCATGAAACGGCAGGACTGTTCCTGCTACATATGCTTTTCAGGCATAACAGCTACAGAAAATAAGTATTTGTTGTTTCAAAGAAAACCGGTATATTAACGAAACAGAAAAAGGAGAAACATTGTGCAACTACCCGCTTGGATTCGACGGACTGGAAATTTATTTTTTGCCGCAGCAGTAATTCTTATCGTCTGTCTGGCCCACCACTACCGGAAAAATGCCATAGAATCTACGGAACAGGAGAGTGCTCCCAATATTCTGAGAACGGACTCCCGGTACAGTCACATCACCGGTTTCGGAGGTCCGATCCCGGTGAGAATCATGCTTTCGCCCGATTTAAAAACGATCAATAAAATTGAATTTGAATCAAACGCGGAAGATCCGGAGTTCTGGCAGCGGGTATTGGATTCCGGAATTTTTAAAAAGTATCTGAACAGGACTCCCGCGGAAGCACTCCGTCTGCCTATTGATGCCGTAACCGGAGCAACCTTTTCCAGTCGGGCGGCGCAGGAAACCATCCGTGCACGTCTGGCAGAGACCGTCTCCGCTCCGCTCGCAGTGGAAACGCCTTCCCTGATTCAGTTCCAATGGCTCGACGGACTCGGATTACTGCTGCTGGCGGTAAACCTTTATTATTTCTTTCATTCGATGTCCGGCAAAGCAAGAATCATCCTGCTTGTCTGCAATATCACGATATTCGGCTTGCTTATACACTGCTGCCTATCCTTATCGCAATTCAGCGGATGGCTTAAAACCGCACCATACTGGAAACTATCCCTGCCGTCATTGATTTTCCTGCTTACGGTTTGGCTTGCTGTATGGAAAGGAAGAAATTTCTATTGTGGAATCCTATGTCCCTACGGAGGAGCGCAGGAGTTGGCAAGCAGACTGGGCCGTAAACTGGGAGCCAGAACATATCCCGCAGGTTTCCGGGCAGGCCCCTATCTGCGACGAATCATTCTTGGAGTAACCGTAACAACGGTTATCTGCGGTGTTTCGTTCCCCGTCATTGAACCGTTCCCGGCATTTCTGCTTGACACGTCATGGTGGATTTTGATTCTCGCCATTGTTTTTCTAGGGGTTTCCGTATTCATCCCCCGGCTTTGGTGCCGCTGGTTCTGCGGTTGCGGGGCCCTGCTTGATTTTTTCCACAAAACATCCAATCACCAAATAGAAAGGAAATGGGAAATGAGTTATGAGCGTATAGTTATTCTAGCGTTGCTGCTGCTTCTTGTCCTCGTACTTTTCCGGCCCCTGCCGGGAAGGTTCACCGCAGAAGGTTCAAACACAACGCGACGGCAAACCGGCAATGTCAGAACAGATATTCTGGACGTGATTCATCAACGGAAAAGTGTGCGGAACTATACAAAAGAACCGATTGAACTGTCAGAACTGCATGAACTGGTCCGAGCCGGCTTTGCCGCTCCAAGCTGCGGTAATGCCAAACCATGGGCTTTTGTGATGATCACAGACCGTGCCCTGCTGGATACGCTTGCAAACACAATGCCGCATGGAAAAATGCTGCGCCAAGCCCCGGCGGCGATTGCAGTCTGCGGAATATCCCAGGCTTTCCGGACAGGAGAATATCGCGATGTCTGGCTTCAGGATTGTTCTGCCGCCACGGAGAATATTCTGCTTGCGGCGGAGGGGACCGGACTGGGAGCCGTATGGCTTGGTGTATACCCCCACACGAATCTTCTTGGCCCCGTCGCCTCTATTTTGAAACTGCCGGAGGGTGTTATCCCTTTCAGTATAATCTCCGTCGGACATCCGACCGGTGTTGAAAAGCCCAAGAACAAATATGATCCCTCACGGTTATTTTTACAACATTGGGGAAACAGGTTTCAACAGAAATGACATGCGAATTCCCATATACTGTGATCACCGGAATTTCTGTTGTTTTTTCCATATTTTTGCAGTCGGGATCCTATGTTTTTCACTCGCATTCATTCACAAAACATCGGAGGCTATTGAACCTGCGGTGTTCTCTCGGTGGATCATGGACTTTTTATCGCCTTTTCAATGGAATGCTCCATTGGAGGCATTCAAATCTTAAAAAGAATTCACATGCTCTCCCTATCCCTGCTTTTCCTCTTCCCTCTCAGCGGATTTCCCGGCGGTTTCGACCAATTCCTGTGCTTCCGTGGATAAGGCGTTTTTCGCTTTCTTGAACTCATAGGATGCCCGGCCCATGGCACGGGCAAGTTCGGGGATGCGTTTCGCTCCAAAGACGATGAGAATGAACAGGGCGATCAGGATGATTTCTGTGAATCCGAGCGACATGGTGAATTTCTCCTTCTTAATTGTTATGCTTCAAGATCGTTCTTAACCCGTTTCAACAGCTCCGGGATATTGAGTTTCTGCGGGCATTTTGCAAGGCAGGCGCCGCAGTTCACGCATGCCGACGCGGGCGCGCCGCGCTGGATCGGCGACATGGAGACCGTGTAGTCGGACAGTGCCTTCTTCTTGTTCTTGTGCAGCAGATAGTTGTTGTAGACATAGGCGAAGATGTAGCCGATCGCGACATTGTGCGGACACGGGATGCACTGGTAGCAGCCGGTGCAGTCGATGTGCCCGGGAGCCTGACGGAACGCCTTGATCGCGGCTCCGAGCGCCTTGCGGTCGTCGGGCGTGAGCATGTTCGGCTTCGCTTTGAATGCGTAGCGGAGATTCGCTTCGACATCCGCCATCGAGCCCACGCCGCTGACCGCCACGCTGACTTCGGGGATGTCCCACAGATAGTCGAGCGCCCACTCCACATCGGGTTTCACGACACCGGTCGAACGCAGAGCCTCGCGCATCGCAGGCGGTAGATTTGCCAGAAATCCGGTGCGGAGCGGTTTCATCACGGCGAGTCCCATACCATTCGCGGCGGCGTATTTCGGCCCGAGACATCCGGCCTCATATTCATAGTCGAGGTAGTTGTGCTGAATCAGACAAAAATCCCAAGGAGCGGATTCAACCACCTCTTTGAACAGGCCGAGCCGGTCGTGGAACGAAAAGCCCGCGAAACGGATCTTCCGCTGCTCCTTGAGCTTCATGATTTTGTCGATCAGCCGGAACGGGATCACCTTCTCTTTCCAGCCCCGGTGCATGATCATGTGGATATGATAAAAGTCAATCACATCGGTTCCGATCGCCCGACGGGATTCATCGAAGAATTTTTCGAAATCCTCCGGGCGCTCCATGATCCACCACGGCGACTTGGAAGTCACATAAACCCGGTCGCGCCAGCCGCCTTTGAGCGCTTTTCCGGCAACGGCCTCACTCTGTCCGCCGAGGTAAACCCTGCCGGTGTCGATGTAGTTCACGCCGCCCTCAATGGCGCGGTGGATCATGGCGACGCTCTGGTCGAAGTCCACGGTTCTGCCGTCTGCAAGCATCGGCAGACGCAGAAGCCCGAAACCGAGAGCGGAAACGTTGACGCCGGTCCGTCCCATCGGACGGTACTGCATTTGCGGATTGAAGTTCAAGACCGGTCCCGTCGGCTTAGCCGCCGGAGCTTCCGCCGCTTTCAGCACGGACCCTTTGCCGAGCATCGCTCCTGCGGCGGTCAGCAGCGCCGCCGATTTGAGAAAATCACGTCGATTCATGTTGTCACCTCTCAATGAATGGAAAACGCACCGTCTACCAGCAATGCATGCCCGTCGACGAAGCTTGCCTGCGGACTGCACAGCCAGAGTACAGCATTGGCGATTTCCTCCGGCTTGCCGAGACGACCAGCGGGAATGTCGCGAATCAACTCTTTTTCCAGGGCGGGATTACGACTCATCAGCTCCCGCGCTATCGGGGTAAGGATTACACCCGGACAGACAGCATTGATCCGGATGTTTTGCGCCGCATAGTCGATTGCGGCGGTACGGGTCAGGCCGATAACGGCGTGCTTGCAGGCGATGTAGGCCGCCTGTCCCGGAAAACCGGTCACGCCGCCCTGTGAGGATGTGTTCACAATCGTACCTCCGCCCTGTTTCTGCATCTGAAGAATCTCGTAACGCATGCAGTTCCAGACGCCTTTCAGGTCAACGGCGACGGTCCGGTCAAACTCTTCATCGGTGATTTCCGCCATCGGACGCTGCGGAGTCTGGATTCCGGCGTTGTTCAACGCCGCATCAAGGCGGCCGTATTTTGCCGCAATCCATTCAACCATCGTTCTGACGGCATTGACATCGGATACATCGCACGCATACGCGGTCGCCTGATATCCTTCGGCAGCCAATTTCCCGGCTTGTTCCTCCGGTTTTCTGATGTCCGCCATCACGGTGACGGCTCCGGCTCTGGCGAAGGCTTCGGCGCAGGCGAGACCAATTCCCATTGCGGAACCGGTGACCAGTGCGACTTTTCCCTGAAAATATTCGTTCATGGCATTTATCCTTTCGGTTGGGGACATTATCAAAATCTTATCTTCACCGTTTTTTGAGTTCAATCCAACAATTTTGAAAAAACCAAAGTTTCGGTTCTCACAAAATGCGCAATGAGATATACTCAATCCCATTACAGAGATTCTGGAATATACTTATGCATCCATTCCATGATGAGATTAGCGACGGTCAGATTATTTTTATCCTGCATGAACATATGCGTATTACCATGCAGTCCTCTTGCCGGCAGATGTAACATTTCAGCTTTTCCGCCGACTTTTCTGAGACGTTCAATAAATTTGTTACAACCATCAAATCTTTGCTGCCAACCGTAGGAATCGCCGGGAATCTCAATAGACCCGGAAAGGTAATCACCATAGACGATCAGAAGCGGTATTTTCGCAAGAACGGCAATCTGGGCATCCGTAAAACGATCCGCCAGACGGGCGCCCGGTTCCAGAAGGATCATCCCTTTCACTGCGTTCGGAGCCAGCAGTGCTGCTTCAAGCGGAAAATGACCGGATTGTGAGTGCCCCACCAATACAGCCCCATTCAATTTTTGCGCCAGTTGAGCAAGGGTTCCGTAATTCGGGTTCGGTGACGGCAGCGAAGAAGTCAGATCGGCGATACTCATGCGGGAAAGCTCCGAAACTGCCTCAACCGGAAATTGCGTATCAGAATAAGGAACGCCTTTTTCCGGGCCAATCCTGAAATTGATCCACGCCGCATGCAGGTCACCCATTCTGGTGATTTTCGGGAGTTGAGACGGCTTCTGCCTACCCGCTCCTACGTTATTGAAAATCGCCTGATTGAACCCCGAACGTCCCCTGCCGACCTGATCAACCACATATACCGGATATGAGTTCCGGACGAAATATTCATACCAGCCCATACGCCCATCAGGAGTCGTGTCATAGCAGCTTCCACTCATACCTGCTCCATGAACCAGCACCACAGGAAACCGTGTTTTCACGTCCGGCAACATATATTCGACATACATCTGATTTACGGTGACGGTATCCGCCTGCCTCTGGCTGCCCAATTCTATAAAATCCTGAAAAACAGTTTCACCGCCAAGGTAAAAACTGCCACGCTCCTTTAAAACAAGAGGCGGAGTCCGGGTGGAATTTGTGTCCGTCGGCGAATCCGTCCAAGCAGTTTCTCCGACAAGCAGACACACAAGAACGAGAGAAAAAATCTTTGTTGACATTTAATTACCCTCCATTTCGTGAAGATTATTTCATTTCTATCCAGAGGCATCAGCCTCGGTTTGAGACCAAGCCGGGAAAAAAAAACCTGTTTCCTGTTGTTTTTTCCACAGCCAATTTGTTTTCCTCGCATAAAAGATCATCAGGAACATGGCAAGAAGCATGATAGCCCCCAGATAAACCAGCAACACCCCCTCCATTGAATTCATTGCCGAAGTTTCCCAATGCAGCCAGGCGATCCGGCAGACGCAGAAGCCCGAAACCGAGAGCGGAAACGTTGACGCCGGTCCGTCCCATCGGACGGTACTGCATTTGCGGATTGAAGTTCAAGACCGGTCCCGTCGGCTTAGCCGCCGGAGCTTCCGCCGCTTTCAGAACGGACCCTTTGCCGAGCATCGCTCCTGCGGCAGTCAGCAGCGCCACCGATTTGAGAAAATCACGTCGATTCATTATCATCCTCCAAAATCATGCTTAATGGCCGACCTGCCGCTGCTGTTCGGCATTGTAGCGGCTGCCGGTCACGGGAATCGCGGCGACGGCGAGTTCAAGCTCCCGCCACTCCGCCGGGGTACAGACAAAATCAAGCGCATGAAGGTTTTCCTCCAGATGCGACAGCTTGGTCGTTCCGGGAATCGGCACGATCCACGGAGTTTTCCACAACAGCCAGCCCAGCGCGACCTGCGCCGAAGTCATGCCGCGTACTCTCCCGAACTGCTGCAGAACATTCACGATCCGGGTATTGGCGCGAATCGCCGCCGGAGTGAAACGCGGAAGCGTCTGACGGTTGTCGTTGTCGGGATCGAACTGCGTGTATTCGTTGATTCCGCCGCCGAGAAAGCCGCGGTTGAGCGGACTGTAAGGAACGAAGCCGATGCCGAGTTCGCGGCACACGTCAAGCACGCCGTTTCGTTCCACGTCGCGGTGCATCAGATGATATTCGCTCTGAACGGTGGTCAACGGCTGAACCGCATGTGCCCTGCGGATGGTTTCGGCGCTGACTTCGCACATTCCCCACCGCAGGACTTTGCCTTCTCTGATCAGTTCGCCGATGGTTCCGGCAACCTCCTCGACCGGGACTTTCGGATCGAAACGGTGCTGGTAGAACATCGGAAGCGCATCAAGACGCAGGCGTTTCAGCGAACCCTCGCAGTAGCGGCGGATCGTGGCGGGACGGCTGTCCTGACGGCCGGTACCTTTGCCGTTGACGACTTCATGCCCGAACTTGGTGGTCACGTTTATTTTATCTCTGAATTGCGACAACGCCTCGCCTGCCAGCTCTTCGTTGTTGAGCGGGCCGTAAATGATGGCGGTGTCGAAAAGGGTTACGCCGCGGTCCACGGCCTCATGTAGAAGCCGGATACATTGTTTCCGGTCCGGATGGGCGCTGCGGTTGTAAGTCATGCCCATCACGCCGAATCCAAGGGCGGAGACGTCAAGGGCTGCTTTGCCGCTGCCGAGGGTGCGGTGCGGAAGTTCTGACGGAGAAATCTTGTTTCCTGCGGCGGCTGTTTTTGTCATGCCGCCCCGGACAATGGCCGGCAGTCCCAAAGCGGCTCCGAGAATTGCGGTTGATTTGAGAAAATCGCGTCGATCCATGATGTTGTCTCCTTTTATTTACAGGTTCACGCCGATCAGATGTGCCGGATTGGTCCGCACCATCAAGTTGATCTCCCTTTGCGGAATTCCCGCATCCTGCAGTTCGCGGATGCACATGCGCATTCCGTCAATCGGGTTCGGATTCCCGCGTTGTCCGAGATCGGTTGAAATAAAACTGCGTTCAGGAACGGTTCTGACATAATTCAGGAATTCTTCCCGGCTCTGCCGTTTGAACTGCGGGTTGCCTGTTCCGGGTCCCCAGAGACGGGGCAGATAACAGTATTCCACGAATGCGCCGAAATCGACCGCCCGTCTGATTTGATCCGGCGTCATTTTCCAGATCAGCGAATTGACGTGAGTGACGACGAATTTTTTCACGCCGACTTCTCCCGCTTTTTTCGCCAGAATCAGGCTTTCCCGCGGCGAACTGTGTCCGGAAGCGAAAATAATATCCGCCCCGGCGCACAGCTCCATCACCCGGATCACTTCCGGAAGGACTTTGCCCTGCCGATCAAGCACCGGGATTCCCGGTCCGGGGAGTTTGTCGCACCGGTGCTGGTAAGCCGCGGAAAGAGTCGGCATCCAGATACAGCGGCAGAGCCCGCCGGAGGTTTTGAGCGCCTGTTCCGCCGCGAACACATTGACCTTGTCGCCGTGAACACGGTTCATGCAGAGACTCCCGAACACCTCGAACTCCGGAAGTGCCTGACGGATCAGGAATGCCCGGTCATGACAGCTCCAGTCGTTCGACTTGTACATGACCGCCCGGTAGCCCGCCTGTTTCGCCTGTTCCGCCAACGTGAATTCGTCGATGCAGCGCGGACGTGTGTCGGGCAGACAGTGGATATGAATGTCGCAGACCCCGGCAAGCCGCGGATCGCTTGCGCTGTTTTTCCGGGAGTCCGCCGCCCCGACCGCAGGAGCGCCGACTGAGCTGTTCAACAGCATCGCACCTCCGGCAATGCCGAGCGTTTTGATAAAATTCCGTCTGTCCATGGCGTTCTTTCCTTTATATGCTCTTTCCAAGCCGGTACGCCTGTTCCGGGTATTTCGTGCGGTTGATTGCGCCGACCGGCCAGACTCCCGGTGCAATGATCTGCCCTGCATCGGTCCAGCCGAGATAATCCAGAAGCACTTCGTAATGATTGACGATTGCGCTTTCCTTCCTTTTGGAGTTGTCCGCGTAGGTCATCATCAGCACCGCTTTCTTCGGAACGTGAATCTGCCCGTTGATCGCATAGAAGCGGTCGATCACCGCTTTGATCTGCGCCGAAATGCCGAAATAATACATCGGCGTTGCAAATGCCACCAGACCGGCGTCAACGATGTGTTTGCGGACAAATTCAAAATCGTCCCTGAACACACACGGGCCGTTCATGCCGCATTTGTTGCAGGCGATGCAGGGGTGTACCTCTTTGAACGCCGCATCGAAACGGACGACTTCGTGCCCGGCTTCCTTTGCGCCTTTGATGAAGTGATCCGCGAGAGTGTTGGAATTGCCGTTTTTCCGGGGGCTGCCCGTGATAACCAGAATTTTCATTTTGCCGTTTTCTACTCCATTTTTGGAATTTTGCACCGATGCCGCGTTCAGCAGGGAACCGCCGAGAAACGCGGTTCCCGCGACCGCCGCCGTCACCGTCAGAGACGTTTTGAGAAAATCGCGTCGGTTCATGTTGTCACTTCATTTTCATTTCCGGAACCAGTGGTATCTGGTCCAGCAGTTCCAGCTTCAGGACCATTTCCAGGGTTCCCTGTTTGTATTTCTGAAAGTGCGAAGTTTTGATATGGCGCTCGTAAGCGACGCGGTCCGCATAGATTTCCAGAATGGTGATCTGTTCCGGATGCGCTTTGTCCTGCATGGAGTACATCATCAGCACCCCCGCTTCCTCCGCCATGGACCGTCTCCCGCATTCCGCCGCAAATGCGATATATTCCGCAAGACGGTCCGGCTTGACGGTAATTCTAGACAAACGTACAATACTTTCCGATGTCACTGTACTCATATATGTCTCTTTCGCATTGTTTTTTTCTTTTGCGGCGGAATGGATGGCCGTCTCTGCCGCAGGCAGCAGAAGAACCGAAAGCAGAAGCCATATTACCGACAAATGCTTCATTCCACCGCTCCCTTTCATCTGCCGGAGGTCGCCGCCTTGTAATCGGCGTCGCTGACCGGTTCCAGCCAGGTATTCTTATTGGTCGCGGGGTTGCATTCAATCGCGAGGTGCGAGAACCAGCTGTCGGGAGCGGCTCCGTGCCAGTGATCGGTATTCGGCGGAATTTCGACAATATCACCGGGAACCAGCCGCCGCGCCGCCTTTCCGCGCTCCTGATAGTACCCGACTCCGCCGACCGCGATCAGCATCTGCCCTCCGGTATGACTGTGCCAGTTGTTGCGGCAGCCCGGCTCGAATGTGACGTTGGCGACCGGGACATTCAGCCGGTCGTCCTTCGTCAGGCGGGCGAGGTAGGATTTGCCGCTGAAGTATTTCGCGTATCCGGTGTTTTCCTGCCCGACCGGAAAGGCGCTGATGTGCGGAACCCCATATTCATTGCCGTTGACGGCGGCGAGAATCTCCCCGATCTGCGCATCCGTGACGCCGTTGTGTTTGCCGATGGCGATGTGGGAATTCAACTGGCTCTCCACGCCCGGCATTGCGGCAAGTGCGGCGATGGTGGCGATTTCGCGGGTTCTCCAGTCAAGGTTGTCGCGCCCGAAAATGTCCCCGAACAGGTGCGCCTTCAAGTATTCGTCAATCGCCGGAGCAAAGTCGAAGAGCGCTCCCTTGACCGGCGCTCCGCAGAGCTTTGTCTGGTTGGCGGTGCCGAAATCGATGCTCTTCCCCGCCGGTAGCGGGCCGGGTAGTTTTCCCTGCGCGTCCCTGATCCCTCCCGCCTCACGCTCCTTAAGCAGCGCCATACAGTTGCCGAGCGCGTTCAGGCTGCGCGGGAAGCCGCAGTAGGCATAAAGCTGAACCAGGATTTCCTTGATCTCGTTCACGGTCAAACCGGCGTCAAGCCCCGCCGACAGCGCGTTTTTCAGGTTCGGCATGTCGCCGCGCGCCGTACAGGCGGCGATGGCAACGATTTTCTGTTCTTTCATATTCAATGCACTCATTTTATCCTTTGCCTCCATGTTGACGATACAGAAGATGGAAAGAAGAATCCCAAAGAGAGCGATTTTTTTCATACTCCACCTCATTTTTTGACGGTTACAACTTCATTGACCCAGTTTGCGATGGCACTGCCGGAACGCCTGATACCGCCGCCGGAGAATGCTCCGCCTTTTCCGAATTTTGATTTCGGACACGCCTTGCGAATATCGCGTTCACAGCGCGCCATTCCGCCTCCGCCGTGCGTCACAAACGGTATCACGGTTTTTCCGGCGAAATCATTTTCTGACAGAAAAGTCAGCACCGGCGGCGCCATTGTGCTCCACCAGTTCGGCGTTCCGACGAAAACGACGTCATACTGATCGAGGTTCTTGATTTTTTCCGCCAGCGCCGGTTTAACGCCTGCACGAATCTCCTTTTTCGCCTGATCGACGCAGGCATTGTAGTCTGCCGGATATGCCTTAACCGGTTTGATTTCAAAAAGAGTCCCTCCGGTACTCTTCTGAATCTGTTCCGCCGCATGGCGGGTATTGCCGCTGTAGGAATAATAGGCAACCAGGATTTTTCCCGGCTCCGCTGTCGTTTTCACGGCCGGAAACTGATCATCCGCCGAACATCCGAACATGGAAAATACTGCACTCGCCATCATACACACCATTGCCTTTCTGATCATTTTACTTTGCCCTTTCCGAAGAGTTGATTTTTTGTTCCACAGAATGCAGCAGGAAATCGAGACAATCAATCCGCTCCTGATTCTCATGGACAGCCCGAAGCAGTGAATTTCTCTGGCGAAGCAGCAGCTTCCGCTGAGCCATCACTTTTCCTTCCCGTTCATACGCAAGAAATTCTTCCGTTACAGCCGTATTGCAGCCCGCATCTTTCAGATTGCGGAGGAGCAGAACGGCTCCTTCATCCGATACATTCACTCAATTCACCTCCATTGATTGATTTTCTGCTCTGCAAATCAATATAATACAAAGCAAAATAATAGCAAATACTTTCTTTCTATACTTATTAATGCTTGAAAAGCATAATTTAGAAGATATAGTATCCGCAACTTGAAAGGGAATCATGTTATGGAACTCAGGCTATTGCGTTATTTTCTGGCGGTGGCACGGGAGAACAGCTTCACCCGTGCGGCAAAATATCTTCATGTGACTCAACCGACGCTTTCGCGGCAGATGATGGATCTGGAGGAGGAACTTGGACAAAAACTCCTGAACCGCGAAACCCACCATATCACGCTGACGCCGGAAGGGATGCTGTTGCGCCGCCGCGCCGAGGAGATCATGGCGATGGTGCAGAAGACTGAAGCCGAATTCAACGCCATCGGCGAAAACGTCTCCGGCGACATCTACATCGGAGGCGGGGAAAGCAAGGCGATGAATCTGGTTGCGGACGCGATTTCCGAACTTCATGAGGATTACCCCGGCATCTGCTGGCACCTGTACACCGGAGTTGCCGGAGACGTCATGGAGCGTCTCGATAACGGGCTGCTCGACTTCGGCATCCTGCTCCAGCCGGTCGATATCGCCAAGTACGACAGTATCGCCTTGCCGGTTAAAGATGCGTGGGGTGTGCTGATGCGCCGGGACAATCCACTGGCGGAAAAGGAGTCTGTCACGCCGGAGGATCTGCGGGAGCTCCCGTTGATCTGTTCGCGGCGCGATCTCCGCAACAAATCCGTCCGGAATCCCTATGCCGAATGGTTCGGCGGAGACCTTGACAAACTGAATATCGTGGCAGTTCACAACCTGATTTACAATGCCTCGCTTCTGGTGGAAAGAGGCATGGGAAATGCGCTCACCCTTGGAGCAAAAAATGTGGCGCGCGACAAACTCTGTTTTCGTCCTTTGAATCCGGTATTGGAATCCGGCTCCAGTATCGTCTGGAAGAAATACCAGGTCTTCTCCAAAGCCGCCGAAATATTCCTCGGACGGCTCCAGGAAAAATTCTCCCCTTCAGGTAAACAGAAGTGACTCTCAGCCGTATGCAGGGGAATAGCCGCGACACCATGATTTTGATGTTTCTGGCTGATTGATAGAGTTTCGACCGTTCTTCTGCAGGGGAGCATTTTGCAACTACAATCGGCTCCTGCGCAGGAGTCCCTTTCCTCCATAATCCCCGCCCGGTATTGATTCTGGCGTTTCTGATACGATGGATCGACTTCTCTATAATAAATAGAGACGCTCCGCATCATTACTGATTGCTTTGCGTCTCAAACGGTTCAGTTCCCCGTCACTTGCGGTTTCTTCAAAAAATCATATGACCGCTAAATGCCGTAATGTCCGGGAACAAAGACTTTTTCACAGGATTCCTGTGCGGTTCCGCTTTCTCAAAAACTTGTAGCGGTAAACTCGTAGCTGTTGACACAACCGAGCTTGTTGAACCGGATCAGGAGTCCAGCGGACTTATAAGAGGATTTATTCGATCCAATTTCCGAAGAAGCTCCGACTCCGGCGACTCCGCCGCCTTTCGCAAGACTTCCGCCCGAATACGGGAAAAATGCGGAGAAGTTCCCTTTCATCTGAAAGCCGAGTTCACTCTGCCGGACCGCGACACGCGGATAAACCCACGATTCCCCGTTCAACTCATTTTTGAACACCAGACCGGGGGCTCCGATTGCTTTGAACACTTCCGACTTTGTCGTCTTATTCCGGACGATCTGCAAACCGGACGTCGAAATTTCTCCGACTGCGGCGGCGTCATTCATCGCGGAATGGAGCTCCTTGACACCGGAACAGCCGGAAAGTGCCAACATGAGCGGAACCGCCATACAAATTATAAACGCAAACGATTTCATTCTGTTTGTCCTTTTTGTTTGAAATTGGAGTTCCGGCCGGAACAGTTCCGACCGGAAACGCGGGCACATCAGGCAAGCGCCGCAATGCTGTACTGGTTCAGTTTCTTGCTGTCAGCATCAATCCGCAGGAACGCGACTTCCGGAATGCTCGCAGTGTCAAACTCGATCCCGTTCTTCGTATTGACTTTGCTGGTTTCAAGAATCTCTCCGGCGGCATTGAGCCAGCTGACTTTCGCCTTGCCTTCAACCATGTCAAGAGAGAATGAACCGGAGAACTGGCGGATGTCGATGTAATCCACTTCGTCTCCATTCGCGGCTTTCGAAAGAACGCCATTGTAACCGGTTCCGCTCAGAACCGTGGCGTATTCCTGCGTATTGTTCGCCCAGTTGTATGCCTGTCCCTGTTTCAATTCCAGAGAATAATAGCTTCCAACGCCTTTCGACGCTTTCGGACTTTCCACGGCAACGACATATTCCGTATCTTTGCCCAGCATCAGTACGCCGGTCGCAGCGCTCCAACCGGATTTCTCGCTGGTGGAAACTTTCTTGACCGATTTCAATTTTTCCGAGCCGTCCTTCTTCTTTACGACTTCGAAGACTGTCAGGCGAACCTGAGCATTCGTCTTGTCGATAGCGAAATCATAAGCTCCGCCTTCTCCCGCGGCGAGACGGAAATAGTCGAATTTGTCACCGAAGCCGACCCATTCCTGACTGACCAGCGTTCCGGTTTCGCTGTAATTAAGTTCGGGTGCCGTATCATAGCTGTTGTCCAGCGGATTCAGATCGGCATCTTTGAACAGTTCGGTTCCGCCCGCATTGAGAACAACGGAATAATCTGCGTTTCCGCCCTTGGAAGCATTCGTGGATTCCACGACCAGGAAGTAGGTTCCAACTTCCAGAAGCAGATTTTTGATCGACTTGGAAGCCGAACCGCTTTTCGATTTGCCGACGCTGACACTCTTGAGCTTTTTGAGTTTGCCGTTCTTGGGATTTTCTACATAAATGGCAAGACGCGTCTTATCGGTAGCGGTAAGTTCAAACGTCATTTTTCCGGCTGTGGTAACCGCCAGTTCGCGGACGTCGTTTTTATCGGAAAAACCAACCCACTCATCCGTCACAAGCTGCTGATCGTTGGAATGGATCATGACTTTCATATCGCTGGCGACATCCTGAACGGTCTTCATATTGCTCCAGGTATCTTCCGGGATCTGGTTTGCATTCACAAACGCTGTACCTTCCACGGCAACCGTATAATTGGCGGTGTTGCCGGAAGAGACCGAGAGCGTGTAGGTGTTGTTCTTGTCGAGCAGCACGGCACCCGCACCTTTGGCAAAGTTTTTGGCGCTCATGGTCTTGGAACGCAGACGCTTGCCTTTCGCTCCGTCTCCGGAGTATTCGGTAATCGTGATCTTGGCTTTGTTGTCGAGTCCCTCAAGAATGAAGTTGTAAGAACCGCTGTACTCCGGAGTCAGGGTATACTCTACCGGGGCTCCCTTTTCAACGGTCTGCTCCTTTGTCAGAGCGACCGGATCGGATTCGCTCATTCCTTCGGACTCAATATAAAGATTGTTGTTTACAACGATCGCCGTATTGACCCAGTCACTGTAATTTCCGCTATAGTCATAAGCACGGACATTCAGCGTATATTCGCCATCGCCAAGAGCCGCTGTCGGACGGATGATCTGCGTTCCGTCCTGAACAACCCCCATATCCACAACTGCACCGGCACCATCAAGAACCTGATATTCAAAGCCGTAAACGAAATAGTTGTCGGAAGCTCCGGTGCATTCGGCCTTGATGCGGTTGCCCATGGTGATGATCGTAATACCGTCCGCCGTGATCGTCGGGGCTTCGGTGTCAACACCGTTCTTGACGTTCAGCGTATAAGTTACAACGGGAACTTCGCCGAGAATGGCACGGCAGCCGTCAATCACCGAACGGGTTTCGGGCACATTGTTGTACGCCCAGGTAATGACATCAACATCCTGCCCTTTGGTTCCTTCCTCGACTTTCGCCCAGAGACTGCGCCAGCCGGGAGAGCTGAGAAGCTGTTCCACGTTCTCAAACAACTCCTTGGCCTTCACGCTCTGCGTGGCGCTGAGTTCATAATTGAAACGGCTGGAATTCACAACGACGTATGCACTGCTCTCCAGAATCCGGTACTGTGTACCATCCACTGCGGTGACGACAGCAGAAAATCCGTTATCCGCTTTGAGCTGCGCCGCCTCCTTTTCGGAAGGACGGGAAGCTGTAGCGGAAAGATTCAGTTTGCCATTGTTCTGTTCCGTTGTTTTATCGACGGAGATCACCGCCATTTCCCCGGCGGCAACCGAGATGTTGTACAGTCCCATCATCGCCCCGGCAGCGGTGGCGATCGTAATAAACGCACTTCCGACCTCGCCATCCACTCTGGAAGCAAACCCCGCGTAGGAACTTTCTCCGGCGCCGACATTGACATTGCTGGTAAAGCGGAATCCTTCGTAATCGTAACTCATGATGAACCTCTTTCTTTTTGTTTATAATATTTTATTGAATGCTTATTTCCTGTCTGCAGCGGCTGGAGCCTGTTTTTCGCCGCTGTTTTCCGGAGAAAACGCCTGATAGATGGAGCCGTTGTTTTTGCGCAGGAAGATCTCTTTGCGCAAAAGTCCGAAGAAACGGTTTGCAAACACGCCTTCCGCCATCGGCACTCCCTCGTTATCGAAACGTGCAACAAGACGGACCAGCGTCTGAGTGCGCGCAAGCGGCTCCAGCGTCACGGAAACGTCGATCTGCCGGAACTGCTCCGTGGTGCTGAAAAACTCTCCGAACGAAACTCCCGGCGGAACCGCCAACTGGACAAGCGAAAAACCGCCCCGTCCGGTCTCGACATGCCGCTCGTAAGCGTTCTGCCAGACACCGTAAATATACCCGCTGGACCGATCTGCCTGTTTGAGAATAAATCCGTTCAGCTGGAGCGTGGCAATCGTGCCGTACCAGACATCGTCATAAGTGGCGCCGAGCTCCTCGCCGATGTTGCGGATCGTCAGAGCCCGCTGCTGCAATCCGGTCATCCCCGCACTTGTGTCGGCTGGAATCTCCGTGGATATGCAGCCGCTCAGCAGAACGCATGCCGCAAGCAGAAGCACCAGAAATCCAAATTTTTTATTCATGCGACCTTCTCCGTTTCATCAGAACGAGGTGACCAGCATCTTATAGGACGCCACTTTTTCGTTGGCGTCAAAACGGATGATCAGCGTTGCCGTGTGGACCGATGTGGTATTGGTTCCGACACTTCCGCCGATCTGAGCTCCGGCATCGCCGACACCGTGACGGAAATTATCAAATCCGAACAGTGTTCCAAAGTACGCTCCGGCGGCATATCCCTGCGCGGTCCGGCGGACTTTGATCTGATCATAGGTCCAGATTTCGCCGCGTCCGCTTTCCAGCGCCACGACGTTGGGGGTTCCCAGAGAACGGAACACTTCGCTCTGGGTCGTCACACCCGTTTTCACTGTCATTTTCACCTGACCGGCGGTAAGCCGGAGATTGGCGTCAAACGGCTCCGGAGACAGGTCCGTCGAGCAGCCCGCCAGCAGAAAACCCGCACTGACCGCGGTTGCTGCCGTCAAAAGCAGAGTTCTGGAATACTTCATCGTTCGTTCCTCCTGTTTATGTTACATTCTGTTTATGAGTCTGTTCCCTGAAAAAATTACCGACTGTCCGATTCCCGGATCTTCATTGCGATCCTTGTTCCCGTACAAAATCAGTCTCCGCCGTCGATCCGCTTGACTGCTGCCGGGAAGACTTCATTGGAGCTGATTAAAGATTTTTTTCGCTTCGGGATCGGTCGTCTGATCCACGGCTGCCGGCTGTGGGTTTGCAAAAATAACTCTCGGCGCGGTGATCAGAGCCTCCTCCTTGGCTTCGGGAGTCAACGGCTCCAGCGTCAGAGTAATGTTGTTTTCATTCAGCGCCCAGGCATTGTCAAAGCAGAGTCCGATCGCAGGCAGAATGAAAATAGAGGTCCACGCCTCAATCTTGCCGAGCGTGCTGAGCGAATAATCCACTACATAAATCTTGTCCCGGTATCCGTCTTTATAAGCGGTGATGACCAACTGTTTCCCCGTATTCGCCTCAATGAAAATGGGCGATTTATTGTTGTATTCCACGCCGTTGGCGATTACCCGCGCATCCGCCGGGACAACATCAAGCGTCACGATCTGCGTTCTGCATCCGCACACGAACAGCAGGGCGGCGGCAAAACCGGAAAGCATTATCTTTTTCATTTTATCTATGCTCCTGAGTTAGGTATTAATTATAAAGGAAGGAGGAAGGACTGCCGAACGGCCCCGCAAGACCGTTGAGCATCTGAATCGTCGGCAGAATCTGACGAATGATCAGGTTCCATTCGCTGATCGCGTCACGCGGTACAAACACGATGTCTTTCGGCTTCAGCGCAAAATCTTTGGACCGGCCAAGCTGCATATCCTTGATATTGACCGTATAGACAACCGGATTTTTCAATCCGCCGCGGATCACCTTGATGTCGTTCGAGTTGGTCTCTTTCAGTCCGCCCACAAGCCCGACCGCCTGAAGCAGTGTCAGGTTCGGCTGGTACGGAATGCAATCCGGCTCTTCCACCTCTCCGAGCACCGTGATCTTGCCGCTTTCCAGCGACGGGATATAGATATAATCGCCATTGAGGACCGGAATATTGTAAAGCGGATCCCCGTCCACCAGCGCTTTGGTGAAATCAATCGGCAGAATGGTGCCGTTCCGCGCGATATAGGCGTTCTCCAGATCGGCGAGAACCAGTTTTTCCCCGTTCGTTCCAACAGACAGCAGTCCCTTTGCCATGGCGATTGCATCCGTCAGACGGCATGAACCGAATACAAACGGATAAATTCCCGGCTCGGTCACAGTCCCGCCGATCGTAAACGTGTAATTCTTCAGCTCCAACGGCTCCAGAACCACATTGCATTCCCGGAGGAATTTTCCATATTTGCTGTTCAGCAGTTCTCCGGCGGCGGGAAGCGTCAGTCCTGCGATCTTTACAGAACCGATCGGCGCAACACTGATTGTGCCGTCCGGCATCACAATTACGCGCGGACGGCTCAAAGTCGGCTGCCCTTCCACAGCAATCGCAAATATGTCGCTCGGAGCGATCACATAATCAGGCGGTGTAACCCTCTGAAGTTTTTCCAGTTCGGCAAACGGAGCCGAACGCACCGTTGAAGGAACCGGCCGGAGCGACGTGTTTTCCGGAACGGCAACCGGAACGAACGGCGTGGAAGCGCATCCCGCCCACAGCAAAGCGGACAGTATCACACTTCCGGAGAAAACAGCTCGCAAGATTGTCATCGCCCGACCTCCCGGATAAACACATCGCAGGAGTTGCTGTCAAGCAGACGTTCGATGGTGTTTTTCTTTTTCTGTTCCCGTTCCAGCATCTTCTCTTTATCCTCAATGATTGATCCCAGCATCAGAGCAAGTTTGATCTGCTGCAAAGTCTGAATATTCTCATAAAAATACAGGACGTCGTTCGGAAGCCCCGTAAGTTTCGGCGGATTCATATTCATCCGGTACAGATCCGGCTTCTGATGGGACAGCTGTTTCCGAATCTGCTCGCACTGCCGGTCCAGTTCCGCCAGTTTCCGTTTCATGTTGCGGATCTCAATGTCGTTGTCTGTATAAATCTGACGCGCCATATCCAGTTCCAGCTGAAGCGCGGAACGTTTCTCCTCCATACCGCTGATATACGCACCGTAAGCCGTGAGGAACTGACTTTGCGCCTCCACGAGTTGTTCATTCAGCGCCTTCATTTCTATTTCCGTATTCAGCGGGCGCAGTTCATTCTTATCCTGCAAACGCTGTTTCAGTTCCTTGAGCCGCACAAGCTCTTTCTCATATCCCGCGATTTTTTCCGTACAGAGCGCGAGGAGCTTTCTGCTCTGAACCTCCCATTTTTTCCGGTAATCATCCAGAAAGCTGAGTGTCAGGGCGCGAGCGATACGGACGGAACGCACCATGCTGCGCGTATTGGCGATGATGATATAGCTGTTCTGTGTGGACAAGCGTTCCTTTACGTCGATTGCCCGCACCATCTCCTCGTAAGGGACGTCCCAACCGTACCGCTGAGCAATGGGGAGCAGAATCTTTTTATTGGTAATATACTCCAACACCATTGACCGCGAAAGACGGATATTGCTGTCCGGCGATACGCTGTCGATTTCCATATCCGCCTGACGGATCGTAACCATCCCGCCGAAGTCCGGTTCTTTCTGAAACGATTCCGTCACATAATAAGCAAGCGCCGTCAGTCCGGCAACGAGCGCCAGCAGAAAAAGCAGGGAAAACCATGTGCTGTGCAACAGCCGGTGAAACCTTGCTCTCAGGTCATGCTTGTTCATGATCACTCCTCGTCAACGCCATTCAGGATCACGCCGGAAATATCCAGATTGGCGCGTTTGAGCGCTTCGACCGTCTGCTTGGCAATCGCTCCCTCCGTCTTTCCGGCACGCACCAGGAGCAGAACGGAATCCGCCGTACTTCCCGCGGAAACAATATCGGCAGACCCCAGATGACAGGAAACATCCAGAAACGCGTAGTCATACTGTTTCTTCAGTTTTTCCATCAACTCTTTGAATTTCGGCGAGATCATCAGATTGGCGGAATTCACTTTCTGATTACCGCAGAACAGAACGTCCATGTTCAGATTGTTCAGATTGCGCTTGACCGTATGATCGAAATCCGTTTCATCGGACAGAATATTCATCAGGCCTTTTTCATTTGCAGTTCCGAAATAACTCTGCAAGCCGCGTTTTCCGGTGTCGCAGTCGATCAGCAGCACTTTATACCCGGCTTCGGCAAGCGCCGCACCAAGATTCGCCGTACAGAACGTCTTGCCCTCTTTCGCGTGGGAACTGGTCACGGCGATCACGGAACCGTCCTTTTTCTCTTCCGGCTTCCGGTTGATCAGATTCACTCGGAACACACGGAAGTCTTCCGCAATCTGCGTCCGTTGCGCTTCGGACTGCTCCCCGCTGGAGAACAGCAGCGGATTGTTCCGGTCAAGCGTGTAATCCTTATCCCGGTGAACCGTCCCCACGACCGGAACCTGAAGCGCGTTCTCCACTTCTTCCGAAGTCCGGATCGTGCGGTCAAGCACCCGCAGGGCGATAAAAAACGCGAACATCAGCAGAAAACCCGCTGCAAATCCGCCAAGAATATTGCGCGGGATATTCGGGGAAATCGGTTTCAGCTGAAGCGCAGGCTCTTCGATGATCTGCGTATTCTGAATCCCCACCAGCTGCTGGACCTTGCTGATGAATTCTTTGGCATAGATGTTGGCGACCTCCTGACAGAACAGCGGATCATCGCTGTCTACATTGATCCTCATGATCCGCGACGCCTTGACCTGATCCGCACTGACCCGGTACGACTTCTTCTGCCATTTTCCCAGTTTCGCAAGTTCGTCCTCCACACCTTCCGTGATAACGTCAAAGTTGATCAGCTCCCGGTAATCGCCGGTCAACTGGGAACCAAGAGCAAGTTGTGCGGTCGTCTCTCCCAGCTCGCTGCCGCCGGACGCGGCAATCGCCCGCTCCAGCGGTGAACTCTCCGTCACACGGCCGAAATACAGCGACACCGACGAACGGTAAACCGGACGGATAAACAGTTTGCTGTAAACTCCGGTCAGCATCGCCGCCACAAATGCCACAAAAAGGATCACTCTCCATCTTTTCCGGAAAATATCCCAGAAAAACCAAAAATCCATATTCTGCATTATCTGCTCAGCCTCCTGATAGGTTTGAAATCGTTATTGTTTATCACTCATAGTCTTTGAAATATCTGCTTCCCGCTCCGTTATGGAACGGATAATCCGTTTCATAACGCCCAGCCCGAAAGCACTTAATTCATCATTTTTTCAGTTCTCCCGCTGAAACGGAATATTCCACATGCTGTTCCAGAATCGAAATATTAACAATGATGGAATCGTTTCCGTCATCCCGGCGGATCACGTCCGTCTCCAGGCCTTTCAGCGGGCCGGAGGCAATCCGCAAACAGTCATCGTTTATCGTTATTCAGTAAAAAACTTCTATTTTTCATAATATACAACATTTTTTCCGGAATGTCAAGAGCAGAGGAATCGGAATATTCTTAATTTCCAAACTGTTTTGAAACAAATATCTCAATTCCATATCAATCAAGCCCGATTTTCCCGGATAAAAAAAATTTTGCCGCCTCTTGCATTTTCCGCACAGACGTGTTATTGTATTATTATGGATTAATCGCAAGGACGGAAAGCAGAATGAAAACAGTTCATCCGCAAATACGGAACTCCGTTTCCGGAACAGTCGCCGGCAGAACAAAACGCCGGAATCTGCTGTTTTTCGTCTGTGGTTTTCTGCTCCTCACCATGGCAGCTCTCGCAGCTCTTGCAGCGGACGGCTGTTTCGGCGCGGGAACAGCCGTCCGGGATACGATTCTTCAGCTCGCCGATACGAATCATGACAACGCTCTGCGGAATACGGCGCATCAGACATTCGCCGCGGCAAACAACTCCGTACGCCTCAGCTCTTCGCAGGTTCAGCGTCTGTTGCTGCGGGGAGTGCACGGTCAGTACCGTTCACACATCTCCCGCGCACCATTTGCCCTGCTCCTGATATGGCTGGCGGTGCTTCTGAGTTCAACTTTATACGCCCATGCTTTCCGGCACAGGGCGCTATCCGCATTATTCCACTTTCAAACCCTCCTGAAAACAATTCTGCCTGTCCGGGCGGGTCCGTTCTTCTGCCGGACCTCCGCGACTGCCCTGTCATTCTGACGTCAGGGCGTCTTGTTTCACGATCCCCGCAAATACAGAAGAAAACTGTATCCGTTCCGGGGTATGCACACAGTTTCGGCAAAGATAAGGAAATTTGAAAATGACTGCAGAAGAATATATTATTGGATTCAGCTTTTTAGCTGTCACCCTGATCATGACATTTGGCATCGGTGCCGCAATATTCTGGAGACCGAAAAAGAAAACCGTCAAAGCTCAGATGCCGCAAATGGAAACGGTTTCCCCTGTTTCCGTTTCGACGGTTAAAACCGTATAATCACGTTACGGCTGCCCGCCACGGGAGCCGCGGAAAATCCGCGGCTCCTTTTTTTCAACCAATCATCCAGACGGAGAAATCCCGGCATTTTCTATTCAGGTTTTGAATGCCGGGAACCGCGAATCCCTGCAAATTCAAGCCGGACGGCATCCGTTCCGTCTTCCGGAGAATCAGATTTTCCGGAACCACTGTGCCCATTCAAGCAGGAAGAAGCCGGAATCAGGGAAAATGTCCCAGCTTCCGGTACTCTTTCGGGGAAATTCCGAAAAATTTACGGAACCCGGTCGAAAAATTCAGCGCCCCGGAACAGCCGGTCAGAGCGGCGATCTCCTTGATCGAAAGCTCCGGACGGAACAGGAGCTCGGCAGCCTTCTTCATCCGGCAGTCGATCAGCTTCCTGTGCGGCGTACATGCATAAAATTCCCGGAAAAGACGCAGAAGATGGTTGACCGAACAGCCGCACCGCTCCGCCATCTCCGGCAGAGTGAACGGATATTCCGGATGGAGCTCGAACTCCCGCACCAGCCGGGACAATGCCGGAGGGATCTTCCGCATTTCCTCCCGGTAGCAGAGCAGTTGAAACAGCTCCAGAGTCAGCCGGGCGTTGCGCCGGTGGTTCTCCGTTCCGGCATAACGGATGTTCTCCCGGAAGCTGCCGATGAGCCGCTCCACCTCCAGACGGTCGATGCCCGTAATGACATCCGCCTTGTCCAGTCCGTACTGCCGGACGGCGGAACAGAGCATCGGACCGCCCACCAACAGGGAAAATTTACGGCATTTGCCACCGGGTCCCGTCATGAATTCACAGTCTCCGCCCGGCGGGAACAGAAAAATCTCTCCGGGCTCCAGCAAATACCCGCGGTCCTCCCGGCGGCAATAGAGCGAGCCGCTGACCACAAACTCAACCGAAAGCATCTCCAAATTCTCGGATCGCAGATGGGATCCCTCCTGCATCTCCGCTTCGCAGACCCCGAAACAGCAGAAGGGCTCCCGGACAGCGTAAACATCAATCGTAGCAGGGTGCATCAGAGAGACGCTGTTCTTCTTTTTATAACAGCAGCGATAATTCCCGGAAGACCGCCATAAAGGCAGTTCCTCATCAAAGATTGTCAGGTCTTTCAGTAATTTCATACCATGTGATTTTTTAAATATCTATAACTATTTTTCAAATAGAATATAGTATTATTCCGGTTGATTTTCAAATACCGGATGCTATTTTTTCTCCAATGAATAACAGAAAGGAGCCTGAAGATGAACGACAGAACGTACATCAGGAACCGGACAAAACCGCCGGAAAAAAACAGAATAGCAACCCATACAGGTGTCAATTTCACTTTGATAGAGCTCCTGATTACAATTATGATAATTGCCATCCTTGCGGCGCTTCTGCTGCCGGTTCTTCATTCTGCACGCGCGAAAGCCGATGCAATCTCCTGCACAAACAACCTGAAAAATCTCGGAATTGGAATGGCCTCCTACCTGAACGATTATGAGGATACTCTCCCGCCGGAACGGGAAGAAGCGAACTCTCACACAGCATACTGGATTCATGCTCTGCTCGGATACCAAAACCCCCGGACAACCGTCTCCGGTCATTATATTCCGTACCAGGTCCTCGGCTGTCCTTCCATGGCGAAGAAAATGACACTTTCGATCGCAACGGAATGGCACCGCCCGCACTACGCCGTCAACAGCTACATTCTGACCCATTCCCTTTATCTGAACGGCACCTCAAGCGAAACGAAGTCCGGCAAACATTCCCGGATCAAAAATCCCGGCGCAAAATATTTTTTCAGCGACATCTGGCATAACTCGGGAACCTCTTTCTCCACAGTCGTTAAAGAAGAAGGCTCGTACCGTTTCGGCGGGTGGAGCCAGTATGCCAATCATTACGGCACAATCGCGCCGCGCCATCACGGCAGAGTCAATATGCTCCATGCCGATTTCCATGTCGCCTCCCTGCCGGCAAATCCGGCCGATCCGCATACCGGACTTTTCGACCTGAGCACATGGAACAGCAGACTGCAGCATTTTTTCCCGTTCTGATCCATTAAAGTTAAGGAAACATTGGCATGAAAAAAATTAATGGAATATGGTATTATTCCGGTTGATTTTCAAATACCGGATACTATTTTTCCCAAATGAATAACAGAAAGGAACCTGAAGATGAACAACAGACCGTGCACCAGAAACCGGACAGAACCGCCGGGAAAAAACAGAATAACCACCCGTACAGGCACCAATTTCACCCTTATAGAACTCCTGATAACAATTTCGATAATTGCAATCCTTGCGGCGCTTCTGCTGCCGGTTCTTCATTCTGCACGCGCGAAAGCCGATGCAATCTCCTGCACAAACAACCTGAAAAATCTCGGAATTGGAATGGCCTCCTACCTGAACGATTACGAGGACACTCTCCCGCCGCTCCGGGAAAAGGAGAACCACCACGCAGGATACTGGCTTCAGGCTCTGCTCGGATACAAAAACCCCGATACGCCCGTCTCCAGTCATTATATTCCGTACCAGGTCCTCGGCTGCCCTTCCATGTCACAAAAAATGACGCTTGCAATCGCAGCGGGGCGCCTCCCCCACTACGCTGTCAATGCCTACATTCTGACCCATACCCTTAATCTGGGGGCCGCCTCGAATGACACAAAGGCCGGCAAACATTCCCGGATCAGAAATCCCGGAGCGAAATATTTTTTCTGCGACATCTGGCGTAACTCAGGCTCCTCTTTCTCCACGGTCATAAAGGAAGAAGGCTGGTACGTTTTCGGCGGTTGGAGCCAGTACGCCGAGAATTACGGCACAATCGCGCCGCGCCATCACGGCAAAGTCAATATGCTCCATACCGATTTCCATGTCGCCTCCCTGCCGGCAAATCCGGTCGATCCGCATACCGGACTTTTCGACCTGAGCACCTGGAACAGCAAACTGCAACATTTCTTCCCGTTCTAACCCGTTAAAAGTTAAGGAAACATTATTATGCAAAAAAAATTATTCGTACTGCCGGTACTCCTGCTGATGCAGATGCTCTTCGGAAGCGAAGCGGAAAATCTGCTGATTCCCGGACAGAACCGCACACCCGTGATCCGCACCCATGGAAAAGCGGAATACCGGTTCGAAAAAAACGGACTCGCTTTCCGGCTGGACGGACCTCTTGCCGTGGCGACCGTTAAGTTTCCCGCCGAACCGGAATCCCGTTATCTGTCCATTTCCGGCAAAGCCGCCTGCCGGGAACTGAAACCGGGAAAAGAGTCCTGGCAGAGAGGACAGCTCAGCCTGATCTTTTTCGACCGCGCGGGACAGCGCATGAAGAAAGGGATAAACGTCATCCGACTGGATGGGACCAGAGAAGCGAAAACGTTTCAGATAAGCTGCGCTCTTCCCGACGGAACGTCCGCTGTTCAGTTGGACGGCGCCAATTACGGACAATCCGGTTTCGTTGAATTTTCCGAAATGAAACTTTTCTTCAGCCGGGAAAAAGTTCTTTTCGATGCGGAAGTCCCCAACGGCTCGACGCAGGAACGTCTCTGGTCGCTCTCCGATGCGTACCGGACCGGGAATTCAATGCGCGAAACGGTCTGTCTCAACGGGCTCTGGCAGTTTCTCCCGGTCCGGGAGAAAAATGCGGAGAAGGTTCCTCCTCCACAAAGTGGCTGGGCATATTTCAAAGTTCCCGGAGTAATTCCCGACAACAGCTGGCTCACCGGGTCAGCGCAGACAATCTATTATCACCCTCTGCGGACCGGGCGGATTCCCGAACCGGAGATCAACCGGGCATGGTACCGCCGCACGATCGCGGTGCCGCGGGAGTGGAAAGGACGGCGCCTGATCCTCGAATTCACCGGACTTCAGAGTACCGCCGAAGTCCTCGTAAACGGACGGAAAGCCGGAGCCTCCCGTTATCCCGGCACGCCGGTGGAGCTGACGGATTTTCTGCGTCCGGGAGAACCCTGCGAACTGGCATTGCTGGTCTCGGCAACACGACCGGAGGTATTTTCAAAGGTCTACATGGCGGGAGACCGCGCGGTCAAAGCGTTTGAAATGCGCAACCGTGGAATCACCGGAGACCTTTTTCTCTCCGCCATTCCGAAAGACACCAATTTTTCGGACGTCAGGATCGAAACATCGGTCAGGAACAGACGGATCGTCTTCGACTGCGGCTTTGAACGCGCCCACCCCGGACGTCACCGCCTGGTCGCGGAAATCCGGGAAAACGGAAAGACGGTCAAGACCTTTCATTCACCGGAATTTGAACTTCCGGCGGGCAGGTCCCGCTTTTCTTTCGGCGGAACGTGGAACGATCCGAAGCTGTGGGATACCGACCACCCCGAACACCTTTACACGGCAACGGTAACGCTGTCGCGCACGGATTCCTCCCGCCCCGCAGACCAGTTCGGCCCGGAAGAGTTCGGATTCCGTGAATTCCGCATTGAAGGACGGAACTTCCTGCTGAACGAAACCCCGATTCACCTGCGGATGCTGGCCGCCGACATCCTGAACTATTCGCCCGATGCAACCAACAACCGCCAATGTGAAGCAATGTGCCGCCGGTTGAAAGAACTGAATGTCAATGCCGTTATTTCCGGAGCCTACAACTGCGACCCCGGCACGATCGGCTATCTCGACTCGATGCACCGCATCACCAGCAAACACGGCATATTGTCCACCTTCACCATGCCTCACGCAAAAAATTACCCGGATCTCCTCACCAATCCGGCGACGGCGGAACGCTACCGCGCGGAAGCGGAATGGTTCCTGCGGCGTTTCCAGAATCTCCCCGGAATCATCATGTATGCGATGAACCATAATCTCACCGGATATTACGGAGACCAGAATCCGCAGAAAATCGACGGGATTCATTCACAGGATATTTATGAAAAACAGGAACCGCGCAGGCGCGCCTCCGCCACATGGGACATCGTCCGGCGGCTGGATCCGTCCCGCCCGGCATATCATCACGAAAGCGGCAGTCTGGACGGCATATACACGCTCAACTGTTACCTCAACTGGGCGCCAATGCAGGAAAAGAGCGACTGGTTTGAGCACTGGGAATCCAAAGGGCGTATTCCGCTGATGCTGATGGAGTGGGGAATTCCGCACGCAGCAAGTTTTTCCAGTCACCGCGGCGCTCCGTTCATCCACCGCGCAGCGGTGAACCAGTGGATCAACCTGTTGGAATGGGGCGCACCATTCTTCGGAGAAAGCATCTATGAATCCACCCCTCAACTGGAGAATTATTACCGGGAGGAAAGAACTCTGCTGCGCGGAAATACAAAACTCCATTTGTGGCAGTTGCAGAAGGTCTGGGATGCAACAGAAATTCCGCAGAAAATATGGGCGGTTCAGCTGCCTGAAAATCTTTTCGCCCTGCGCCGCCGCGGAGTTTCCGCCATCCTGCCCTGGGACCAGAACCGTCTGCTGAAACGGACAAAAAAGTTCCAGGCGAAAGAAAATCCGGACCGTTTCCGGGACCTCAAAAAACCGGGAACGAATCCCGATCACTTCAACTCCTGGCGGAATAACCACAACTGGATGACCGCATACGATTACGAGCATTTCGAACTGACTCCCGCAGGCCGTGCCGTTGCAGCCGGTTTTGCCGAAGTGACCGGAAGAATCACCGGACCCCGCCATGAATTTTCTGAAAAAGGGCATAATTACCGTCCCGGTGAAACGGTGCGCAAGCAGCTGACCATTCTCAACGATTCCCGCCGCAGCCGGAAAATCGAATGGCAGTGGAACGCAACCGGGCTCAACCGCAGCGAAACGGGAAGCACCGTCATCCCGCCGGGACAGTACGCGGAAATCCCGCTAACACTCCGGATCCCCTTCAGGTTCACGGGGAAAACGGTCCTGATCCAGGCGGATTTCCGCTGTACGGGCTTTCCCGATGTGTCGGACCGTTTCCGGATTGACGTCATTCCCCCGGAAACGGCGACGGTGCAGATGAACGGAATCGGACTTTACGACCCCGAAGGCTCGGCGGCAGAGCTCATGCGGTCGCTGAACCTCCCGTACCGCAAAGTAACCGGGAACTCCGGGCTCGCGGGACTCCGTCTGCTGATCTGCGGAAGAAATTCTCTGAAAAAACCGCTTTCCGGACTGACGGCGGCTATGAAAAACGGAACCGCGCTCCTCGTGCTGGAACAGTCGTATGAGACGCTTTACCGTCTCGGTTTCCGTGCACAGATTCACGGACTGCGGCAGCTCTGGACGCTCGCGGGACCGTTCCGGGCGGAACGGGAAATTCACGACTGGCGCGGAAAATCCACTCTGCTTCCGGAGTATCTTCCGGGACTGCCTCAGATCGAATCAAATGACGTCCGGCAAAGCTGGGGACATCTGGAAAACACCAGGGTCTGGCGCGCGGGAAACCGCGGCATGGTTGCCGGAGTGATCCCGGAAAAGCCCTCGCGCGGCAATTTTCTGCCGCTGATACAGGGCGGATTCAACCTCGAATACGCTCCCCTGTTCGAATATCGCGGAAAAGACGGCCGGGCACTTTTCTGTCAGCTCGATGTTTCCGGAAGAACTGAAACCGATCCGGAGGCTCTGGAAATCCTCCGGGAATGTATCCGCCTCGGATTGCGGAAAAAGGAAAACGCATTCCGCCCGCTCTATGCCGCCGGATCCTCTCAATTATGGGAACTGCTGACGGCTCTCTCCATCCCGGCGCAACCGCTGGCGGAACATGCCGTTCCACCGGAAAACGCCCTGATCGTCTTTGACAGCTCCGGTGCGGAAACCGTCCGGAAACACAAGTTCGGCGATGGGACAAATCTTCTCGCGCTGAACCTGACCGCGGAACAGGTTGCCTCTTTCGTTCCCGGGAAATTCAGGATGGAAACCGGGAAACACGGCTTCAGCCGCGCAAACGGACTGCGGGACGTCCCGGTTTTCGAGGGGATTTCCAATGCCGATCTCCATTTCCGGACCACACCCGAATTCGCCTCTTTTGAAAAGCACGGTCCCGGCGGACGGCTTCTGCGCACCGCACCGTATGGAACAGGACGCATCGTCTTCTGCCAGCTTGCACCGTGGAACTTCAATGCGGCACAGAACGACGAACGGTGCGCAATCCGGCGCAGTCAATACCTCACGGCCCGGCTGTTGTACAATCTTGGTGCCGCAAGCTCCGTGGAAATGGCGCCTTATCTGGAAGGAACGCGGAGAAATTCGGATGGGAAACTCTATTTCCCGACTCGCTGGAAAGGATTGGAGGATCCGGATGACAAGGGCCGTTCTCTGGGTTGGCAGAAAGCATCGCATGACTTCGGGCGCTGGCGGACGGTAACGGTTCCCGGCTATTTCAATCAGCAGTTCAAAGAGCTCTGCGGCTATAACGGGCTGTTCTGGTACAAACTCCGGTTCGACATGCCGGTCCCCGCCGACGGCGAACTGTATATCGGACCGGTGGACGACGAATCGTTTTGCTGGCTCAATGACCGTTATCTCGGAGAAGTCACGACAAAGACTCATCCGCGGAACTACTGGAAAGTCCCGCGGGCGTATCCGCTGAAAGCGGCGGAACTGAAAAAACAGGGCAACGTGCTGACAATTCTCTGCCGGGGTCTCCGCGGCAATGACGGAATACCGTTTCGCCCGTACCTGAAATGGGCGAAACCTTCAAAACTGCTTTATGCGGACGAGCCCGTTCCCGGCGACGATCCCTATCGCTACTACCGCTGGTAGCGCGACGGGTCGGTATTCCATAACCACAGTAAACAAAAACAGAAAAACCGGGAATATAAAATCGGCTTATTGCTTCGGCAACGAAAGGAGTTGCCGAAGCAATAACGTCCCTGAAGCGTTTTTTAATTATTTCTTTCCATCGTTTCCGGTCAGTTCATACGCAATGACACCGCGCCCTCCGCAATCTGTTTTCAATGTAAAAGAAGTCTTTCCGGCAGAATGGCGCATGGGAATTTCAGCGATCCGGTTTCCGTCGAAATCCACGGCATAGAGCCGGAATCCGGAAAGATCGCGGAACAGCGTCACCTCCGCCTCTCCGCGGCGCAGCAGAAGCGGAAGCCCACCCCAATCTTCCAGAAAACTCATATCGCGATCCCGGAAACGCATCCCCGTATTTTTGCAGTCGGTCAAATGCAGCAGAAGAATGCGGCGGCTTTCTGCAAGCGTTTTCCGGTCGGCCGACGCGATCAGGAATCCGGCATACGCCCGGCGATTGACAATGCGGGTAAATGTCCGTTCAGCCGTTCCGTTTTCAGCAAGCAGAAATCCTTCGCTGTGAGCGGTGGAAACAGAAAAACGGTTCGCCCGGCTTTCCATCAACAGCTCTCCCGTATCGGAACGGTAGAATCCGGCTTCCGGCTGAAAATCATTTCCGGAAAGAATCTTCTTATCCAGCATGTTTTGAAACAATGCTGTTGAACGGGCATAGAAAACCGGAGCAGGAAGCGGGACCGGCATTTCCGGCGTCAAGCTCAAATACGCGTTTGTCCCTGCCGGAGCCGCCGTCCGACCTCTGCCGACAAGCTGGGACCCGGTCCCGCCGACGAGTCCAAGACGCTGAATGGAAACCGGATATGTGGAAAGCATACCATTCCTGTACGGATCTTCATTCACCGGAACCGGATACTGCACCCCCGCCGGGCGGACATCTCCGCGCAGAAAGAAACAGATCCCCACGCGATCGGACAGCATCCGAACCGGATCACCCGCCAGGTCAAACACTCTCACTCCGCCGGGTTTGCGGATTCCGGCGGCGGAATGCGAATACGCGAAACGGTTCAGGGAATCCCAGTTCTGATAACCGGCGTAGGCTCCGAGCAGAAAAACGCCTTGCACATTATAAGAGTTCGGAACACAGTCATTCCATTCACTGACCGAAAACGGTTTTCCATAAATCCGGCTGGCAAACATCCCCGGCAATCCTCCTCCGGAATTCTCCACGGCATTGCTGTTCGCAATGACCATCGGCGGACGGTACCCGTTCCGGTAGGATGGATGACTCCAGTAAAAATGATTATCCACGAACCCGTATCTGCCGCGCATGACAGTCAACGGTATCCGCGTCCAGAAGTTCTGATCGGTCAACGGGACCTTGACGCCGAGAGAACGGATAAATTTTTCCAGTTTTCCGTAACCGCTGCAATAGGTTTCCAACAGGAACATTTCCCAGAGAAAATTCCGGTTCGTATCGTCAACGCGCGTCCGGTTCCGTTTGAGCCAGTCTTCAAACTTGCGTTCATAGATTTTCCGGGCATTCGGCGCATTATTGATCACGGCATAGATGGAATTTTCATTCAGCAGACTGATATTCGCGACAGCCGTCTCGTCTTTCCATGCCAGTTTCGTGTACGGATTGACATGATTCAGCAGATTTGCGGAAAACTCCTCAAAATTCCGGCGGGCGTTCTCGTTGACGAGCACCAGAGCCTTCCATTCGCTTCCGGCAAACGGGAGTCCGGGAAACTCCGGGATCTCTCCTTTTCCGATCTGCCGCAACGTATAAAGATCCAGTGTCACATAGATACCGCGCTTCTTCAATGCGGCAATCCAATAGTCCATTCGTTCCAGACGGGACGGGTCAAGTCCGGTCGACTTCCCGTCTTTCCGCTTCAACAGATTGTCGAAATGATGGAAACGGACCTGATTATAACCGGATGCCGCAAATTCATCGGCGATCCGGTCAATTTCATTATCCGCCATAAAATGGACATCGCCGACGATGTTGATTCCGTAAAACCGGACCGGCACACCGGGACGCCGGGAAAACTCGAAATGCCCGTTCGACACTTTCAGAAAACCATATTTCCCGGCAGGAGCCTCCAGCAGACCGGAAAAATCCAGGACACTGCCCCGGCGGATACCGGTCCCCGGATGGATCGGCATCCAGTCCTTGTCCGCACGGATCACGATTTTTTCCTGTTTTCCCGTCAGGAACGGAGGGCGTTCCGAAAAAGAGATTCCTGCGATCAACCAGACCATGCTGCCGGCACTGCGGAGTGTAATTCTCCGCACCGGTTTTCCGGACAGTTCAAAACAGGTCAGATACAAACCGAGCGGAGCGGAAAGATTGCGTCCTCTCCAGCCGAGTTCCGCATTCCGCACCTGTTTTGCCCCCCAGAAATTTGCGGTCTCCCTGTCATTGAAAACAGAAAAAGTATTGCTCTCCGTTTCAACGAGTTCCGCACGGGCATACTCCACCGTGACCTCCCCGGCTTTCCCCGGTTTCGGCCATGCCACGGCATTCAGAAGATACAGATACTTCCCCGCCACAGGTTCCGGGAGTTCAACCGTGACCGTCTCCGGAAAATACGGACGGCTCGGACCGCGCAGGGCAACACATCCTTTTCCGCCGTTCCGTTCCGGATCAACGATCTGAAACGGAACACCGCAAAAACGCTGCATCCCTGTCGGGAACATACGGAGATCATTCTCCGCTCCCTGATCCGTCCAGCCGCCGGTGCGGTCTTCCGCCGTGTCATCCGCGAATCCCATGTTCGCCGCATGCTCAAGCGATACCGGAACGGCGAAATACGGTTCCTGTTTGAAAACAGCATTCAGCGACGCATTGCGAATCACTCTTCCGCCGCGCAGACCAAAACGGAGATTCCAGTTTTTCCCGCTCCACGCTTTCCCGTTTTGGATCTGAAAGGTAAAATCTCCCTGAACGGTGAGAATTCCGTCTTTCAGCGGCACCCTCAGCTCTTTGATGCGGTGAAACCACAAATTGCTCTTCCCTCCCGTCAGTGTTTCGCCGTGATTGACAGCTTTTCCGTCAACAAGAATCTGTTTTCCCCGTAACACCTCCATCGGCAGATCCACACTGAAATGAAGACTCGCAGAGGGAACGCCGTCCGGATTTTTCAGCGATGCGGAAAGAGTCAATGCCCCATCTTTCCGGATGCGGAGAAGCTCATAAAGCTCAAGTTCTCCACCGACGAAAAAGCGTCCTTTGACTACGCAGGAATTTTTATTCACCTGCGGAAATCCGGATTCCGGAACGAAATTTTTCTTTGACGGCGTATGAAACACCCAGCCGGGAGCACAATAGTTCAGCCGGAAATCCAGACCGGCAAACGAAAACTCCCCGTATTTCCCGAACACCGTTTCCGCTCCGGATGCAAGAAGCACAGAAATAAAAGAGACAACAATCAATCGCAGTTTCATTGGAACCTCCCTCTCCCGCTCAATACTGGAACTTTGTCCAAAGAGAATCGGATGGAATGCGGCTGCTGCTCCAGAACCGGTAATGCCCGGTCTGTCCCCACGAACCGCCCCAGGTCAGCGCACCGCCCCACGGCGTAAAATTATATCCCTGTTCACAGGGAATGATCCTGTAACTGACCGTTGCGGCATGCCCGTCAACAAACAGCACATTGGCATGACCCTGATGCGACGGACTGTCCGGAAGCCGCCCGTTCAGTTCAGCGGAATATGACGAACCGCTCCAGCGAATCTCACTCATCAGGCAGACTTGTGAAGGTTGGCGAAGGCGTTCCGGCTTCAAGTCCAAATTCTTGTAAAGCCATCCGTTGACACCGTAATTATTGTTGCTTCTGTTCTTCTCTTCATAACCGGCAAGCGAAGAATCCAGTTCGTGATGTCGTAAACAGTACAATACGTTGTTTTTCTTACTGTCAAAATATCCCTGCGTAAGCCCTTGCCAGTTGGTATAGTCCGCTGGATTGTGTGCGTAAGGATAACAGCCCTTGTTATCCGCTGCATACGAATTAAAGATCTGCGCATATTGCTTCAGATTACTGATGCAGGATATTTTATGTCCACTCTCCCGCGCTTTGTGCAGTGCCGGCAGAAGTATTGAAATCAAAATTGCAATAACAGAAACGACTATAAGAAGTTCTACAATCGTGAATCTGGTTTGCTGGTCACCGTTCTTTCCAAAGCAGTTCTGAATTTTCATGTTTGAAATCCTTTCATTTATCAGATTGAATATTTGCCAGAGTATTTCGCAGAACCAGCTTCGGCGAAATACGATACTGCATACTGTCAAGCTCACGGTTACGGAGCATATTGTCAATCAGCCGGATGGACTCCTTCCCGAATTCTCCCGCTTTGATCTCGATCGTCGAAAGAGGCGGATTCAAATATGGCGCAAGAGAAACCTCCCCGCCATAGGAGAGAACGGAAACGTCCTCCGGGATCTCAAGCCCGTGCTCCCGAAGCGCACGCAAAGCCGCCGCGGCGCCGGAAAGCGACAGCGTGAACACCCCCGTAAAATCTCTGTTTCCCCGGTCCAGATAATCCGATAAAATCCGGTAACAGCCATCCAGCGATCTCTCTTTCGGGTCCAGTTCCATATCAAGAAGCCGGTGTTCCGACTCCGGGATTCCCAAAGATGAAAGGGTTTGAAAAAATCCCTGCAGCCGCTCCGCCGTCGTGCTCTCATGAGGCTGATCATATAAAGCCAGTATCTTGCGATGTCCATACGCATAAAACGTCTCCGCCGCGATCCTGCCGACCAGCAGATCATCGACAGCCACATTTGCGAGTTCCGGCGAATCCACATGCTGAAGCAGGACCACAACAGGCACCGATGGACGCTTCAAAATCCGGATCATCTCCCGGTCGATCACTTTTGCGGGCGGCAGCAGAATGCAGGCGTCCGAATCCCCGATTTCTCTGGCAAGGTCCAGTTCTGCAAAAATCCGGTAAGTATGATAAATAAACTTCCAACCCATCGTCTGGCCGGCCTCGTAAATGCCGCGAACCATGGAATCGAATGACAGTGACGGATAATCCGGACGGATCAGACAGATTTTTGCTGAATAACGCTCAAACTGTTCCGCCACGAAATAACGCTGTTTGCCGAACTGACGGGCGATCAGTCCATCGTCTGCCAATGTTTTCAACGCATGGATCACTGTCCCGTGCGATGCATTCAGCATTTCCATCAGCTCCCGCGTCACCGGAAGACGCGTCCCCGCGGGAAGATTGTTCACATACTCCCGCAGCAGACTCGCGGTCTGATAATGTTTCGTTTTTGTAAGTACTCTCGGCACAGCCGTTTCTCCAAAAATTAATCTGACTTTTTTAATTATACAACAAAACCCTTCTTTTGTCAATAGGGAAATATAAAAAAGTCTGACTTTTTTTGTTATATCAGTCAGACGGAGCGAATTTCCGATACACGAAACCGCTTCCGGATACCAACCGGAAGCGGCGGAAGAACAAAACTCAATATTTCAGGAATTCACAACCGTACGGCGGAAGATAAAGTTCCAGAATACCGTCGGAATTGACATAAACGTCATGGTCGTCCCATACGTTGTACAGTGGCGGAGTCCGGTCAAATCCAAGCAGTTCCGGCGACAGTTTCACCCGGCGGGGGTCACTGTTGATGTTGAAGATTCCCAGCCAGCCGTGCGCAGGATCATCCTTGCGCGGAGCTTTACGGATGTCGATGTGACGCATCAGACTTACGCGCCTGCCGACGATTCCGTTGCGGTTGCATTCCAGCATGCCGGGATGCGTCGCCCATGCGATGTCGTCGTCGGGAGTTTGCGGAAGATCGCCGCCGAAAATCAGCGGGGAACAGCTCAACGCAAAAATCGTCATCATCGTTTTCCTGCCGTTCGGCGTCAGCCTGCTTTGACGCGCCGAACCGTGTTCGGTCGGCTTGTTCTGCGGAACCGTCACCTGCAAAGCTCCGAGCGGAAGCATGTCCAGATCCGCCCAGAGACCGGGACCGCTGAGCTCTTCAAACTCATACCAGCGCTGAAGTTTGAGCAGATTGGTGGAATCGTAATCCCACGCATCGGCAGTCACGCGGATCATATTACCGTATGGTTCATATTGTTTCCAGCTCCCGCGCCAGATGTCCTGCGCTCCCGGCGACAGACTCAGCAGAACCGGACGCGGCACAGCGTCGATGGCTTTTGCGAACAGCGCCACATGGTCGGGATGCTCCACCACATCGTCGAGCTTGATGAAATCCACTGCCAGCTCTTCCGTCAGATATTCGACTACGCTTTTATAATATTCGAACACTCCGGGTTTCGATGCGTCGGCCGCAACCCAGTATTTGCACCAGGAACAGAAATTATCGGGATCGTAAATGTCGCGCGCCCGCAAATCCGTGCCTTTGATGCGCGTATTCCGCTCAAGAGCCATGCGCGGCATTCCCCGCATGACGTGCACGCCGAATTTAATGCCGTTCTCGTGGCAGCGATCGGCAATCGGACGAATCCCGTGCGGGAAATTCACCGGAGACGGCACATATCGTCCGAACTCATCCATGTGCATCCTGCGGTTCTGTCCGACTTTGCGCAAATCCTCGTTCAGCTCCTGGTCTCCGTCGGCATACCACGCGGCATCCAGACAAAAATATTCGTATCCGGCAGGTTTCAGCTTCCGGAGAAAGACCTCCAGATTGGCAAGCGCCTGTTCCTCGTTAATCGACCCCATATAGCAGTCGAAACTGTTCCACCCGGACGGGGGAACGTCTGTTGATGCGATCAGCATTGCAGTCTCCTTTCTTTTACCATAGCAACTGTATTTTTCTTATTATAACCCGTCCGCACTTGAAAAAAGCGGGGAAAACGCTAATTTAAATAAGAAATAACAGAAAAAAGATAGGAAATACAATCATGCGTCCGCTGGCAGACGATTCCGTGTTTCAAAAACAGAAAGGCGTGGTCGAACGGTTCGACGGAAAAGATTACATTGTCTATTCCCATGGAAAAAACGACTGGGAGGAACTGCACTGGAAGCACTATCTGACCGCTCCGAAACCGCTTATCTACTCCACATTCTGCTCATTGATGAACTGGAACAGACACCGCTACATCCACCGGATCAACCAGCCGTTTCTCTCCATCGAATACATTCTGGAGGGGGAATTGTGGTTCCGGACAGGCGGACAGGCATTCGTTGCGGAAAAAGGAGACCTCTGCCTGCTCCATCGCCAAAGAAATCACGATTACTATTTTCAGCCGGGCATTCCGACCCGTCTTGCAACCGTGGTCATGCACGGACTGGCGCTGTCGCAGCTCCTGCAGCTCCTGCGGCTCGACCGGGCGACCGTCTTTCCGCTGGCAGATGAAAAACGGTTCCTTGCTCTGTTCAACAGGCTGAAACCGTATATCAACCACAACGACCAAAGCGCGGAAAGCGGCGAGATCAACAGTGGCATCTGTTTTGAACTGCTCCAGTTTCTCGGTCACAGCCGGGAACCGGTCCCGGTTCCGCCGGAAATGGAGGAAATACGGAAATTTCTGGAGGAAAGCTGTACGGAGCCGCTGCAGATGGCGGACATCGCAAAACGGTTCCGTCTCTCCCTGCCGACGCTCAACCGACGCTTTCAGCAATATTTCGGAACGAGTCCATACCATTTCCGTCTGGAACTCCGCATCCGGAAAGCGGAAGAGCTGCTGACCCAAACCGCAATGCCCGTCAAAGAGATCGCATTCCTGCTCGGTTATGCAAAGCCGCTCTATTTTTCCGCGGAATTCATGCGGTTCCGCGGTATTTCACCGCGGGAGTTCCGGAGCCGGGAAACAACCGGACCGCAGCCGCTTCCCGGATAAGAACGCGGACTCAGCAGAGACCGAGTCCCTCGTCCATGCCGAACCGGATGTTCATGCACTGGACCGCCTGTCCCGATGCGCCTTTGGTGAGATTGTCAATGCAGCTGAACACCAGCAGTTTTCCGGTATGCGGATCCATTGCGAATCCGATTTCGCAGCGGTTCGTCATGGTGACATGCTTGGTGTCCGGGAGCTTTCCGGCGGGAAGGACTTTCACAAACCGCTCCGTGCCGTAGGTCTCCTTATAGACTTGCTCGACGGCTTCCTTTGTGCATTTCGCGGTCGGCTGAAGAACGATCGTGGAGTTGATGCCGCGGTTCATCGGAGTAAGGTGCGGAATGAAATTGACCGCGAGTTCCCCGACGCCGGCGGCAACCGCGAGTTCCTGCTCAATCTCCGGCAGGTGACGGTGTCCGACCGGACCGTATGCGCGGATGCTCTCGTTGCACTCCGGATAGATATACGGAAGATCGACCTTGCGCCCGGCACCCGTAACGCCGCTCATGGAAGCGATAATAATATCTTTCGTTTCGACCAGTCCCGCCTTGAGCAACGGAGCGACGGCAAGAATAATGCTTGTGGGATAACATCCCGGACAGGCAATGAATGCGGCGTCGCGGATCTGTTCCCGATAGCGTTCCGGAGAACCGTAGACCGCCTGTTTCAGCAATTCCGGCGCGGGATGATCCTTGCCGTAATATTCCTTGTACTTGGCGGTGGAACGGAGACGGAAATCGGCGCTGATGTCGAACACGCGCACGCCGGATTCCATCAGGGGGATTGCATATTCGGAAGCGAGCCCGTGCGGAAGCGCAAGAAACGCGGCATCACATTCGGCGGCGATCTGTTTGACGTCCGGTGCGGTAAATTTCAGTTCCATCCCGTAGAACCGGGGGAAGATCTCGGAAATTTCCTTGCCCGCGTTCTGCCGGGAAGTGATGATACGGAGCTCCACATTCGGATGTCCCGTAAGAAGACGGATCAGTTCTTCGCCCGCGTAACCGGACGCGCCGACAATAGCCACTCGTACTTTCGCCATATTGATTTCTCCAAAATTTCTGTTGATAGGATTATAATATAAGTCCTGTTTGAAAAAATGAAAGAGAGAAACGAAAAAAAAGTGGAACGCTACAGCGTTTCCCCGCGTATTCGTGTACAGGAACGTTCCGTTTTGCCGCGGCAGTTTCATTCCACACGGTCGAAACTCCGGCGCATCGCGTGAGAATGGTTTCAGTCGTCTTCACGCGCTTTCTTCGGCCGATACCCCGATCGGACAGGAAGCGGCGGGGAAACGGTGCGGTACCCGGTCGGAGTCATCCCGGTTTTACGCTTGAACAGACGCGCAAAGTAGCAGGGATTGTCCCAGCCCAGCGAAAGAGCGATCTCCTTGATTGAACAGGAGGTGCTTTTCAACAGGTATTTCGCCGTCTTGATCTTGCGGTCAAGAAACGACGCATACGGAGTGGTACCGAATTCTTTTTTGAAAATCCGGATGGTCTGCGATACGGAACGTCCGGATTTCCGGAGCAGATTTTCCGATTTCAGGGATGCTTCCGGGCGCAGAGTGGAAATATAACGGCGCACCTCCCCCGCCGGGGAATCGTTCCTCCGGCTCTCTCCGGCAAAACGCCCCAGCGCGGCGATCAGAGGGACGATGATCCGTGCGGAAAGAACGTCCGGTTCCTCCCGGTCGGACTCCCGAAGTTCGCGCAGACCGGACTCGAATCTTTCCCGAAACGGACACGCCTTCAGCAGTACGGAATCGACCAGCCCGTAAGCGGCGAGAAGATCGGGAAGAAGCGAACCGTTCACATTGAACCACAGCTTCCGCCACGGAGACTCGCGGTCGGAGGCATAATAGTGATCCGTATTCGGCGGAACAATATAGACGTCACCGGCGCCCGGATAATAATGCTGTCCGTCGATGACCAGCACGCCCCGCCCGCTCACCACATATTCCAAAACCATCTGGGACGTGCCGCGCCGGGCAATATAATAACTGCCGTCGCAATAGGAAATCCCCGCGCTGGTGATGCAGATCGGCATTTTGCCGTCGTATTCATGGATGTAAATGATGTCCTCTTTCACGAAACCGCCTTTCCGGTGGGCAATATAACGCGGCTTCCATCCATTTCCAACGGAGAAAATAAAGTTTGCGCAAAAAGTGTATTTCAATGCGTATTTTATCTCTTGCCGGATTGAAGTTTTCCGTGTATAATTAAAGAAAAACAGGGAGAGTCCATGAAACAGTTCGATCTTGCACAAATTCAGTCGCCAGTACTCCTGCGGGGAGACCGCCGGACAGCCTACCGCGATCCCGCGGTCTGTTACCGGAACGGGCGCTTTCATCTTTTTTTCACACTGGTGGAAACGGAAGCGGACGGCACCCCGTTTCTCTATCTGGCGACAACGGAAAGCTGTGACCTGATCCATTTCTCTCCCGTCCGGAAACTGACGGAACGGAACCGGGCGAAGAACTATTCCAGTCCCGGCTGCGTTCTGGAGTACAAAGGAACGTTTTATCTATGCCTGCAAAGTTACTGCCGTGAAAACGGAGAAAAATTCGGCAACGCGAACAGCCGGATCTTCCTGATGCGCTCGCCGGACCTGATCCGTTGGAGCGAACCCGAACTTCTCCGCGTAAAGGGCGACAATCTGCCGGACGCGGATGCCGGACGCATGATCGACCCATTCATTCTGCGGAACGACGACGCCTCCGGTCCGCTCTTCCATTGTTTTTTCAAACAGAACGGCGTATCCCGCTCCGTCAGCCGCGATTTGAAGCACTGGACGTTTCTCGGTTCGTCCGATGCGGGAGAAAACGTCTGCGTCATCCCGGACGGCAACGGCTTTCTGATGGTTCATTCCCCGGAAAACGGAATAGCTTTCAAACGGAGCCGCGACCTGGCGGAATGGCACGACTGCGGAGTCACATATCTCGGCAGCGCGGACTGGGACTGGGCACGCGGGCGTATCACAGCCGGATTCATTCTTGACCTCCGTTCCTGTCCGGAAATCGGAAAAGCCCTCCTGTTCTACCACGGGTCTGGCCCGGAGGATGAATCTGTGATTTTCGATACCCATGCCTGCATCGGCATCGCCTGGAGCAGTGACCTGCTGCATTGGGATTTTCCCCGCGAAACCACATCATGCTGAGTTCCGCATCACTTCACGCTTTCCCGTTGGTTGAGGATATAAGGAAGAACCGTCCGGCGCGGAAATTTCGCATTTCCGATCCATGCCTCGATCAGATCGGCGGCGGAAGCGGCAAGCGCCTTGTAATCCGGCGAAATCGTCGTCTGCGGCGGAACTCCGTAACGGGAGAAGAAAGTCTGTTCCGACGCAATCAGCGAAACGTCTTCCGGAACCCGCCGGGAAAACAGCGAAAGCGCATACGCCGCAATGATTCCCCCGCTTCCCCCCGGACAGAACAGACCGTCGATTCCGCGGCGCAGCAGTTTGCCGATGATCTCCACATACTGCTCGTCGGAGGAATAATAAACCATCGTCTCATCCGCCGGAAATCCGTGGCTCAGCATTGACTTGCGGACCGCCTGATACCGGATATCCGCATTTCCGGTCCCCGGAGCTCCGTGGACAATGCAGCCGATCTTTTTACAGCCGCGCTCCTGCAGATGCGCCACGGCAAGCTCCATCGCCTGCTCTTCGTCGGACCGCACCAGCCACACGCCCGGATAATCTTTTTCCGCATTGCGGTCCACGATCACCAGAGGAACGGAAAAACGCTTTTCCCAGTCTTTGAATTCGCGCGGTTCAGCGCCGATCGCCACCGCCGCGCAGAATTGAATGCTGTCCAGACGCCCCAGATTGTCCTGCGGCAGAATCTCCAGCCGGAACCCGTGCCGCGGCAGCTCGTGCGTCAGAGCCATCAACAGCATTTCCACACAGCACTGCACCGGATAGATCGACTCATACGGCGTGATAATCACCACATTCCGCTGCTTGGTCGAAAGACGAGGATGATAAGAATACTGTTTTGCCACGGCGAAAACCCGCTCCCGCACATCCTCACGGATATTCGGATGATGACTGAATACGCGGGACACGGTCGACGGAGAAACTCCGGTCAGCTTGGCAATTTCCTGTATTTTCATTGTGCACTCCCTGGCTTTGAATCACAGTCTGTTTTTCTGCTTCATTTGCACTATATCCGCATTTTCCGGAAAAACAAACGGAAAATGATTTTTTTCAGCCGGGGAATTGCGGATTTTTCCGATCAGCCCTTATTTTTTGTTTTTTTCAAAGGCTTTGAGCAGAACCTCTTTCCGCTTCGTCATCGGGACGGGTGTCATGACGGACGGATCATCGCTGTGCTCCGCGCTCCATCCATGCCATTCGCGAAAGGCATGATAGGTCCAATCCCATCCGCATTCCTCGAAAAATTCGATGCTATCCCGGATATAATCCGCTGCTCCGGGAGCCCAGCGGACACAGCCGAATTCCCCGACGTAAATACGCGCCCCGGTTTTCCGCTGGAATTCGCGAACAGGTTCCAGCCATTCACGGATCGCGCCTCGTTTGTCCCATTCTCCATCAGGATAACCGACAAACTTTTTCGCGCGCGGATCCAGCTGGTGCGTGATCGAGCCGGGCGTATAGGTATGAATGCTGTAAATGATATTCGGATACGGAAACACCGGCAGGTACTCCAGCATGTGCGGACTTGCCATGTGGTCCGGCTCCACGATCACCGGAGTAACGGGATCGATTTCCCGGATCGCGCGGATCGTCCGGTCCGCCAGTTCGTTCCAGGAAGGCAAACCCGGCTTATGGTAACGGGAATGCGGTTCGTTCAGCAGATCATACCCCCAGACTGCAGGATGTCCTTTATATTTGGCAGCGATTTCTTTCCAGAACTCCACCAGGAACTCACCGCCTTCCCTGGATGAAAGCACCTGCCGTCCACCCGATGAATGCAGGTCGATCAACACTTTGATGCCGTATTTTTCTCCGGCGGCAAGAACCTCCGGTAATATGGCAGCTCTCTTCCGGGTCTCACGAATCCACTCTGACGGGGACAAACCGCGAGGAGCTTTGATCTGCCAACGGATCAGATTCACCCCCCATTTCTGCAGATCGGCAAAATCCTGTTCCCGGAACGTGTTCGGCGACATCACCCCGCGCATACGCGGAGAAGCGGGAATCGTGTATTCCGCCTGCGGAACGGGATTCAGCTCCAAAGTCGAAACCGGCAGACTTTCCCCTTTGAACAGACGCAGATTGCGGAACTCAATCGTTCCGTAAGATTCCTGAAGCCCCAGATTCAGCGTTGCCCGTGAAGCTCCTTTCCGGATCTGCATGGAACCGCGGAAATGCGTCCACTTTGGCAGAGAACCGTAACGGATCGTTGCATCTTTCGTCTTGTAAAACTCTTTCCATTGCCGTTTTCCGCCATCCATATAGCTGAGCTGGCATTTGATTCCGTTGTAATTGCGGTGCGGCTTGGAAACCGCTTCATAACGGATATCCCCCTCCATAATCAGATACTGACCGGGAATGCCAAGTTTTTGCAGATTCAGCGGAATCACCACAGTATTGAACTCACTCTTGGCAAGAGCTTCCGGAGGGACTTTCAAAGTCAGCACATCGGTTCCCTCAAAATCTTTGGAAACTTTGGCATAGGGGCACTTCCCGATCCGTTCACGGATCTGTGAATTGTTCATGTCAAAACTCCATATCAACTCTGCGGCTCCGGCGAAACCAGAAATTCCGGCGACAAACAGCGAAACTGCCCGTTTCCAATTCATTTTTTCTCCTCCTTGTGTTTATTCATAAAGATTCCACGGATTGGTTTCTGCCCAGTTTGCACGGGTGAACGCCTTTGTCTCCGGGATATTATAGATCTGCATATAAGTCAACGCGCGGACGGAACCGGCATGCCCGTCCACAAACAGAATATTGGCTCGTGAAAGATGCCTCGGATCAAGAACGCCCGGTTCATGCGCCTGTGTGTACAGCAGTACATGCGGAGAATCTTTCGTATCGGTACGCAATGAATCCCCACCGTAAATCTTCCGGGACGATTGCCGGATCCGGTTGAGTTTCAGCGCTCCGCGTGACGCAACGTAATTGCTGGTGATGAAATTGATGCCGTAACCGATATTCACCCAACTCGGATTCGGCTGCCCGGATGCATCAGGCAGCTTTTTATTGCTTCTGTAATAGTTGAGCAATGTTTCTCTTGCCGGCAATTCGGGACAGGTGACCTGCTTCATGCTCAGCAGTTTGTTCTCAAAACAGTACCAGTTCCAGTAAGAAGAGGAAGCATAACCGTACTGTCCAAACCGTGACGGCATGATAAACTCATCATAGCTTTGGGAATAAAATGCTGCGACCAGCCCGATCTGCTTCAGATTATTCACACAGGAAACAGATTTTGCCCGCATCCGTGCTTTGTTCAACGCAGGTAAAAGGATTCCCGCAAGAATAGCTATAATCGCAATAACGACCAGAAGCTCTACAAGGGTAAAAATTTTTCTCCTCAAGTTTGATACATTCATCTTTGTTCTCCTTTTGTTTGATGAAATTGTTATCATACAAGCCGCTCTCCTCCCGGCAGTCGGATCAGCATCGACTCCAAAGCCTGAGACGACACAGCAGCAGCCGGATCAGCCAGCAACCGTTTCAACATATCCGTTGCAACACAGGCACGGTGGCGGTTATCCGCACAGATGAACAGTCCGGGCCATGAAGGATCTGTGCATTTCGTATACCAGAAAATCCAAAGCACCGAACGGCTCCGCTCCTCGCCATACAATTCCGTCATAACGGCCCGTACATCATCGAACTGCTGTCCTTCCAGAATCAACCAGTCCGGACAACGCACCGCAAGCGCTTTCCGCAACCGATCGCGGGACCACTCACAGCAAGCCTCTCCGGGCAGTCTCCGGAGTTTGATACCGGTTTTTCCGGACAGGTAGCGGACCAACGGATAGCGCTTCTGGATTGGATAGAGAAGCCAGGCATGAATATCACTATCCCGTCCCGTCAATTCCAACAATTTCCGGTAAAGACGGTCATATGACGAATAAACACTCGGAACTCTTTCCAGATCAAAGTTCAAATTGACGGTCGGCAGGAGTTCCGCCGCTTTCTCCGCCACACCTTCCCCGACGGAAACACAAATCAGCCCGTCCAAATAAGAATGGCGCAGAACGACTTCCGTCTCCTCCGGCGACGTACAGCGCTCCGTGATGAACCGGACATTCCAGTCCATCTGCGAAAGAACATCGGAAAAAGCACTGACGATTTCCATGACCGGCGGCGGATAAAAAAACAGATCACCCGAGAGAAGCAGAAGACCGATTAGCGGTTTCCTGCGATTCATTCCGGCGGATGCCGCCCGCACGGGATTGGTGAAAGTCCCGGAACCTTTCCGCATTATCAGATATCCTTCCTTCTCCAGTTTTTTCAGTGCCAACCGCACGGTCGTCCCGGCGATCCCGAACTCCTTTGCCAACTCGTTGGAGGAAGGAATACGCACAGTCCTGTTCTCCGACTGGTAGTAAATCGACATCACCCGGAACCAGATTTTCTGTACATCCGACAAAACTTTTTCCGATTTCATCCGCATTGCAGAAGAGACTCCATCATTTTTGCTAACCCCTGCTAACTTTATATAAATTATAGTCTGAAACTCCGGAAATGTCAAGAGGGGAAACCAAAAAAATTCTGATTTTTTGATACAGGTGTCTGTAATAAGGAAATGCTCTCACTCTTTGAACAGCTCGGAATTTTTCTTTTACAAACTTGCATTGCTATTGTAAATCCGCCATTTTTAATATGCAGTTCTTTTTAATTAGTATCTGTCTCTTATACAAATCTGACGCTGCCGACGACTTAATAGG
>URKJ01000031.1 GCA_900548385.1 uncultured bacterium | reverse complement strand
CGTCAGATGTGTATAAGAGACAGGTTTTATCTCCCTTGAAATAATTTCTCTTTACAGTTACATTAATTGCCGCATTTTTATCCGATGCGGTGTCGCATGAGTAACAATGCAGTAACCCCCCAAAAGTCTAACATAGAAAGTCCACAAACAACAATGATTGAGTTGGACGCCCAAACGAGGACCATCCTCTGGATCGGTATCGGATTTTACACCCTCACCATGCTGACAATCGGCTACATCTCCGGCAGACGGGTCAAAGACATGAATGATTTTCTTGTCGCAGGACGGCGGCTGCCGCTTTGGATGGCGACCGCCACGCTGCTGGCGACCTGGTTCGGCGCAGGTTCCAGCATGGGTGTGGCAGCAACGGTTTATTCCGGCAGTCTGCGCGACGTGATCGCCGATCCGTTCGCCGCGGCGATCAGCCTTGTCCTTGCCGGTTTCTTCATCGTCGGCTACCTGCGCAAAATGAACTGTTACACCGTAACCGACATCATTCTCAAAAAATACGGCCGCCGTGCCGGGGTCTACGCCTCTCTGTGGATGATTCCGGTCTACATCGGCTGGCTCGGAGCGCAGATGCTCGGACTCGGCACGATTCTGCACCTGCTGACCGGTATCAACATGCTCTGGGGAACGATCATCGGCGCCGCCGTGATCCTGATCTACACCGCCTCCGGCGGAATGTGGGCTGTAACGCTGACCGACATCGTTCAGGTCTCCCTGATCGTGCTCGGCCTGCTTCTCATCGTTCCGGGAGCCGTTGATCTTGCAGGCGGATGGAGCGCAATCTACAACAATCCGCAGGCGGACCTTTCCCTGCTGCCGGCGAAAGATTCCGGCGGATGGAGCGGCAGTGTCAACTACATCGGCAACTGGATGATTATGGGACTCGGATGCATGGTCGGTCAGGACCTCGTTCAGCGTTCCCTGGCATCGCGTACGGAAACGATCGCAAAGCAGAGTTCGGTCTATTCCGGTATTCTGTACATGCTGATCGGCATGATCCCGATCACAATCGGACTCGCGGCAAAGATCGTGTTTCCAAAACTCGGCATTACGACAGAGGCATTCGGCAACGATCTGGAAAATCAGGTGCTTCCGCGCATGGCGATCCAGATTCTCGGCGGCATTCATCCGGTGCTCCTGACGATCTTTCTGAGTGCGCTGATCTCTGCGATCATGAGTTCGGCGGACAGTTCCCTGCTTGCCGCGTCAAGCCTGTTTTCAAACAACGTTCTGCATACGCTGTTTCCGCAGATTCCCGAACGGAAAATGCTGATGCTGGTCCGTCTGATCACCGTTCTTATTCTGGTGATCTCCACGGTTCTGGCGCTGAAAGTGCAGAGCATCTACGCGCTGATGATCAACTGCTGGGCGTCACAGCTCGTCATTGTGTTCATACCGGTCGTCACAGCGATGTACTTCCCGAAATCGACGAAACGGTCCGCTCTCTGGACTATGGGAACGGCAACGGCGGTCTGGCTCGGTTACATGGTCGTTTCCGCATTGCAGATTCAGGGCGGATTCGTGGAAGTGATGGATTCGGACGGCTTCCAGTTCGCTCTGACAAACGGCGCGGTATACGGATTCTTCTCCGGAGCTGTCGCGTTTGCGGGCTCCTATGCGTTTGATCTTCATGCACTGAAACGCACCCGGCGGGTGAACCATGGACCTGTCGTCAGTTGTTGATCCGCTGCTGAAATGGTACCGTGTCAATGCACGGATCCTGCCGTGGCGCGAGGATCTCTCACCGTACCGGGTCTGGCTTTCGGAGATCATGCTTCAGCAGACCCGTGTCGAAGCGGTGATCCCGTATTTTAACCGTTTTCTCGCCGCCCTGCCCTCTATCCGCGCTCTTGCGGAAGCGGAAGAAGAACAGCTGCTCAAGCTGTGGGAAGGGCTCGGCTACTACACACGCGTCCGCAACTTGCAGAAAGCGGCGCGGATGATCATGAGTAACTATGACGGGAAATTCCCCCAGGATTACGCGGCGATCCGTTCCCTGCCGGGAATCGGCGAATATACGGCGGGAGCGATCGCATCCATTGCATTCGGTCAGCCGGTTCCGGCTGTGGACGGCAATGTCCTGCGTGTGCTCTCGCGGCTTCTTGAAAGCCGCGAGGACATCCGCAAACCCAAACTGAAAGCGGAGTTCACGGAAGCGCTCCGGCAGGTCTATCCGCAGGAGCATTGCGGTGACTTTACTCAGGCGCTGATGGAACTTGGCGCAACGGTCTGTCTGCCGAACGGGGACCCGAAATGCGGCGAATGTCCGCTGGCGTCCCTCTGCCTTGCTTTCCGGACCGGGACATTCCGCGAAATCCCGGTCAAAACGGAAAAGAAACCGCGCCGGATTGAACAGCGGACCATTCTTCTGATTCACTGCAACGGCGAGTTTGCGCTGCGCCGCCGCCCTCCCCGCGGTCTTCTTGCCGGGATGATGGAGTTTCCCGGTCTTGACGGAACATATACCATAGCCGGACTCCGCCGCCATCTGGAAAAAAGCGGGATCCGTGCGGAGACGATCCGCAGGGGAATCCGTTCCAGACATATCTTCTCCCACGTCGAATGGCACATGGAATCCTGCGAACTGGAATGTCCGGAACGTCCCGCAGGATTTGAATGGTTCACACTCCCCGCCCTCCGGGATCGAGTATCCCTGCCGACGGCATTTCAGCCGTTCGCGTCAAGGCTGGCGGAGCTTTACCGGGACCGTTTCGGGCAATAGAATCCCTTCCCCGTAAGGATTGGACGGAAACAGGCATTGCAGGTTACGCAGGCGGAACGGAAAGAATCCTCGGCGTTCCAACGCCGGATCAAGTCCGGTTCCGCGATCAGCGGACGGCTCAGCGAAATGAAATCACAGGCTTCTTCCTCAAGCAGTCGCTCCGCCGTTTCCAGCCATCGGATCCCGCCGACCAGAATCACCGGAATCGACACTGCGGATTTCACCCGTTTCGCAGCAGATTCATAATAGACCGGTTCCGCCGCTTTCTCCGGATTCACTGCCCGGACCGGCGACAGTTTCGCTCCCGCTTCGGGGATTCCGCCGGAAATTTCAATTCCGTTCAAGCCGCGCCGTTCCAGTTCCCTGCACACCGCCACACAATCGTCAGTGGTAAAACCGCCATCAACGAAATCCCCGCTGTTGATCTTGATCAGCACGGGGAACGCTTCGCCGACGGCGCGGCGGACTGCATCATAAACCCGGATCAGCAGACGCATCCGGTTTTCCAGCGTTCCGCCGTATTCATCTGTCCGTCTGTTGTAGAACGGCGACAGGAATTCACTGATGAGATAACCGTGGGCGGCGTGGATCTGGACCGCATCGAATCCTCCCTCTCTGGCACGCTTCGCAGCGGCGCCGAATGCGGAGACAACGGCGTCCAGTTCCGCGGCGGAGGCTTCGCGGCACTCCCCTTTTTTCGACGGATGACGGAACGGGGACGGCCCGATTGCCGCAGTCCAGTCCAAGGCGTTTCCGCCGCCGTGGGCGAGCTGGAGCGCGATCGTTCCGCCGTTCCGGTGAACGAGTTCCGTTGCGATCCGCCACAGTTCCACGGCGTCATCGGAGGCGGCAGCCTGTTTCGGTGATGCTTTGCCTTCCGGCGAAACGAAAGTATGTCCGGTGATGATGAGCCCTGCTTTGTCCGCCGCCAGTCTGGCATAAAGATCCGTCAGCTGCGGCGTATAGAGTCCGGAGTCGTCGGCGAGTCCCTCGTGGGTCGCGGAACGGACAAAACGGTTGCGGAGAAGAAGACTGTCCAGAAAACAGCTTTCAAACAGATGCTTTTTCATAAAAACCCCCTTGAATTGTTAGACTTTTGTCAGTAACATATCTTATTTTCCGGAAAAAGCAAAAAGTATTTTCTCTTTTATCGAATGGCGGATTGAAAATACTGTTTTTTTTTGTATATTATATCCTGATTATTGTTTCAACCAAAAAAATGAAGGTGAACTGATACGAGATGAACATTCGCAGAGAAACACTGGAACGGTGGTCCGTCCGGGATTCCGCAGATCTGTACGGGATCAACAACTGGGGTGCGGGATATTTCACACTCAATAACGACGGTGAAGTCGCCGTTACGCCGTTCCGGGATCCGGGGTCCCCGTCCGTCAGCCTGATGGAGATCGTCAAGGGCGTGAAGGAACGCGGCATGGATATGCCTGTTCTTCTGCGGATCGGCAATATTCTGGATTCCCAGATCCGGCTGCTTCACAAATGTTTCGCAAAAGCCATTGAACAGACCGGCTACAAGGGTTGCTACAAAGGCGTTTATCCGATCAAAGTCAATCAGCAGCAGCAGGTCGTGGAAGAGATTACAAAATTCGGTTACGATCATCACCATGGGCTTGAAGCCGGAAGCAAACCGGAACTTCTCGCGGCGATCGCCAGTCTGCGCGATCCCGAATCCTGTCTGATCTGCAACGGTTACAAAGACGATGAATTCATCGACCTGGCGCTTTATGCGACCAAAATCGGCATCCAGTGTTTTCTCGTTGTCGAAATGACCAGCGAAGTACAGGCGATCATCGAACGCAGCCGGCAGCTCGGCATCCGCCCGAACATCGGCCTGCGCATGAAACTGACCACACGGGCGGGCGGACAATGGAGCGAATCCGGCGGAGACCGCAGTGTATTCGGGCTCAATACCGCGGAGCTCATCACCGCCGTGGACGCGTTCCGCGACGCCGGTATGCTGGACTGCGTCAAACTTCTGCATTACCACATCGGTTCCCAGATACCGAACATTCGCGACATCCGTAACGGCATCATTGAGGCATCGCGCATCTATTGCGGACTCGTGGAGGAAGGCGCAACCATGGGATTCCTCGATCTGGGCGGCGGACTCGCCGTCGATTACGACGGTTCCCACACCAATTTCAATCTCAGCCGCAACTACTCGCTGGATGAGTACTGCGTGGACGTTGTGGAGACGGTTTCCGAAATTCTCACCGCCAAGAAAATTGATCATCCGACCATCATCACGGAGTCGGGACGTGCAACCGTCGCCTACTATTCCGTACTTCTTTTCAATATTCTTGACGCGACAAAATTTGAATCCGCAAAGATTCCCCCGCTCAAGGAGGATGCGAACGAACACACCAAAGATCTCGTGGCGATTCTGAATCACATCTCCCCGAAAAATATTCAGGAGTGTTTCCATGACGCCATCTACTACCGGGACGAGATCCGTATTCTGTTCAAGAACGGGCGCATCTCGTTCCGGGAACGCGCCACCGCGGAAAGTGCATTCTGGAACATCATGGCGGCGGTACAGCGGGAAGTCAAAAAACTGAAATACGTTCCCGACGAGTTCGAAGGTCTCGACGCCTCGCTCGCCGACATTTATTATGCGAACATCAGCGTCTTCCAGTCGCTCCCGGATACCTGGGCGATTGATCAGGTGTTCCCGATCATGCCGATTCACCGGCTGAAGGAAATGCCGTCCCGTCAGGGAATCCTTTCCGACATCACCTGCGACTGCGACGGCAAGATTGACAAATTCGTCGATCTTCACGACGAGCGCCATACCCTGCCGCTCCATGAGCTCAAGGAAGACGAGGAATATTACCTTGCGGCGTTCCTCGTCGGCGCTTATCAGGAAACGCTCGGCGACCTCCACAACCTGCTTGGCGACACCAATGTCGTCAGCGTCAACATTTCACGGGAAAGCGGACAGTTTGAAATCGTCAAGGAAATTGAGGGCGATTCGGTTTCCGATGTGCTTTCCTATGTGGAATACGACCCGAAATCGCTGATCAGCAATTTCCGCGACAAAGCGGAAAAAGCGATCCGGGAACACCGAATCACACCTGCCGAGCGCAGGACAATCATGGCTGCTTACGAAGACGGTCTTCGCGGCTACACCTATTTCGAACGTTAAACCGAAGGAAAGGGAAATCATCATGGCAAAAGTCTTAATCATCGGCGCGGGCGGCGTCAGCAGTGTGGCGGTTCACAAATGCGCGCAGGCGTCCGACGTCTTTTCGGAAATCTGTCTTGCAAGCCGGACCAAATCCAAATGCGACGCAATCGCCGCCCAGCTCAAGCGTCCGATCCAGACGGAACAGGTTGATGCCGACAACGTGCCCGAACTTGTCGCTCTTATCAATGATTTCAAACCCGATGTCGTGCTCAACCTCGCTCTGCCCTATCAGGATCTGCACGTCATGGACGCCTGTCTGGAAACCGGCGTTCACTATGTGGACTCCGCCAACTACGAACCGCTGGACGAAGCGCATTTCGAATACAGCTGGCAGTGGGCGTATCAGGACCGTTTCAAAGAAAAAGGCATTATGGCGCTTCTCGGCTCCGGATTCGATCCCGGCGTGACCAACGTCTACTGCGCGTATGCCGCGAAACACCATTTCGACACCATCGAAACGCTGGACATCATCGACGCCAACGCCGCCGACAACGGTCATCCGTTCGCAACCAACTTCAACCCGGAAATCAACATCCGGGAAGTCACCGCTCCCGGAAAATACTGGACGGAAAAAACCGGATTCATCGAAACCGCCCCGATGGAATACTCCAAAGTCTATGATTTTCCCGCGGGAATCGGACCGAAAAAAATCTATCTTCTCTGGCATGAAGAACTCGAATCCCTCGTGCCGTTCCTCCGGAAGAAAGGTCTCCGGGAAGCCCGTTTCTGGATGACGTTCTCCGACAACTATCTGAAACATCTTGAAGTGCTCCGGAACGTCGGTATGACGGGAATCGAACCGGTCATGTACGAAGGCAAGGAGATTATCCCCCTCCAGTTCCTGAAAAAGCTGCTGCCGGATCCCGCCACCCTCGGCCCGAAGACAGTCGGCAAGACTTGCATCGGCTGCCTGATCAAGGGAACGAAGGACGGCAAACCGCGCACCTATTACGTTTACAATGTCTGCGATCATCAGGAGTGCTTCAAAGAAGTCAACTCGCAGGCGGTTTCCTACACGACCGGCGTCCCGGCGATGATCGGCGCGATGATGGTTGCCACCGGAACCTGGAAAGGTGCCGGCGTTTACAACATGGAGCAGTTTGATCCGGATCCGTTCATGGAAAAACTCAACCAGTACGGCCTGCCGTGGAAAGAAGTCATCACGGAATGAACGCCGGACTGCCGCTGAATTCCATCGAAACGCCCTGTTTCGTCGTTGATCTGAGCCTGCTCCGCCGCAATCTTGCCGTTTTGGATGACGTGCAGAAGCGGACAGGCGCAAAGATTCTGCTGGCACAGAAAGCGTTTTCCATGTTCGGCGTCTACCCGATGCTTGCAAAGGTTCTGCACGGGACCTGCGCAAGCTCTCCGCACGAGGCTGAACTGGGACGCGATTGTTTTCCCGGCGAAGTCCATGCGTTTGCCGCGGCGTATTCCGAACGCGATCTGCGCGAACTGCTGCCGGTTTGCGATCACATCATTTTCAATTCGTTTTCGCAATGGAACAGGTATCGTCCGCTGGCGATGCAGTATGCGGACCGCGTGGAATTCGGGCTGCGCGTGAATCCGGAACACTCGGAAGCGGATGTGCCGATCTATGATCCCTGCGCCCCCGGCTCCCGCCTCGGCATTCGCCGCAGGGATTTTACAGGTCAGGATCTCTCGCCGTTTTCCGGGCTTCATTTTCACACGCTCTGTGAAAAAAATTCCGATTCGCTGGAACGCACGCTTGCCGCATTTGAAGAAAAATTCGGCGATCTGATTCCGCGGATGAAGTGGATCAATTTCGGAGGCGGACACCATATCACCCGTCCGGATTATGACGTGGATCTGCTTTGCCGTCTGATTTCGGATTTCCGGAAACGTTACCCGGTGGAAGTCTATCTCGAACCGGGAGAAGCGGTTGCCCTGAATACCGGATATCTGGTCGGAACCGTGCTCGATATTGTTCACAATGAATTCGATATTGCAATCATGGACACGTCCGCCGCCGCGCACATGCCGGACGTTCTGGAAATGCCGTACCGTCCGAACGTGATCGGAGCCGGACAGACCGGCGAAAAGCCGTACCGCTATCGTCTGGCGGGAGCCTCGTGTCTTGCCGGCGATGTGGTCGGGGACTACTCGTTTGACCATCCGCTCAAACCGGGCGACAAGCTGATTTTCTGCGATATGGCGCATTACACAATGGTAAAGACCAATACGTTCAACGGACTCCAGCTTCCCTCGATCGCAACCTGGGATCCGGAAATAAACGAATACAGGGTTCTGCGCCGCTTCGGTTATCAGGACTTCAAGTCGCGGCTTTCATGAAAAACATCCTTCTGACTTTCGACGATGCGGTGACAAGCCAGTATGGACTGGCGGCACCGCTTCTTGTTCAATATGGATTCGGGGCGACTTTCTACGTCTGCCGTTTTCCGGAGGCATGGCGGGAAAGACACTCGGCGCATCTGCTCTGGGCGGAACAGTTGAAAGCTCTTCATGAAATGGGGTTTGAGATCGCCAATCATACATGGAATCATCCGGATCTGCGCCAATGCGGTGAAGCCGCGGTCTGCCATGAACTGGATTCTCTCACCGGTTATCTGACCGCCATCGGTATTCCGGCACCCGTCAGCTTCGCCTATCCCGGCGGTCCGTTCGCGGGAAATGCGGTTCCGGCACTGAAACGGCGCGGGTTCCGTTCCGCCCGTTCCACCGAACAGCGGACGTTCAACCGGAAACGCGACGACTGGATGAATCTGCCATCCTTTCCGATTCAGGGAAACAATGAACGGCTGTTTTTGAATGCGGTTGCCCGTGCGGACGGCGAAGAAGCGGTCTGTCTGGTATTTCACGGCACGCCGGAATACGTTCATCCGTGGGTCAATACCGATTTTCCCCGTTTTGCTGAATACATGTATTATCTGAAAGAAAACGGCTTCCGCGTGATGAGCGTCCGGGATTTCCTCACGGAATAAGTTCCGTTTTCCTGAAATATCCGTTCAGAAGCCGATACAGGTCCACGATCAGCCGGCCGAACAGAAACAGGCAGATGGCAAAAAGCAAATGCCATGATCCCGCAAGGAACAATCCCAGAAACAGCCCCAGAAACAGCAGTTTCCGCCGTTTTTTCCGCAGAACGGCCACCGCCAGCACACAGGACGTCAGCACTGCGAGAACGGTCAGAATGTTGACGATCAGAAAACCGTTTTCAAACCGCTGAAACTCCCATTGCAAAAGTCTCGGGAACGTATAATTGGATGGTGCGGCAATCATCAGCGGCAGAAGAACCGCGACTGCCGCCGCAAGCCGTTCCTGCAGAGACGAGCGGTCGAAAGTCTCCGTACAGAAAATACAGCCGGGAAGAACGATCAGAACCGACAGCAGAAACCGCGATACATTGTTGCCGATTTGCGGATACCCCGCAAAGAAGAACAGAAGCGGAAAAATCCAGAGTCCGAAAACAGTCCGCGTTAACCGGTCCCGCATCAGGCAGAGTCCTGTCAGACCAAGCGCGAAATAGGCGAACTTCACGGACAGAATAAATTCCATTCCATACGGGAATACCCGCCACAGGAACCCCGCGTACACTTCCGCCGGATGCAGATAATAAGGGAACCGGAGGAAATCACCGAACTGGAGCCGGTTGATGAGCAGCTGAAGCGAAAACACAGCCAGATAACAAGCCGCCCCGGTCAAAACGAACCGGCACAGAAAACACCGGTTCCGCAACTGTTCCCGGAAATTCCAGAACAGCAGAAACGCGATCAGCGGAACGAAAAAGATGTTGTTTACACGCACCAGACAGGCATAGCCGAACAGAAGAGAAACCGTGACCAGTTTGCGCCACCCGTTTTTCCCGTAAAGCAGCAGAGCAATACAGCCGAGCACCGTCAGCGTGGAAAGGGTGTCGCTGAGCGCATTGAAATGCAGAATGGTATATTTTGTGTAAAGATTGTAAGAGAAATCCAACGTCGGAAACGCGAAAAACGACTTATAGATATTCTGTCCCCAGTCCTCCATTTTTTCCGCCCACTGATCCTGATATTGGTAAAAAACCGCCATCAGCTGGAACAGGACTGCGGCGCAGAACGCTTTCGTATCGCTTTTCACCAGTTTGCGGAGAATGGCATAAAGCAGAAGCATGCACAACGGCCCCCAGACCCATGCGTTGAACAGGACATACGGGACTTCCAGATCATAATACTCCTTTGCTCCGGTCAGCAGGATAAACGGAACGTACATCAGCGGCAGGCCGATCGTATACCGCCATTGCATTCCCGTGAAACGCCCCTGTGAAATATCCAGCGCCGCATTGAAATAATGGGTTTCGTCTATCGGGTGTGAATAAAGAGTCGGCACACATCCGGTGATATAAGCCATGATTCCCCATTGGAGCAGCAGAACGGCGATTGCCGGAAGCCACGGATCGCGTTTCCGGAAATAATAATATCCGCAAAGAGCGGCGCCGAATACAAGCAGAGTCCCGAACGCCATCCGCAACGGGGAACGCATGGGGAAATAACGGAGAAAACGCCCGTTCTCCTGTTCGGTCCCCATCATCCGGGTCGTCCATGCCGTCGTTTGTGGATTCAGCCGGAACTCCTCCATGACAAACCGGTGAGCCAAAGCGTTTTTATGAATATGATAAAGCCGTTCCCCCGTCTTTTCCACCAGCATGCCGGGATCCGGTACGATCCCGGCGGGCGGTCCGACGATTTCGGGTCCACGGAACAACGGTGTTCCCGGTTCCAGAAAAATCTGCTCTCCGGCAAATGCGGCGGCGCAGGTCAGCAGAAAAAACAGCAAAAAACGCATCATTATACGGCTCCTGAATGAATTTCAGCTATAATAAAGTTCATTTCCCCGGCTTTTCAAGTTGATTTTCGTGAAAAAGCGTATAATTTATAAGATACAAGGAATCAGGATTTATATGGAACTGTTTGACACACATCTGCATCTTTCTCAGGAGCAGGATAATCATGAGATCGTCCGCCGCGCACAGGAGGCGGGCGTCCGTTTCCTGCTCGTATGCGCGGGAAGTTATGAAGATTCGCTGACGGTGAGCGATTTTGCCCGCTGTCACGCCGGAACATTTTTTGCCGCCGGAGTCCATCCGCATGAAGCGGACGGCTTTCAATACGAGCCATCCGTATTCGACCGTTTCACTTCCGATCCACGTTTCTGCGCGGTCGGCGAAATCGGAATAGACACCTATTATTCGATTTCCGGACTCGGAAAGCAAATAGCCGTTTTAAAATCCATGCTCGGCCTTGCGCTCCGTTATCAGGTTCCCGCCATCATTCACTGCCGGGCGGCGGACGGCACGGACGATGCGTACCGGATCTGCTTTGAAGAACTTTCCGCCTTTTCCGCACAGGGCGGACGCTTCGTCGTTCACTGTTTTGCGGGATCTCCGGACTGGATGAAACGGTTTGCCGGACTCGGTGCATATTTCGGCGTCGGCGGCATGTTGACTTTCAAGCGGTCCGACAATATCCGCGAAGTCGTCATGCAGATGCCGGAGGACCGTATTCTGCTGGAGACCGATGCGCCCTATCTGGCGCCCGTTCCATTCCGCGGTAAGCCGAATACGCCGGAATATCTGCCGCTGGTGGCGCATAAACTGGCGGAATTGAAAGGAATCCCGGCGGAACGGATCGCGGATTTGACAACCCGGAACGCTTTAACGCTTTTTCAGCGGGTGAAAAGGAGTTGAATATGCCCGGTGACGACTGGATCGACATACAGAAAGACGATGCGCATGTTGCCAGAGAACGGGCGAAAGCGCGGGAACTGCGGAATTCCGGCTGGTGGCGCGGAGAGCTCGCACGGGGAATCTGCCATTACTGCGGCAGGAAATTCCCGCCGGAGGAACTGACGATGGATCATATCGTTCCCGTTGTCCGCGGCGGTAAAAGTGTCCGCGGGAATGTCGTTCCATGCTGCAAGGAATGCAACAATGAAAAAAAATATCTCACACCTGCTGAAATAATCATGAAAAAACTGGGGCTGTAATATGGGAACGACTGTTGAAATCAAGGGAATCTCGAAATCCTACGTCAAGAATGTCAAAGTGCTGAATCCGGTTGACCTGACAATCCATTCCGGGGAACTGTTTTTCCTGCTGGGCTCTTCCGGATGCGGGAAATCCACGCTGCTGCGGATCATTGCCGGGCTTCTGAAACCGGATTCCGGGTCAATCCTGTTCGACGGGACCGAAATAACCGGTTTCCCGCCGGAAAAGCGCAAGGCCGCAATGGTCTTTCAGAATTATGCCCTCTGGCCGCACATGAACGTTTTTGAAAACATCGCGTTCGGACTCCAGATTCAGGGGGAAAAGAAAGCGGCTATCCGGGAAACGGTTTCGGAAATGCTCGAACTCGTGCGTCTCGCCGACTGTGCAGACCGTAAAATACAGTCTCTTTCCGGCGGACAGCAGCAGCGGGTCGCCCTCGCCCGCGCACTGGCGGTGAACCCCTCGGTCCTTCTGCTTGACGAACCGCTTTCCAATCTCGACGCCCGGCTGCGCGACTCCATGCGGCTGGAAATCCGGCGGATCTGCAAGGAACGCGGAGTGACAGCCGTTTACGTCACGCATGACCGGCGCGAAGCTCTCAGCATGGCGGACCGCATCGCTGTACTTGATAAAGGGAATCTGGTTCAGCTCGGCACGCCGCATCAGCTTTACCGCCGTCCGGTAAACAATTTCGTCGCCGGTTTTCTTGGCGACGCCAATTTCCTGCGCGGCAAAGTCGCCGCTTTTGAAAACGGCGTGGCGGAAGTGGAGTGTTCCTGCGGACGCCTCCGCGCCTCCGCATTCGGCAAACTCTCCATCGGTACGGAAGTGGAACTGATGATGCGCCCGGAACATATCCGGTTTGAAAAGAACGCGGATGACATGAACGAATTCACCTGCGTTCTCAAAGACGGCTCCTATCTCGGCGACCGCACGGAATGGCATTTCTTTTCCAAAAACGATCCCGTTACGGTCTTTGAGACCGATCCGCCGCACCGGACTCCCGGCTCCGAACTCCGGCTTTTTATCGAACCCTCCAGAGTGATTGTCCTGAACAGCTGATTTCCGGCAGGAAGTTACAATTCCTTTGCGATTTTCCGCAATTTCGCCGGAATCTGGATTTTCTGCGGACAATGCTTCGTACATTTTCCGCAGTTGACGCAGGAAGCAATTTTTGCATCCTCCGGAAGAACGTTGTAATTATTCGTAAAGAGCCATTTGTTTCCGGAAATCTTATACTGGTTGTAAAGCCCGAAAATTTTTGGAATTTCCACCCCGGCCGGACAGGGCATGCAATAACGGCATGCCGTACACGGCACAGCGAGACGCTTCCGGTAAGCCGCCAAAGCCTGATCCAGAGTTTTGCGCTCGCTTTCCGTCAGCGGCTTCAGCGGGGAGAATGTTCTGATATTGTCCTCCACATGTTCCGGCAGGGTCATGCCGGAAAGAACGCACAATACGTTCGGCAGGCTTGCCACATAACGGAACGCCCACGCGGCATTGCTTGAATGCGGATCAGCTTTCCGGAGAATGTCCGACGCATCCGGCGACAACGCTGCCAACGCGCCTCCGCGCAGAGGTTCCATCACGATCACCGGAATCCCCGCCCCGGTCAGGATTTCATATTGTTCACGGGAACGGTAAAGTTCCCAGTCAAGATAATTGAGCTGGATCTGTGCGAAATCCCACTCCCGCGCATCGACGATCTTCCGCAGGACTTCCGGCGAATCATGGAACGAGAATCCGAGTCTCCGTATCTTCCCTTCTTTTTTCATCCGCTCCAGAAATTCGCAGGCTTTATATTTCTGTGCCAGTTCCCAGTTCGCCGAATCCAGGGAATGAAGCATATAGAAATCGAAATAGTCCGTCCTGCAGCGCTCCAGCTGTTCCCGGAAAATCCGTTCGATCCCTGCGGCGTCTCTGGCAAACCATACCGGCATCTTGTCGGTCAGATAATAGGAGTCGCGCGGATAGGCTTTCAGCAGATCGCCGAGACAGCGCTCGCTGCGTCCGTCGTGATACATGTAGGCCGTATCGAAGTAGTTGCATCCGGCTTTCATAGCCCGGTCGATCATCTGTTTGACGGTGCCGTAATCAATTTCCGGTCTGTCCGGCGACAACTGCGGCAGCCGCATACAGCCGAATCCCAGCAACGGCAACGTCTGTGCGGTGTTTTTATAACGGCGGCGGGTGATCATCCGCCCCTGCAGGATGTCCGATGTTTTGTCTCCATCGGCTCCGGCTTTCGCCGCAAGACGGGTGACCGGTGCAAGAGCGGCAACGGCAAAAGCGCTTTTCAGAAATTCACGTCGGTTCATTTCAAAACTCCTTTCTCATCGAATGTTCAATCCTTTCCAGAAAACAATATAAACCTTAGAGCAGCTCTCAATCAATAAAAAAATTGCAAAAATCTTTTTTACCGGAAAATCCGTTTTTCATGAGATTTTTTTGAATCAAAATCCTTTCAAATTCCGTATATCATGGAAAAAGCTGGGACAGAATATGAAATAATCGTTTGTTTTCGCAGAAAGAGACTTGTAAAACCGGAAGTAAACGAGTAAATTATCAGATGATGGATTTATAAACAAAGGGTACGAGTGCATGAAAAAAATCAATCTCATTTTCAAGACTCATCTGGATGTCGGTTTTACCGGTCTGGCAGAAGATGTCATTCACAAATATTTCAAATGCTTCATACGGGACGCCATCAAAACCGCCGACTACTTCCGGAAAAGTGTCCGGACAGGCGATTTCCGGTATAAATGGACCGTCGGTTCGTGGCTGATTTCCGAATATCTCAGAACCGCCGATCAGGAAAAACGTAAAAAGCTGGAAGCCGCGATCAAGCGCGGCGATATTGTCTGGCATGCTCTGCCGTTCACCATGCACAGCGAACTTGCGGATGACGCCCTCTATCGTTTCGCGACGTCCATTTCCGCACAGCTCGACCGGAAATTCAAGAAAAAGACCATCGCGGCGAAGCTGACCGATGTTCCCGGTCATACCCGTGGGATCATCGCCCCGCTTGCCGATGCGGGAATCAAATTGCTGCACATCGGTATCAACCCCGCTTCCGCCATGCCCGATGTTCCCCCCGTTTTCCGTTGGAGAGACTCCAAAGGCAATGAAATCCTCGTGGTCTATCAGAAAGAATATGGTTCATCCCTCTCCATCGACGGTGAGGAATTTGTCATCTGCATGACCGGCGACAATCAGGGACCGCACACGCCGAAGCAGGTTAAGGAGATTCTTGCCCGTTATCGCGGAGCGCAGGTCCGGAGCTCCACGCTTGACGAACTGGCGGAACGCCTGTTGAAGCATAAAAACAAATATCCGGTCGTCACCAAAGAGATCGGTGACACATGGATTCACGGTATCGGTTCCGACCCAAAAAAAGTGGCGGATTTCCGGGAACTGCTCCGTCTGCGGAAAGACTGGGATGATTTCCCGGAACGCGAAGAATTCGAACGCGGGCTTCTTCTTACCACGGAACACACCTGGGGGCTTGACGAGAAAACCCATTTCAACGCTCCGAAAGCATGGGATCCGAAAAAACTGCGGACCGCCGCTGCGCGTGAATTCGCCTCATCCTGGCGCGAACGCCGGAAACTTTTGAAAAACACGATTTTCACACTCCCCGCGGACAAGGGCGTTGACGCTCTCCGGGCGGTCAAGCGCCTGCGTCCGGCGGAAGATCTCTATCTCAAACGCAACGTCACCAACGATCTGCTGTTCGAGAATAAATATTTCCGTTTTGAACTCAATCCATCGAACGCTTCCGCGGATACGATCTATATGAAAGCCAACCGTTTCCGCTTCAAAAGCTCCGCGCTCTTCACTTACGAAACATTCAACCGCAGCGATTATGACCGCTTCCGTCAGCAGTATCTCCGACTGCCGGACGAACCGTGGGCAATCCGCGACTTTACCAAACCGGACATGCCCGCCGACACAAAACAGATCCGGCTGGAAGGTTTTGAGAGCAAAGTCCACAAAACCGAATGGGGACATGGACGGCGGATTACGTTCGTCACCAACGATCACCCCGGATTCCGCAGAATCGAAATCGACTACATCCTGCCGGATGAGGATGATTATTTGGAAATCCGCCTGAAATGGTTCGGTAAAGTTCCGCACCGTCTTCCCCATGCGGCATGGTTCTCCATGGTTCCGCAGAAATCGAAATGCACTTACAAATTCAAGAAGATGGACGAATATATCGACCCGGCGGACGTGGTCAGCCGGGGGGCGCGCACACTTCACGCCGTGGAGGAGATGATCATTGACGACCGTGTTCTGCTGGAAAACTTTGATGCTCCGCTGGTTGCTCCGGGAGCCCCTGCCCTGCTGAATTTTCATAATCAGCTTCCGCAGATGAAAGGCGGCGTGCATTTCAACCTGTACAACAATGTGTGGGGAACCAATTTCCCGATGTGGTTCGGCGATAATATGACCTATCGTTTCCGCATCCGGGCGATCTGACACTTCCGCAATAAACTTTTCACATGGACGTATCCGTTTTTTTTCTGGTACGTCCGTTTTTTATTTATTTTTTCCGGAATTCAGAACTTCCCTCGGAAGCGTACCGATCAGCGGAATCAGGCACAGCATCAGGATTCCGCCGATATAAAAGATCCAGCGGACCCCGAAGTAATAGATAATGAATCCGCCGCACAGAGAGCTGAACAGCGATCCGCCGACTTTCGCACTCGCGCCCCAGCCGAACACGGAACCGCGTTTTTCCTGCGGAGTCACCCGCGACATGAGCGTCAGAAACACGGGATCGAGTCCGCCTGCAAAGAAATAATTCAGAAAACGCGCCCCGCCGAACACCCACAGATTCGCCGCCAGTCCCTGCGGGATCATCAGCAGACCGGAAAGAAGCGCTGCGGGAATCGCGATCTTTTCCGGCGAAAAACGATCGCAGAGCCAGCCGAGCACGATACCGGAAAAGACTCCGGAGATCGCGGCGCCGGCACAGATGATTCCCGTCCAGAATGCGGCGCGGTCGGGTCCGTGAATCAGCTCCACCTGGATTGCAATAAACGGATCATCGAATTTCCGGACGAATCCGAGGAAAATAAACAGGAACAGAATGGTCCAGATCACCCGTCCGAAATCCGGAAACAGTTTCCGCAGGGAAAACGGCTCTTTCGTTTTTCGGGCACGAGGCAGGGCAACCGGACGGGGAACAAAATCGTCCTTAACGAAGAACAGCACAATCAACCCTGCAGCCAGCAGCATGCTGCCGCCGGAGAAAAAAGCGGGAGTATACCCGAAACGGTCGACAATAAGCCCGCCTGCCATGTAACCGATCATGTGTCCGCTCCAAAGCGCGGAACTGAGAGCGCCGAGTGCGAACCCCTGGTGTTCCTCCGGCGTCGTACTGCCGACAAGCGTCTGTGCGGCGTTGACGGTTCCGGAAAAGATCGACATGATGAACCGGATCGCAACCAGCCATCCCACGCTCGGCACATACGCCATTAAAGGAAACAGCAACGCTGTAACCAGATTCGCCCGCAGAAGCATCACCCGCCGTCCGAAACGGTCGGCAAGCGCCCCCCAGATCGGCATGGATATACAGAAACTGAGCTGTCCGCCGAAATAAAACGCGGAAACCCAGAGCCCGCGCTCGCCATCGTCCATCACACCAAGAACATTGCGCATATAAAGCGGAATAAACGGTATCACCGATCCGAATCCCGCCAAAGCAAGAATCTGGGAAAGCCAGACAAAAAAGAGATTGCGTTTCCAGTTGATCATACTTCTGCCCTTTTTGCTGAAAAGAATAATTTAACACGGAATACAGGGAATTCAAATCGCTCTTTATGAAATTAATGAACATCCCGGACCGCTCAAATATTCCGTCAGCCGGATTTCCGGACAGCACCCGGCAATGAACATTCCAATAGTTTTTCTTCGGGACGTTTTACCTCTCTTTCTTGCCGATTTTTTCCTTTTTGATTTGTTGAACGGAAAAATGATGTTATATTATTCCAAAGCAATCAAGACAAAGGAGCTGTTGCAGGAATGTCGACATTCATACCGGATCCCTCACCCGTCTATACGCCGGAATGGAGAAAGCACCCCGATGCGGAGCTGATCGTGTTCTGCGGACGCGATATGCTGCTGCGTTCCGATAACGATCAATATGAATTTCCGCGTACCGCCGAACTGGAATATCTGAATATTTCTTCAGCGCTGAGCATCGGCCTGCGCAACGGCCGGCCATGCTATGCGGTGGATCTAGCCGAACTGCCGGAACCGCCGCCGGAGCCTGTGCAGAAAGTCGCGGTCCGCCATGCGGTCGGTTTTCTGCGCGACTCCGCGTTTTCCGCCGGATGCCGCGCAAAAGAGCTGCTGCACTGGCGCAGACAACACCGTTTCTGCGGACATTGCGGAGAAAAACTCAGCGAATCGCACAGTGACATAGCTTTGGTCTGTCCCTCCTGCGGGGAACGGTTCTATCCGCAGCTGGCGCCTGCGGTAATCGTCGCAGTCACCCGCGGCGACGAAATTCTGTTGGCACACAACCGCAACTTTCTGCCGGAGATCCACGGACTGATCGCGGGATTCGTGGAAGCAGGAGAAAATATCGAAGAAGCAATCGCCCGTGAAATCATGGAAGAAACCGGCGTGACAGTTGGAAACATCCGGTATTTTTCCAGTCAGTGCTGGCCGTTCCCCAATTCGCTGATGCTCGGTTTCTATGCCGATTACGTTTCCGGCGAAGCACACCCGGACGGCACGGAACTGGAGACCCTTGGCTGGTTCCGTGCCGGAGCCCTGCCGAAGATTCCGCCCAAAGGCAGCATCGCACGGCGGATTATTGAGGATTTTGAACAGAACTGCATGAGAAGGGAGTCCGTATGAGACAAATCCTGCCTCTCTCCTTTCTGCTGTGCGGAACTCTAACCCTTTTAACAGGATGCACCACCATGAAAGAAAATAATTTCCTTGAAGACGTCAAGTTTCTCCGTGAGCATGACGTCCGCCCCATCGTCCTGAAAAACGAATCCGGCGCCAGACTCGTGCTCTCCCCGAAATATCAGGGACGGGTCATGACCAGCACAATGGGCGGCGATGACGGTTTCAGCTGCGGATGGATCAATTACAAGTTGATCGAATCCGGCAGGCAGACTCCCCACATCAACGCTTACGGCGGTGAAGACCGTTTCTGGCTCGGTCCCGAAGGCGGACAGTTCAGCTTCTATTTTCCGAAAGGCGCTGAATACGTTTTTGAAAACTGGCAGGTTCCCGCGATATTCGACACGATTCCATGGACAGTGACCGACCGGGACGGCGACCGGGAAGTTTCGCTGGAAGCCTCGTTTGAACCGGAAACCTGGAGCGGGACAAAACGCCGGATCCGTCTGGAACGCCGGATCGTTCTGCTGAATGAACAGGAGATCGGCAAAGCGCTTGGGGTTGACCTCGCCGGAGCTTCCATCCGTTCCGTCGGCTACACCACTGCCAACCGGCTGATCAATCAGGGAGACGCCTGGACCCGTGAAACAGGCGCAGTTTCCATCTGGATGCTCGGCATGTTCAAACCCTCACCGAAAACAACGATCGTGATTCCGTTCCGCAAAGACGCGGACGGTGTGATCGTCAAAGACGATTATTTCGGCAAAATCCCGGCGGAACGTCTGACCGTCAATCCGGAAAAAGGCGTTCTTTACTTCTGTGCGGATGGCGACAGCCGCGGTAAAATCGGACTCAACAAGAAACGCGCCAAAGAATTTCTCGGCAGTTACGATGCGGAAAACAATATCCTGACAATCGTCAAATACACGCTCCCCGCCGGGGACGCGGATTATGTCAATGCCGCCTGGGAAAAACAGCAGGATCCCTACAACGGCGATGTGGTCAACGCCTACAACGACGGAATTCCAGGGCCCGGCCTTGAAAAAATGGGTCCGTTCTATGAACTGGAATCCTCCTCGCCCGCCGCATTTCTGAAAAACGGCGAATCCATTCTGCACGAACACAGCACATTCCATTTTTCAGGAGCAACCGAGGATCTGGACAAGATCGCATTGAAAACGCTGGGAGTGACGATCGCGGAGATCGGTCAATAATCAAATCGTCCATCAACAAAAAAGCTCCGGAGAAGCTCATGTGTTTTCCCGGAGCTTTTTTCTGTTCCGGTTACCGTTGCCGCAAACGGTGAAAAAGACGGATCAGCTCGCCCGCCCACAGAATCACGGAAGTCCCGGCAAGCAACGCGATCCATTGCATCACACCGAGCGGAACGGTACGGAAAACCCGTCCGCCGAACTGAACGATCAGGAATTGCCCGGCAAGAATCCCCAGCGCGATCAGCCAATAAGTCGGATTTTCGCCCAGCCGGGAAAAGATGGAGCGGTTTGATCCGAAGCACTTGATATTCAGCAAGTTCCAGAATTGAAGCAGAACGAATCCGGTAAACAGAAGCGTCAGCATTTCAAGACTTCCCTCCTGTCCGGCGGAACGGGAGAAGAAAATAAAACCGACAACACAGACCAAAACAAATCCGGCTGTTCCGAAAATATTCCACGCCATTGCCGGAGTGACGATAAACGCACGCGGACTGCGCGGCGGATGATTCATGACTTCCGGATTCGGCGGTTCTGTTGCCAGAGCCAACGCCGCCAGAGTATCCATGATCAGATTGATCCACAGCATTTGAATCACGGTCAGCGGCAGTTCCACACCGATGAACGGGCCGAGCAGTGCAATGGCGACCGCCGCCACATTGATTGTCAGCTGAAACATGATGAACCGCTGGATATTCAGATAAAGCGAACGTCCCCACAGAACAGCTTTTGCAATCGTTCCGAATGAATCATCAAGCAGAATGATGTCCGACGCCTCCCGTGCGATGGCGGTTCCCGCTTTCCCCATGGAAATCCCCACATCCGCATAATTCAGCGCCGGAGCGTCATTGGTTCCGTCTCCGGTTACAGCCACCACCTCCCCGTTTGCCTGAAGAGCTTTCACCAGCTTCATTTTGTCATTCGGCCGGGCACGCGCGATCAGGTGCAGGGAACCGACACGCGAACGGGTTTCTTTTTCGGTCAGCGCATCAAACTCGCGTCCCTCCAGTACACCGTCCGCCCGGTCGGCGTCCGTCTGCCAGAGCCCGATCTGACGGCCGATCTCACCAGCCGTTGCCGGTGTATCTCCTGTCACGATCTTGATGTCAATCCCCGCTTTCCGGCAGCTTTCCACCGCCGCGGGGACTTCCGGGCGGACCGGATCCGCAATGCTGATAAAGCCGAGATAGGTCAGCTCTTCCGCAAGATCCGTCAGCCGTTCCGCTGCTTCGCCGTCATACTCCCGGTATGCGAATGCCAGCGTGCGGCAGCCTGCGGACTGCGCAGCCAGAAAATCAGCCGTGACTCTGCTCCGGACCTCATCGGTCAACGGATGAACGCCGGAAACATCCCGGAATGACGAACAGTTCGCCAACACGATTTCGGGCGCACCCTTGACGTGCAGGACCTCCTTTTCAAGAACGGGCGATTCTCCGAGCGTTCCCATCATTTTAACTTCCGTGCGGAACGGATACTGGCGGATCAGACGGAATCCGTTGCGGATCTCCGTATAGGCAATCCCCTCCTCATGCAGAGCAAGCAGGGCAGCCCCTTCCGTCGGATTGCCGACGACCTGAACCTCATTTTCCTGAATACTGAGATTCGCCGTTGAATTCGCGCAAAACGCCTCCTGAACCAGTTTCCGGTTCCCTTCCCCGGCCCCGGTCTGATCCACAGACGGAAAGAACTGTTCGCGGATGCGCATCTGATTCATTGTCAAAGTTCCGGTCTTATCGGTGCAGATCACGGTTGCCGCACCGATCGTTTCGCAGGCATGAAGTTTACGGACCAGGCATTGACTTGCCGTCATGCGGCGCATACTGTACGCAAGACTCAGGGTCACACTCATTGCCAGTCCTTCCGGAACCGCAACCACAATCAGCGTGATCGCGATCATGAAGAAACCGAGCAGGGTACCGATCACCTTGAGATCAGCATACGCGGCAAGATCCGCCGGGAGCTCTCCATTCAGAACCGCACGGACAATCAGAACGATCAGCAGAAACAGCGAAAGCGAAGAGCCGACAACCGCAATCAGTCTGCCCAGCCGGTTCAGCTGTTTTTGAAGCGGCGTAACAAGATCCGTCACTTCCGAAGCGGCTGCGGCGGTCCTGCCGATCTCCGTTTTCCCCCCGACGGCGATGATTTCCGCATAGGCATTTCCCTCCAGCACGGTGGAGCCGCGTAGAAGAAGATCATGTCCATAGGAAGCCTCCCCCAGGTCCGCAAACGCCGGTTCTCCGGCAGCGGCTTTGGCGACCGGTTCCGGTTCCCCCGTGAACTTGGACTGGTCAACATGCAGGTTGACCGATTCCAGCACTTTGGAATCCGCGGGAATTTCCTCGCCGGTTTCCACAAAAATCACGTCGCCGACCACCAGATCCTGCTTCGGTACAAATACAAAACCTCCGGAACGAATAGTCTTGACCGGCGTGGAATCGTCGACTCTGTTCAGAATATCGAACTCTTTCCCCGCCCGATATTCGTTCAGAAACGCGATTCCCGTTGCAAGGAAAACCGCCAGCAGGATACCGATGCTCTCGATCACTGCTCCCGTAAACGCGGAGATCAGCGCGGCGGAGATCAGAATGATGATAACCGGATCCCGGAATTTTTCTGCGAACAGCTGCCAGGCGGTCTTTCCCCGGGCAGGTTCCAAAAGATTGGCTCCGTGCTCCGACCGGCTGGCGGCGACTTCGTTTTCCGTTAAGCCCTGATAGCGGCATGTTTCCGTACATGAAGAATTTGCAGTCATAATTGTTGTTTTCGTTCCCTTGTCCGTCCATCATGCACTCCGGCATGAAAAACGGCTTTTTGTGTTCTGGTTCTGTTTGCTGAATGTTCTGAAATAAGCGGATTCAGAGGAACCGTGGACCGGCACGGGCAGGAAATACAGAGGTCAGGATAAGTTCGGGAAATAACATGCACCGGAATTCTCCGGCGGAAGATTCCGCAGAGCACTCCACTGTTTCCGCAGTGGAAAGAATCGCGAAAAGCGGCGGGAAACCGGGATTCTGCGGCGTGCGCTTCAAATTCAGAGCGCGGAGAGCACCGCCGCCGGGTAGAAAATAAAGATCGGATACCGCGATATCCGCCCCGGTCAGCAAACCGTGGCATTCCGCCTCAAACATCCGGATCAGCGAAGCATAGTCCGGATGTCCCCCGGAAACCGGATGAAACAAGGGCGCCGCCGCGAAAATCACGGTCAGCAGACAGAAGAATGGTATGAGTCGTTTCACAAGCGCCCCTTTACGGTGTTGATTTTGGTAATATACACCGCCATCATTCTGTTTGCAAATCGTCCCTTCACGGCGGAACGGAAGAACTTTAATCCTCCATCATGTAATACGGTACGGCATCGACCGGCCGGATGTTGGTCAGATCACCGCGGTAATGACGCAGTTCCGTCCGGATATACGGATGCTTGAGCAATTCGGTTTCGTTCAGGTCAATGCCGAGTCCGGGACGGTCCGGTATCACCATTTTTCCGGCTTTGATCGTCAGATCCTCATCACAGATCTCCGCACGGTAGGGAACATCGGTCATCATCATTTCCAGCATGACGAAGTTCGGCACGCACGCCGCAAGCTGAAGCGTGGCTGCATTCGCAACTGGCCCCGACGGATTGTGAGGACAGAATCCGATATGGCGCACTTCCGCTTCCGCACCGAGCATCCGCATTTCAAACAATCCTCCGGCATGGGAAATATCCGGCTGGATATAATCGGAACAGCCGAGTTCAAAGAACTGGCGGTATTCATACCGGTTGTACAGCCGTTCGCCCGCCGCGATGGAGACGCGGACGCGGTCCTTGACCTGCTTCATTCCCTCCTTGTCATCCGGCGGAATCGGCTCTTCAAACCAGAAAATATCGAATTCCTCCAGACGGCGGCCGATCTTGACGGCGGTCGGAATGTCAAAACGTCCGTGTCCCTCAATCAGCAGCTGCACATCCTCGCCGACGACTTCCGCGACTTTTGCAATGCACTCCATCGCTCTGTTGAGGTCATGCTTGGAAATCTGCTGCCACGCCTTGCCGAACGGGTCCCATTTGCAGCCGAGAAATTTTTTCGCGGCGACTTCCTTTGCCTTTTCCGCAAACTCATCGGGCGTTTTGGCGGGCGAAAACCATCCGTTGACGTAAATAGGAACGGCATCGCGCACCTTGCCGCCGAGAAGCTGATAGCAGGGAACGCCGAGCGCTTTGCCCTTGATGTCCCAAAGCGCCATCTCGACTCCGGCGAGCGCACTCATGAGGACCGGGCCGCCGCGCCAGTAGGCGTCGCGGTAACAGTCGTGCCGGAAAGCCTCGATATTGTGCGGATCCTTGCCGATCAGGTACGACTCCAGGTCATGGATTGCCGCCTGAATCGTCAGCTCCTTGTATTCCAGTGTTGCCTCGCCCCAGCCGTGGAGTCCGGAATCGGTTTCGACCTTGACAAACACGAAGTTCGTGCGGAAGGCGTTGCAGATGAATGTTTTGATCGCAGTGACTTTCATGATCGTTATCCTTGGTTTATAAATCAGGGGGCGTAATAAAGCCCGCCGTTGATATGAATGGATTCTCCGGTGACATATCCGTTCTTGACGGCGAACAGCACTCCGTCGGCCATCTCCTCACAGGAGCCGCCGCGACGGACCGGAATCCGGGTACAGGTCTTCTGATACTGTTCCTCCGTAATGCGTTTCGTCAGGTTTTCCGTCATGACTACGCCCGGACAAACCGTATTCGCGGTAATGCCGAAGGGTCCGCCGTTCTCCGCAAAAGAACGGGTCAACCCATGCATGCCGAGTTTGGAAACACCGTAAGCGATCATGTGCGGTTCCGCCGGAGTGAACGAACGCGACGACGCGATATTGACAATTCTGCCCCAGCCGCGCGGTTTCGCCTGATCGAAGAACATCTGAGAACAGAGATACGCGCCCTTGAGATTGATTTTCATCACAAGGTCCCACCACTCGCCATCGGTCATTTCCTGTTTGCGGAAATAAGGATCAATACGGGCATTGTTTACAAGGATGTCGACCGGACCGACCGATTCAAACATGACACGCACGGCGGATTCGTCGGAAATATCGCAGGCGTACACCACGGCTTCCCCTCCGGCACTGCGGATCTCCTCCGCCACGCTCTCCGCTTTCTGCGGATTGTGCGCACAGTTGACAATGACTTTGCATCCCTCTTTTGCCAGTTCCAGAGCAATCACCCGACCAAGCCCCTGTGAAGCTCCGGTTACGAGTGCGACTCTCCCTTTGATAGATTCTCCCATGATTCACCCCGTTGTTTCTATTGTTGAAAGTTCATTGGAAATCAGCATTGCTGTTTTTTTGATTTCATCGACCATGCGGGCGCGGTCCGGCATGGAAGCATCGGCGGAAAGAGCGGAAACTCCGAGCGCGGCAACCGTCACACCGTTTTTCGTGACCGGAACCGCCGCGATCCATTGCAGGGTCCGGTATTTATCCCGCACATAAAGACGTTCCCGCCGGATCCGTTCCAGTTCCGCGACGACGGATTCAAACGACTCGAATTCCGGGAACATATAGGCTCCCTTTCTCCGGTATTCCTCAAAAATCCGCTCCTGCTCTCTCCGCGAAGCAGCGGAAAGCAGCACCATTCCGGTCGCAGTATCAAGCAGATCGGTATAGGAAAGCTGAGCAATCCGGATATTGAGCGGCGAAAAATTGGAATGATGCAGAACGTAACGTTCCGCGTCCCGGCGTTCGCAAATCAGAACCGACTGCGCCAGCGTCCGCGCACAGTTTTTGACATACGGGATCGCCTTGTCCAGAAACGACGGCTTGTATTTCACCATTTTTGAAAACGTGTAGGAGCGCGGCCCGATCGTATATCCGGCCTGTCTGGAAACACGCATGAGATACCCCCTTTCCGTCAGTTCTCCGAGAATCCGGGAACAGGTCGGGCGGTTCATGCCGAGTTTCAACGCGATCTGCATCGGTGTGACCGGGTTCGGCGATTCCGCCGCCACCACTTCCAGCACCTGAAAAATTTTATCCAGAACTTTGATCATTTTGATTCAATCGTTCATATTATGAACTTTAGTTTTATATTACGGATTACAATATCACGATACAAACGATAAATCAAGAAAAACAGACAAAATAATGAAAAAAATCTTCACGGAAAAGAGTAACGGGCGCGACCCGGCACGCCCGTTAAAACGCATTGCACTTACTCTTTTATATCCCGTATGAACGAAAAATCCATCCGGGTCCAGTGATCCGCATGGTTTTTCCAATGCATCCGGTACGGAAGCAGAGAAGGAATATCGGCACGCTCCCCGTTCAAGAACTGCCGCAGCTCGATTTTTCCGTTGTACTGTCGGATACTGATTGTTTGAAACGGTTCCCGGTAATCAAGCAGATGAGCGGAATTCAGCGTAAAGCAGAGCAGAAACACCACACAGGCGCCGCGCCAGAAACCGACCGGCTTCAGGTTCCAGTTCCAACTCATGATAACAGCATAACAGACCGGCAGGAATACCGTCAGCTCCAAATGCCTGCCGCTCCATCCCCCGGTCAGCCCGCGGGCGGTAGTCGCAGCAGCCATGCTGGCAAGAGAAGCAAGAAGCAGAGCCGCCACGCCCCAGTTTTCCGGAGTCTCCCAGTTTTTCCGGTTCAGGCATCCCGTCAGGACGAAGAACATCAGAAGCAGCATCTCCACCGCAACGATAAAAAACGGAAGCTCAAACTGCGGACGAGCCAAAAACCAAATATTCCAGCACCGTCCGGCGGAATGCTGGGTAACGAACTCGCCGAGAGCGGCGGCATTCATATCCGCAAGCAGATACCACCATCGCCAGTCCCACGGCATCATCAGCGCAGGATGCTCCGCAGGCTTTTCGTAACCGATAAAAAACAATCCGGCGAACAGCAGAGCCGTTCCGCACCAGATCAGGGAACGGTGTTCCCGGAAATACAGGCTTTTTCCCGCTTTCATCAGGATCAGCGGCAGAGCAAACACCGGCGACATGGCATACATGCAGCAGATACAGCAAATGCAGAACAGCAGATCTTTCCATACCGTTGTTTTCTGTGGAAAACCAAAAACAACCGCCAGCATCCCCCAGAACAGCATCCAGTGAAAGGAGTTCTGAAACGAATTCAGCATGTTGCACCATGCAAACGACGCGAAGAAGAACGATCCCAGACCGAGCATCAGAATCGGCAGACGCAGAAACGTTTTCCGCAGATAGAATACAAAGAGGAAAAACACCGCCAGAAACACATAGAAGCTGAGAACGATCCCCTGCGCGATGTTCCAGCCGTTGAATTGATACAGCAGCCAGCTTAAAAGACGGGTGAACACAATGCGGTGCTCGTTGTGCAGTTTCAGCAGCCAGTTGACATCAAAATGGCGCGGGAAATCGTAGACGAGTCCCCACTCATCCCAATACGGAACATTCACCATGTATTTCATCACAGCCTGCAATTCCCGGACCGCCAGACAGAGAAACAGCAGCAGAAAGGTGTAAAAACAGAACTTTCTCACCCGTTCCGAATGAAAAAATCCTTGGAAAAACCAGTGCAGATATTCCGGCAGCCATTGAAACAGCTTGAAATTGGAACTGCCTTCGGTCCGGTCCCGCCAGGTTGTGGGAACTTCCGCGATCCGGAAACCGCCGCGCCACGCTTTCACGACCAGCTCAATGCCGAACATAAAACCGTTCCCGCTTTCAATCGTCATCTGCTCCAGAAACGATTTGCGGTACAGCTTGAAGCTGTTGGTCGGATCATGGGTCGGAAGCCCGGCGGCAGACAGAGTCAGTCCCGCCATCCGGGACAGGAACCCCTTGACGGGCGGTCCGCCGTACTGCTTCCCTCCTTTCATGTAGCGGGAAGCGCAGACGACATCCGCACCTTCCTCCTCCGCTTTTTTCACCATGTCGTTCATGACAGCGGGCGGATCGGAGAGGTCTGCCATCGTGACGATCACGAATTCCGAATCCGCGGCTTCCATGCCGCTCCGGACCGCATTCAGAACGCCGCGTCCGTACCGGTTTTTCAAGCGGACGACATTCCGGAGCAGTGCGGAATCCGCCCGGTCAAGCGCCGGAAGCGTGGAATCCCCGTCAAAATCGTATACGATCAGAATCCGGTATTCTATTCGGACCCCGTCCCGGATTGCCTCAAGAGCTTTGCAGATGTTCGCGCCCTCGTTGTATACCGGAATGACGATCGTGAGTTTCCGCTCTGCGTCCACAGATCAGATCCCCCCGACGCTGATCTGTTCCGCAATCCACGGGATCAGCTCATCAAGAATCCGGTCGAGCGGCGTATCCGCATGGAATCCGAGCAGTCTCTCCGCTTTCTCCACCGAGGGAACGCGCTTCTGCACGTCATAGGGATAAGGCTTGTCGGAAACATAACGGAACGGACGGCCATCCGTATGGATTTTATTCCATATCTGCTCCGCGACCTCCAGGACCGTCGTGGAAACCGGAGTCGAAAGGTTGAAATCCTCGTTCACCGCCTTGTCGCTTTCGATGCAGAGCCGGATTCCGGGGGCAAGATCGCCGCCATAGGTATAGTGACGGATCTGGTTGCCGGCTCCGAGAATGTGAAGCGGATCCTGCCCCTTGAGTATCTTCTGAATCAGGTCCGGAATCACATGACTCATCGCCATCCGGACGTTTCCACTGGAAATAATCTTGTCGCAAAGCGCCCGTTTTTCTCCGACGCCGACGCAGTTGAACGGACGGATGACCGTGTACGGAAGCCGATACTGTTCCCAGGCTCCCTGGGCGAAATATTCACACGCGAGTTTCTGGAATCCGTAAGTGGAAAGCGGCGGCGGACATTTGTGCTCATCCCCCTCCCGGCTCGGAAAGGTATCGGCGCATTCAAAAACCATACTGGAGCTGAGCACGTTGATTTTCTGCAGACGGTGGTGTTTTTTCGCCCAGATTGCGGCATCGAATGTCGCCGCGATGATCCGCTCGTTTTCCGCCAGCAGATCGTAGGCGAACTCATGAAAATAGGAGATCCCCCCGATCATGGCGGCGGCGCCGAGAACCTGATCGCATTCGCAGATCAGTTCCCGCATCAGTTTTTCATCCTTGACGTCCCCCTCGACAAAATGGTAATCGGGGTGATGGTCATATGACTTCTCGACTTTTCCGTATTTGGAATAGTTGTCAATCCCGTAGACCGTATGTCCGTGCGCCAGCAGTTCCTCCACAAGATAGCCGCAGATAAATCCAGCGGAGCCGGTAATCAGAATATTCATTGTTCACCTGTTGTTGATTCGTTTTCTCTGTTCAGCCACACGCCCCAGCAGTCGACAAACGGCTTCCGGACGGAAAGCGCAAGGTATTCGTCATGGGGCACGCCGAGAATCACTCCGTCCGCACGGTTCAACGCTTCCGCACAGGAGCAGGTCTCCGGCAGATAAGGATCGGATTCAATGACTTCCGCCATTTCGACTTCCAGCAGTTTTTTGATCTTGTAGGAGAGCGATTCCCGCGTATCGTCGTTATTCGCTTTGAATGTCATGCCGAGAATCGCGACCGCACGGTTCCGCAGGGAGCCGCCCATCTTCTTTTTCAGGTCTGCGACCAGATGATTCGGCAGTCCTTCATTGACCAGCATGGCGGCATGACCGAGAAAAAACTTGTTGTTGTAAAAGGAAGCCAGCTGCATTGTGTCCTTGAACAGACACGGTCCTGCGGCGAGTCCCGGCGATGCAAACGATTTTGCGCGGGGATAATCCTCTTTCAGTGCGCGGTAAACGTTGTAGAAGTCAATTCCGTACTCCGCCGCCATCATATAGAACTGGTTTGCAATCGCAAACTCCAGATAACGCCAGGAATTCGTCATCAGTTTCGCCAGCTCCGCTTCTTCGGTCCGGACGCGGATCAGTTTCGGCGCGATCCGGCTGAAAATTGAGGCGACCGCCTCTTCCGATTCTTTATTCACGCCGGATATGATCTGCGGAAGCTGAAAGATTTCCGCGATTCCCTTTCCCTGAAGAATGCGTTCCGGGCAAAACGCCAGTTTCGGTTTCCACCCGTTCCGTTCCAGAATGTTGCGGATGACCTGAACGGTCCCCGGAAACAGTGTGCTCCGCAATACGATCAGCTGCTTTTCGTTCATCAGCGGCAAATATTCCTGAATGGAGTGCACAACTCCGCGAATCTTCGGAACCAGATGTTCGTCAACGGGAGTTCCGGTGACAAAGATCACCGCTTCCGCGGCAGACACGGCGGAACGTTCCGTCACGGCACGCAGATTTTTCCCGATATGATCCCGGAGCAGCTCCGCCGCCCCCTCCTCCTTGAACGGCACGACTCCGCTGTTGACCAGTTCAACGGCATCCCGGTTGATGTCGATCAGAGTTACATCAAAATCCCGTGACGCAAGCGCGAGCCCCAAAGGAAACCCGACGTGTCCGCAGCCGCCGACAATCGCAATTTTATTCATAAAACTTCCCCGATCCATGAACGATACAAGATATAATAAACAGTCCCCCGTTTTTATAATATATTGCATCGCCGGGCATTTTCAACCTCATCCGGCGTTTCTGTATCATTATTTGTGATAAAAGCAATTATTCATACCGTTTATTTTATCATAACAGAACGAACAATACGCTCGTTTTTTTATCAACCATAAAAAATATTTTTTATTTTTTGCATTTTAAATTTGTAAACTGCGCCGTACGGCATTATAGTATTTTTAAAGGAACCGGACAAGGAATTCAATCATGGCACGCGGAAACATTTACCGGACATTGCTGGGGAAACTGGAGAAAAAATTCAGTACACTGCCGGAAGGCGCACAGCTCCCGGCGGAGCAGGAACTGGCCGATACATTCGGCGTCAGCAAACCGACCCTGCGCAGAGCGCTGGCGGAACTGGCGGAACGCGGGATGATCGTCAAACAGAACGGAGTCGGAAGCACGGTCGCGCGAAGCTCCAAAGTAATTTCCAGGGAACTGGTCTTTCTCTGTCATGACGTCGTGTTCTTTGCGGAAAGCCTCAAATCGTTCAGCCGCACCGTGGCGGACGCCAACTATCTGCCGTCGATCATACCTTTGTCCGGAGACGCTTCCGGACAGGAACGGATCATCGCAACCGCCATCGCCCGGAAACCCGCGGGGATCGTCCTGTACGCCGATCCCGTGCACGCCAGACTGGATGCGTACCGTCTGCTGACGGAATGCGGGATCCCCGTTCTGTTTCTCATCCGTACCCCTGAAGGACTCGACGGCAATCTGCTCACGTTTGAAAACGCCGACGGCATCACCGGAATCGTCCGGCAGTTCTATCAGGAAGGACGGCGCCGATTTGCCCTGTTCGGCGCCTCTGCAATCAATCCGCTGGCGGCACGGGAACGAACGCTCGGCTTTCTCGCCGGACTGAAAAAATGCCGTCTGCTTCCTCAGCCGGACTGGATATGCGGGCCGGACCGGTCGCCGCAGGAACGGAATGCGTTTTTCAATCTGTTCCGCACACCGGAAAAAGCGCCCGATGCGGTCTGCTGTCTCAACGATTACTGCGCGGGCGAGCTGATCCGGCAGTTGAAAGCACGCGGTATCGACTTCAGCGGTCTCCGGATTTCCGGATTCGACCATTCGCTCCTGACCGCATTCATTCCGCACGCGATCCTGACCGTCGAACCGCCGATGGAGAAACTCGGCAGGGAAGCCGCGGCAATGCTGATCCGGCAGATTGAGAATCCCGCATTCGGTTTCACAATGCGCAAACTCTCTTCCAGGCTGATCGAAACAACGCCATATCAATAAAAACAAGGAGATATTATGGAGAATTCCAATTCGAAGAAATGGCTTAAACCGGGCACACGGCAATGCCTGCTGCGGCGGGCGCTCGTCAAGTCGATGGGCTACACCGACTCCGATCTGAACAAACCGATAGTCGGCATCGTCAACACCTGGGCGGAAACCAATCCGGGACATTACAATTTCCGGCAGATGGCGGAAGCCGTCAAACGCGGCGTATGGGCGGCAGGCGGCTTTCCGCTGGAAGTCAATACCATGTCAATCTGCGAAGTGTTCTTTGACCTCTCAAGCCTGATCTACCGCAACCTGCTCTCCATTACCACCGAGGAACTGATCGCACGGCATCCGTTCGACGGCGTCATCCTGCTCGGCTCCTGCGACAAGAACGTTCCCGCCCAGCTCATGGCGGCGGTTTCCGCCAATAAACCGATGATTTTTCTGCCCGGCGGCCCCATGCTTCCCGGAAACTATAAGGGGGAATCGCTCGCGTGCGGAACCGACAGCTTCAAGCTCTGGACCCGTTACCTTGCCGGGGAGCTGACGGAAAACGACCTCCGGGAAGCGGAAGGCTGCCTGTACGGCAGTGTCGGAGCGTGTCCGATCATGGGAACCGCAAACAGTATGCAGTGTGCGACGGAATCGCTCGGTCTCGCCCTCCCCGGCAGTGCCTCCGCTCTTGCCGTTTCCGCAGAAAAGATGCGTTTCGCCGAAGAAACCGGACGCCAGATCATGGAGTTGATCAGGCGCGACATCAAGCCGACGGACATCGTCACCAGAGAAGCGATCGAAAACTGCATCACCGTTCTCATGAGTTCCGGCGGTTCCACAAACCTCATCATTCACCTGACCGCGATCGCCCGCCGCGCGGGGTTCGAACTCAAACTGGAAGAATTTCAGAAGATCAGCGAGCGTACCCGCGTGCTGGTTGACGTCAAACCGTCGGGCAAAGGCACGGTCGGGATTGAATTCCATCAGGCGGGCGGCGTTCCGGCTCTGATGAAAGAACTGGAACCGCTGCTCCATACCGGAGTCCTGACCGTTACCGGCAAGACCTTGAAAGAAAATCTGCAAAATGTGCAGCAGTCCTGTCGTCCCGACGTGATCGCGCCGTTCAGCAAACCGCTGAAACCGGAGGGCGGAATCGCCGTTCTGTACGGCAATCTTGCTCCGCGCGGCGCCGTCATCAAGCGTTCCGCCGCTTCAATCATGAAATTCCGCGGAGAAGCGCGCGTATTCGATACCCTTGCCGATGCGGAACGCTATCTGCTGGATCCCGACTCCGATATGGACGAAAACAAAGCCGTCATTCTGCGCGGTTACGGTCCGAAAGGCGCGCCCGGAATGCCCGAATTCGGCAATTACATGCCGATTCCGCCGAAACTCTATAAACGCGGAATCAACGATTATCTCCGCATCACCGATGCCCGCATGAGCGGCGGCGCGTTCGGCACCGTGGTCCTGCACGTCTGCCCCGAAGCATGCGACGGCGGGCCTCTCGGAGCCGTCCGCAACGGCGACATCATCGTAATGGATGTGGAAAAGGGCATTCTGAATGTGGAACTCTCCCCCGGAGAGATCGCGGAACGGCTCAACAAGACCGGATTTGAACCACGGGAAACATTCAAACGGGGATTCGTCCGCCATTATATCGACAATGTCATGCAGGCTGATGAAGGCTGCGACTTTCCTTATTTATAATCAGAATTCAGGGAGTTATCACCATGCGTTTTCTCACACCGGCTCAAGTCGTCAATGGCAAACTCTGCGACCGGGGACTCTATCCGCTTGCTCTCCGCGGCGTCGATTACACACCCGTTTCCGAAGAACAGACGGTCCGCGATCTCTTCCGGTTCCGCCACGACGGAATCAACCTGATCCGTCTGAATATCGACGACTCCGTCCTCTCCGGCCCGGACGGTCACCTGACCGACTGTTCGCTTTACGATCATGCCGTTGAAACCATTTACCGTCACGGCATGTATCTTTACCTCGTTCCGATAACAAAAGGCAATCTGCGCCCGTTCTCTCCGGAAGCCATCACGCGCCAGCAGCATTATATGGGCGATCTCTGCACGCACGTCAATCCGCTCAGCGGCAGGACTCTTCCGGAATACGACAATATCGTCTGCATTGAAACCCTGTTCGACATGAACTGTTTCACCGATGAACAGTTCGGGCTGTACGTCTCCCGCGTCATGCATCAGGTTTATATCGAGCACCACTTTTCCGGCATGGTTCCCCGCGTTTACAGCATGGAACGCGGCGGACTCTCCGCCCGGCGGAAAGAGCTTCTGCTCTGGTTCGGCGCCTCAATTCTCACCGAAAACTATTTTCAGAAACCGGCATATCCAATTCAGTGCGAGCCGTTTCTCCCCGGCATCCCGGGCTCCGCGATCACGGCACGGATCCGTCCGGAAAACGGCTGTGAATGGTTCCATATCGCCGCCGGACAGGCCAGTTCCGCCGCAATTCATCCGCACCGGAACGGCGGCATGGAAGCATTTCTCTCTTACGCGGCGGATGTTCCCTGCGTACTTCATCTGGAATTTCCCGCAAAAGTCTTTACGGCGAAATTCCGCCCGTCGCTGAAAGAAGCGCTCCCCGTAACAGTTGACGGACGCTGCGTCGAACTTGCCCTTCCCTCCCCGCGGTACGGCGCATTGGAAATCAATTACGAAATGGAGGACGCTCCCGCGTATACGGTCTACATTCTCGGCGACCGGATCATGCCCGAACCCGACCTGTCCCATGCCAGATTCATCGCTCCCGGACATCATAAACCGGCGGAACTTGTCTGCGGCGACGCCGATACTCTCTGTTTCCTGCCCGGTCTTCATGAAATCGAAGGCCGGCTGCTGTATATGGAATCGCATAAAACGGTCTGGCTGCCGCGCGGCGCTGTGGTTCGTGCCGGATTGCGTGCCGAACAGCTCGAACACGCGGCAATTCTCGGTCAGGGCATCCTCGACGGTTCCCGGAATCTCCGCGACGCCGGCGAAAACAAAGGCAGCCGCATGGGGGAAAAATGGATCGCCGACGCCGGACACGAGGGGTGTATCTGTTTCCACAAGGGACACGACCTGCTCTATGACGGTCCCCTTCTCTACAATCCGCAGTTCTGGAATTTCGTCATCAGCGGAGCTTCCGACTGTACCATACGGAATTACAAGACGGTTTCGTGGATTTTAAACAACGACGGCATACAGCCGCGTTCCTGTCGGAATCTTCGGGTGGAACACTGTTTTCTCAAATGCAACGACGACTGCGTGGCGGTCAAGACCCGCCGTTCGTTCGATATGATTTCCGGCAATCTGCTGTTCCGGGATCTCGTGTTGTGGAACGACCGCGCAGGGAACGCGATGGAGATCGGGCACACGTCACAGGGCGATCTTCTGCACGATGTCCGGTTTGAAGATATTCAGGTCATTAACTGCAGCGGCGGAGTGATTCACGCATACATCATCGACCATTCCACGGTGGAACGGCTATCATACGAAAACATCTATGTGGAAGGCACGCCGGGAGCCTGCGATTTCGGATTTATCATCGCCCCCTCCTATTACACAACCGACAGGGAACGCGGACGCATCCGCGGAATCCATGTCAAACATTATTTCAGCGAGCACCCGCATCTTCCCGGAATCGTCAAGGGATTCGATGCGGAGCATAGAGTGGAAAATCTCACATTTGAAGACATCAATTTCCGGCTCGGAACGGTAAAACAGTACAGTGCCGACAAACTTTGCTGGTGGGAAAACGAATTTGCGGAAAACATCACGGTCATAAAAGGAAACTGACATCATGGAGATCAAAGGAATCTGTCCGATCGCCCCCGCCGTTTACAACGCCGACGGGGAAGTCAACTACGACGAATATGAATCCTGCTGCGCGGAACTGATCCGGCGCGGCGCGCAGGCTCTGACGCTGTTCGGAATCGCCGGAGAATACTATAAAATGGATTACGAAGAGGAACTTGGACTCATCGAACGCACCATCCGGGTCTGCCATGCGAACGGCGTTCCGGCAATCGTCTCCAACACGCGCCATTCGACCGAGGTCGCCGTCAAGTGGGCGAAACACATTGAGGCTTCCGGAGCGGACTGCATGATGGTCCTCCCGCCGTTTTTCCTCAAACCCGGCGGAGCGGCATTGTTCGAACATATCGACGCGGTCTGTTCCAGCGTGAAAATTCCCGTCATGTTTCAGTACGCGCCGGAGCAGACGGGTGTAGCCATTGCGCCGGAAATCCTCGCCGGACTCGCCGCCAGACATCAGAATCTTGCCTATTTCAAGATTGAATGCAAACCGCCGGGAACCTATATCTCCAAACTCGCGACGCTGCTGCCGGAAGGACGCCGGATCTTTGTCGGAAACGCCGGGTTTCAGATGATTGAAGGATTCCGCCGCGGAGCATACGGCGTCATGCCCGGCCCCTCCATGCCTGATGTCTACCGCAAAGTCTGGGACGCCCTCCTCGCCGGCGACGATGCGGAAGCCCAACGGGTCCACGATAAGCTCAACGCTCTGCTGAATCATATCCGCCAGAATGTGGAAATGATCATCCACTATGAGAAGGAGATTCTCCGCCGCCGCGGCTTTATCTCTTCCGCTTACTGCCGCCGTCCAGGCTATGTCGCCGATCCGGTTGCCGACTCTCTGTTTGATGAACTTTACACGATGATCGAAACGGAGTTTACCACAAACGTTTATACCGGGAAGCAGGCATGAAAGAACTGAGCGGAAAACGCATTCTGGTTACCGGTGCGGCGAAAGGTATCGGAGCGGGCATCGCGGAAGTATTTGCCGAAAACGGCGCGGATCTTCTGCTTCATTACCGCTCCTCGCCGGCAGAAGCGGAGAATCTGAAACAACGTCTCTCCGGCAAAGGCGGCACGATCCGCCTCTGCCGCGCCGACCTCGGAACGGAAGAAGGCCTCCAGTCTCTTTTTGCGGAAGTCGACCGTGTTTTCGGCGGACTCGATGCCGCAGTGAACAATGCCGGATGGGATCCCGGTTTCATGCCGCTGGAAGACGTCACGTTTGAACGCTATGCGAAACTGACGGATATGAACATCCGCGGAACCCTGTTCTGCTGTCTGAACGAGATCCGTCTGATGCGGAACAATCCGTCCGGGGGCAGTATCGTGAACATCGGTTCGGTGCAGATGGAAACGACCGTTACGGGCCGGACGCTCTATGCGATGAGCAAAGGCGCGATCCACTCTCTGACAGGTCAGTTGGCATTGGAATGCGGAAAAGACCGGATCCGTCTCAACACGATTGCGCCGGGTTATATTGAGGTTGAGCGCATGACGAATGCGCCGGGTTTTGACCGTTCGGAGATTGCCTCCGGCATTCCGGTCGGCCGTCTGGGAATCCCCCGCGACATCGGTGAAGCCGCACTGTTTCTGATTACGGACCGATCTTCATTCCTGACCGGTCAGACATTGATCGTCGATGGAGGAGTTTCCCGTAAACTTGCCCGCAGCGCCAAAATCTGATAAAACTCTTTAAAAAACAAATTATTTTTCATACGGAGACTTGTAATTTCTTGAATCTGGATTATATTCCCAAATCATCCCGATACGGAGAGATGCCTGAGTGGCCGAAAGGAACGGTTTGCTAAACCGTCGTACGGGTAATACCGTACCGCGGGTTCGAATCCCGCTCTCTCCGCCAGTTATTTCCCTTTCTTTTTTTGATAAAATAGAGAATCATTCTTCAAAAATTCTACAAGCGCTTCTGCCTTCTCAATCTGGTTTGAAATGAGTTCTCCTTTTCTGACTCAAAAATAGTTTTATTTGACAAAAATGATACAGGAAAATTCATGTCTACCTCTTTTTCACTCAGTTTCCTGATTTTTATGAAATTTTCTTCAGGGAGCACTTCTCTTTTGCCTTTGCGGACTCTTGAGACATTTTTCTTATTGGAAATCCGAAAATGATTGAACGGGAGAATAGATATAATCTACTTTTCTTTCCGCACCATGCAGTCTCCAATGAATGACGGTATATCCATTTCAACATGATGCAAGACTTCTGATTTGTAATAAGAAGTTTCTATGCTATTTTATGCTTAACGGTCGTATATGATGTAATGTCGCTTCATATTTATAGTCAATATTAACAATAAAAAAAGAGTCTTCTGTTTTCAGTACTCGGCAAGAACAAGCTGTTATAGCACCTGTGAATAGAGTAATGTTGCCTTTTTGACTACTATGGTGTAATTATAAATATGGCTTGATTGAAGTCGAAAATGATGGAGAATATGGATGACTTCAGAAGTTTTTTGGCATTACAAACCTTCTGGTATTCCATAATATTCACTATCCCAATCATCTCATAGACATAGTTTATAAAGTTAAAATTTTAGAGAGCGTTTTTCCCGGCACCTGTTTTCTCTGTTGAATTTTTCGTTTCGATGCTTATATTATCCTCATGAAAATCACAAGGAACAATACGGAAAAATCGCAAAATATTGACTCTACCATCCGGAGGTTACATGACATGAAACTGCTTGTTGATATAATTTTTTCTGATGTTATAAATTTTTCCAATGGCGGGTTTAAACTATATCAAGGATCATTGCTATGTTTTTCAGAAAGACCGTGTTATATCGACATCAGACTTGATACTTCAATCATATATGAAAGCAGAAAAATTGAGCTCATCAGATGTTTTTCTCGCGGAGGAACGATTGCAGGATTTTTTAATTATGAGGTTTTTCCTTGTTCTTTTGCAGATGCCTCATTAGAACCCAAAAACCGATGTTTTGATTTAGGTGGAATTAGTCTTAAAAAATACGCAGACATTTCGCAAGAGCAAGACCATGACAATCTTATGAAAGAATAAAAAAGAGATTACTGTGCAAGGGCTTTTTGACATACCGTGTGTGCAATCAGTCGCCCCCTTATATTCCTTAAAATATGGAAATTAAGTACATTAACATTGCATTGTAAATCATCCTCTTTACGATAAAACATATTTCGAACCAATCTTTAGAATGCTTACGGGAAATGCTTGAGACACATACATGTAAAACAATCCATCATCCTGATGATATTGTCTCATTTATTTTTAACCTATGGCAGAAGAGTCTTTTATTCCAAATACAATTATGAAACTTGTCATAATGAATGCCTGAGAGAAAAATTCATTATGCAGAGAAAATACAGGAAATAAGAATAGTGGACTATGTAATCCTCAAACGCAACCAGCTCAGGACCTCCGAAAAATCTGGAAAGCGTGACACTATTGACCGACAGTTTGCCAACCAACGGACTGCCCTGCTGAATTTCATGGAGACCGGAATACTCTACAACTATACCGTCCGCTTCCATTCGGTCGGGGAAATTGTTCGGAGAATAACTTGCTACAGCACTCATTTCTTGAAATTCTCCTTTGATGTGATGTTTTGATTTTAAAATATAGTACAGGGAATTCAGTATCTAAAAGGATTACTTAAAATTTTAGTTATTACCATATTAATCGCAGTTTCTTCCCCATATGTTTTTTCAAAAGCATTCATAGCTTCAAGAATAGTCCTATTCTTCAATTCATCATATTTTTCATTCACAAAAATTTCATTCGGAACAAATTCTTCAGGATTCAATTCGCTACAAATCGCTTTTCGAAGAAGTTCCGGCAGTTCAGAAAATGATTTATACTTATCCTTTCTTCTTTCTTTGTATTTATCACCAAGAGTACGTAGTCTTTTTTTGAATTTATACATATAAGACAATATTTGCTTGCGATTTTCCAAATCATTTGCCGATAATAATTTTCGCGGAAACTTAAAACTATATTCTTTGAATATGATTGTTATGGTCTTTTCGCTGCAATCATGCAACATCACAGGGTGAAAATAATTCCTATCAACGGATACTTTTTTCAAGGAAAGGTCTTTTGAAAAAAATTCAACCCAAGAAACATCATCCGTTAAAGATAAAATGAATTTTGACGTTTCATCATGGATTCCAGATAATACAACTTTATTCTCAAAAAATTTAATTTGTGAAACATTCAGTTCTATCATATTTTTACTCATCTTGAATGGTAATAAATCAATATTCAGAAACTCTGCCCATTCACTCTCGCAGATCGCATCAACATCTTCAGATACCGCGGAATCAAAGGCATCCCGGGCACTGCAATGAGGACAATACAGCGGTGGCTGGTTGCTGATGGTATACAGGAATCTTTCTGAAAGATCATGCGCATTCAGATAGATTTCGCAACATTCATTGTCGTAGAGTGCGAACGCCCCGCAATTTCCGCATTTCATCAGTTCAAAATCGCCGTAACGAGAACCTCCGGCGGTGATGATTTTATCATAATCAAGCGGCAGACCAGCATCGGTGTGGGTGGAACAGAACGTCGTGGGTTCCATTTCAGGATCTTTCGTCGGTGCGATTGTGAAAAGCCCATGCCGCAGTCCCCATATGGCGAACTCAATTATCCGTATTTCGCGTTTGAGTCGATGCGGAAGTTTTTCGGAACGGTGAATTTGATATAAAATAGACGCGGAAGCATCCAGCATCTCCCCGACAGTTCCACCGCAAAGCGCGTTTCGGATTTGCTCCGCCTCTTGAGGCAATCCCGTTTTCCGCAAAGAATCGGCAAGACGTTCAAGCATGGAATAAATCCTGAGCTGCCGTCGCGGTGTCAGCTTGCACCATATTTTAATTTTCTCAAAGATGGTCATGATTATTGCTCCGTTATCACCGAAGCCGTGTCTTTGAAATTCAGGAATCTTACATCGTCAATTTCGGGCGTCAGATCGCCTGCGTAGATCACATACCCCGGAGCGAACTTATCGGACAATTTACGCAGTTTCAACAGATTCTTGCAGAAATCCCGGTTCCAGGTCATGCCGCTTTTGATTTCGACCGGGACCAATTTCCTGTGGTTTCTCTGAAAAATCAGATCGACTTCCAATCCTTGCGAATCCCGCAGAAAATAGAGGTTCGGCACTTCTCCGGCATTGAGACGGGCCTTCATCGCCTCCATAACCACCATGTTCTCAAAAAGTCCGCCGAACAACGGATCACGCGCCGCCTGTTCCGGCGTTTCAATGCCCAGCAGCCACGCGGCAAGACCCACTTCGGAAAAATAGAGTTTCTTGCTTTTAACCAACCGTTTTCCAAAATTTTCATAGTAACAGGGCAACTGGCAGACGATAAAGCTCGCCTCCAGCACCGAAAGCCATTCCTTGAGCGTCGGCACGCTGACTCCGACATCACCAGCCAACGCCGACAGATTGATCAGTTGGCCGACCCGTCCGGCAAGCAGTTTTACAAATGTTTCAAACGCGCCGAGATTTTTGACATTCAGCATCATGCGCACATCCTTCTCCACATAGGTGGAGAAATAGTCGCGATAAAGATTTTTCGCGTCCAGCGCGGAATCATAAAGGCGGGGCATGAACCCCTGAGCAATGTATTGATCGCGTTCCATCGTGATTCCCGCCGCGTCAAGTTCGGCGATGGAAAGCGGCAGAAGCCGCAGAATCCCGGTTCGTCCGGCCAGAGATTGCGAAACACCTTCGCCGAGCATCGGCTGGTGACAGCCGGTCAGAATATACTGTCCGCAAGTTTTGTTTTCATCGACAATCGTTTGAATGTAACTCAAGAGCGCCGGGACACGCTGGATCTCATCAAAAATCACCGGAGAAGCGTAGCTTTTCAAAAATCCTTTCGGGTCGGCTTCCGCCATCTGCCGCACGTCAAAGTTTTCCAGACTGACATACCGGTAATCCGGAAAGGTCATTTTCGCCAGCGTGGTCTTCCCTGACTGCCGAGGGCCGGTAATGGTGACGACTGGATACATCTTTGCCAGTTTTTGCAACTGCGCCTGAATGGTTCTCTGAATCATGGTGTTGCCTCATGTGATGGTATGACTTCAAGCATAAGATAACACGTTAATATATATTTTGCAAGTCAAATTTTAAAATTGTTGAAGATTGATTTTCAGCAAGGATTCCCATGCGTCGCCTCGAATTTTGCTCTGACTTCTTCAATGATCTCTTTTTTGCCGCAAAGTCTCAGGCATTCATAATCCCACTGCTCTATCTTAATTCTATACCCATTGACCTTGTAGATTTTTCCATCCATGACAGTGGGCATGCCATATCCCTTGACCAAACGACCACCCATGTCTTTCAGGATATTTTCAATTTTTCCATAGTCGCCGAACGACCATGTATCAAAAACAATAGTACCCTGTCCGAAAAATTCTTTGATTTTTTCAATGATTCCCATGTATCTCGACCTTTCTTGTCTTTCGAACTCTTGAGCCGGCAAACGACAACGTCCCGAAACGCTCGTTATCCGTCAAGCCGGAACGCAAACGCAGATACAACTCCCAAAATGGAAACTGAACCGGCGCGGAACAAGTAATTTCAAACTTACAGCCATTCTTGACCCGTTCAATATAAAAATCATCATTGAAAACAAATTCATTCTGAAATCCAACCATTTTCGCTTCGCAGAACCATTCTGAGATGATCTTTTCGGATTTTTCAATCGCGTTTGTGAAGTTCGGGACTTCGCCTTCCTCAAGATACATGCTTCGATGGCGGAATTTCAATGTAACGGTCATGGGGTGATTCAGTGCAATCGTGTCGGTATGTGTTACCTTGAGCATTAACTGATTGTAAGAATCGGATTCCGCCATCGAGGTCACTACCATAATCCGGTTTCTTCCATTGGGAAAGTTGATATACCGACTGTCCAGAAGTCCGGTATGCTCATGCCGGACAGAGTGGAAAAAATCACTCATTTCCGATAAAATCGTTTCTTCCTCCGGCGACCGGGAATCAATCGCCTTGGAAGCCGGAAACGCAAAGGAAAGATCCCGTCCATGATTCAAGAGTGCGAAATGCCCCCAATCGGCGAAACGCGCCTGTGCTTTACACACAAGTTCGGAAGCCGGTTCACGAAGATTCTCTCCCGGAATAAGATAAATGACTCGAAGCGGTTTTGTCAAATCCCATGTCGGCCAGCCGTTTTCCGTTGTATTCAGAATTGTGTCATTCTCTTTCTCATTATTCACCGGAATACCGCCGCTCCCGGCAGCGGGGGCGTCAATGGTCCACCCGGCGAAACAGATTTGCACAGGTCTGTCGTTTTTGTAAAGCGTCACGGCCCGCGCTTCGCCGCGGTCAAAGGATTCCCAGAACGGAGCGCATTGCTCGATTTGAGCGAACGTCGGGCGTTCCGAGCCGAAGAATTCGATCAGTTCCTCCGACGTCAGCGGACAGACAGAACAGAGTTCCGGACATTCGCTGACACCCGTAATGTCCAGAATCGAACCGGTTCCCGCTTCCGCGCCGAGATCGACGGCTTCTTCCATAGTCGCGGGATGTTCGTCCGCGCCGATGAACTTCCCCGCCGCGAACGTTTCTTCCCGCGCGGCCCGCAATGCGTCCGCGAGATTTTTCTTGTATTTCGTCACCCAGGTATATGCTTCCGCGCCCATGTGTTATCTGCCTTTCTTTGCGATTTCAATGCGTTTAGCAATTTCCTCTAAAGAATGGGATTTGATGAAATTCCAAAATAACCCGATGGTTTCGGCATTCCTCACCACTCCCGTTCAGAGTCAAAGAGCTGTTTAACACAATCTTCCGTGATTTTCAGACCGCTTCGGTTACGGGCAAGATTTAGAAATTTATCGATAGCACTATAGATCATTTCACGATCTTCATCATCAATAAATTGTTCTGCACCTTTTCCGTTCAACTGATTCAGTCTGTGGATAAATTCACGGATTATGCTTAGAAATTCCGGAGTAACTTCCTCCGGGGGGAGTTGTTCCAATTGCTGAATCCGCGCATCGCTTCTTGATAAATCAGATTGGCGGTTTGAACTTTCTCAAGCGGTATCCAATCCCGATCTCCCCAATCCCAGAATGGATTATAGCGATTTTCCTCCAACCATTTTTTTGTTCTGTCTTTTGAGAGGTTTAATGTCACTCCTTCTACCGAACGCCACAATTTTTCCAGCATTTCCTTTGCCTCTGCCGGATACCCCTCAAGCTCAATCCAGTAAAGCCGAGGCAAGTCCTCCGGGCCGGGTATTTCCGAAGCATTAAATCCGAATACCTTTTGCAGACGTAAGTATTCCAGTTTCGGAAGTCTTTTCAATGCGGAAAGATTGTTCAGCATAGTACAGGTAATTTGATCATTATCAATCATCAACGCGGTCAATTCAGGATATTTCGCGGCAACCTCTTCCAAATCAATTCGATAAAGATCCTGAATCAACAGTCGCGTCAGTTTTTTCAAGCCGTCCGGGAAATACTGACTTTGCAGCAAGTGCAAATATAACCGTCGACCGCAATCCTGATCGACAACCCGTCTGACGGAGGACAAGCAAAGGCTAAGGTTATTCACATTATAATCAATTTTTACCACTCCCAGTTGCGAATTCCGGATGGTAACAAACTGTTTTCCACATAAATCAATATTTTCTGCCTGAACTTTGATGAATTCTTCATGCCGAAAGCCCCGGTATCCACCGGCGGCAAGCATCTCAAATTCATACCAAAACGTATTCCTGCATTTTGCAGAGGAATAACGATGAAACGGAGGAGCCTCGAAGCAATATTCAAGAATCCGCGGACGCGGCGGGAAAAAATAGTGTAGCGAAGCTTTGGATCGCATGGTTTGGAATTCATCAGCGGTTATCGTTTTGTCGCCTTGCCAGTTGAAAACGACCACGCCATCCATTAAACAGCCGTATTTCCACTTCTGCCGGATAAACTGGCAGACCAGATATTTTTGCAATCTGGCATTGTACCAGCAATAAACAGGACACATTCGTGGTCGGCCCAAAAGAGCTTTTATTCTCTCTACAATCCTCATATCTCACCACTCCCGATTTTCGTCAAAGAGCGCTGAAAATTCATCATCATCCATCACAATACCAACTTGCTCGCGCGCCAGTTCCCGGAGTTGAAGAGCTGCTTCGTAGATTTCCTCGCGTTCCATGGTTTCGATCCACGGTTCATAACGGTCCAGAATATTGAATCCTTCCACAAAGTCAAGAAGCACGCGGCAGAATGCGGAAACCCGTTCTGATTCCGGAAGCGCGCTCAATTCAAGGATTTCCGCATACGCTTCCGCAAAAATATTATATGCCTCGGTTTGCAGAGCGGCACAGGGGATCTTACGTTCCAGCCAGACGGAAAAGGGGGTCGCCGAAGACCTCAATTCCTCCGGAATTTCAAAATCGGCAAAAGCTCCTTGTGAAATCATCCATGCCCGATAATTCCGGTCTATGATCGGGGCGAATTTTTCGTAGTCGCCGGGCGATGGCACATAAAGCCCTGTACGCGGATCGACATGACGGCCGAACCAGCAGAAATATTCATTCTGATAGTGCGGATAATAGCCCCGCACAAACTCATGGGCCTCCGGGTTGACGCTCTCCAATGTAAGAGTTGAATCACAGCAGAACATGATGAATTCCGCCGCCTCCATGGTCCCGTTCCGCAACGCCGCGCATTCCGGTGTATTCTGGTGAATTTCGCCTTCCAGATGATTGATCACAATCCATTTCATAAAAAATGCCAGCGGGGCAGCCGCGGCGGAAAAGATGTATTCCTGATCCGTTTCAGTCAGCTGACCAGAAGAACATTGATAAATTTCCGCCATATCATCCCAATGTCCAGCCACATCATCAAGCCAATTCGAGTTGATTTGCGGAGGAGGTGCGCCGAAAAGCGTTGCAGTTTGCACAATCAGCGCATTCCAGAAAAAAGATATGAATAATGGAAGTACGAAAATGCCGATCAGATACAGGAAACTCCATAAAATCACTCCCCATCCCGGAGATTTTACGGTGCGGAAATTCTCGTGATTCACAATTTCAGTAAAACGTTTCATTTCTTCGGCATTGACCGCGAGTTCAGCGAGCATCCATAGAAAGATTCCGGTCAAAAAAGCGGCGGCCATTCCCCAGAGCAGGAACATCAACAGCCAGCGAAGATTCAAACGCTGTTTTGCAAGTTCGGATCGTTTCAGCAGGAACACCGCCAGAACGCCTTGCGGGATCAGCAGAACGGCACTGACCGCCAGAAACTTCCCGGCATATCCATTTACCCCGAAAGTCCCGCAAAGAGCATTCCCCAGCAGAGCCAACGGAATGGCGGCACACAGACTCCAATAAAAAAGTTTGCTGATTGGCTCGGATGCTTCCCGTGCCAGTCGTCCGAATTCATCCGCCGGAGCCAGCAAAATCCGCCGTCCCAGTATTTCTCCTACGGTTGACTGCAAAAAATGATTAAGATTGCCCATGAGTTCCTCCTTCCCGCGCGGCCTGTAAAGCGTCCGCAAGATTCTTTTTGTATTTCTTCAGTCCAATATATCCGCCCATAAACAGAGATCCTCGTCAGTTAAATATGCCGTCTGACAACTCGCCATGCAATGCCGGACAGGTGTTGAAGTCGCGTCAAAAGTTCCTCCTGCTGAAACGGCAGTTCATTATCATCAAACGTCAAGGAAGTTCTACCGAAACCAATAGGCCAGTTGTAATCCAGCTCATTCAAGGAAGATTTTCTACCGCAGCATGGTAATGAAACAGAGAGATTGGAGAACCCGGATTCCGGAGAATAAGCTGTATTCATCGCCTCGCTCCACCAGTCGGACAAATCCGCCCGGCAAAAAGGACATGTTATTTGTTCAAGATTTTCGCCACAGTCAACGAATTGTACTTGATCAAAAATTTTCAAAACAGCAGAAGCAAGCTCTTTGATCCTTTGGACGGTGTTATCATCCGGTACATAAGACGGTTCAACCGGAATGAAGATTGTTTGATTGTCTGACATGCTGTATTTCCCTTACTTTTCTTATTTGTAAAGTGAACGCTCTGCTGCAACTCGTCCACGAAATTCTTCCTGTATTTCGTCATTCAAGTATATGCTTCCGCGCCCATGTGTTAATCCTCTGTGTCGTTATATAAGTTCCAATCGAAAACCTTGTTGGGAACCGGTGGAGAACTTTTTGATATTTTTTCGAGAAACCCATGAAACTCATACACGGCGTCATCGCCGCTGTCATCGGCGATGACACGGCACACTTGATAATTTCCCACCGTGTAGATTTGCGCCAAAGTTTCAAGCATGGTTTTATCTTTTGAATAAATATCAAGATACCAGTTGTCATGTCCGGCAGTTTCAATGAACAATTCGCATGATGCGGAAAGCCGATGATCAAACGAACCATGATGCATGTGTTGATAAATTTCCGCAAATGGAATAAACGTGTTGAAAAAAGCGGCGACACCCATACTCATTCCTAGCCCCAACTTTAAGAATGAATAAAAATCCTCATCGCATTCGGCAAGACGATAGGTCGAGTTTCTCCATAAGCGCAAAGCGGACTTGTCAAGAGCATGATATTCATTCCAATATTCCGGAGGGAAAAAATCCTTGGGGATGAATGGCTCGGACAGGTAAAATTTTTGTGCGGCATGGTCGTCCGCATCCATGCCGGTTCCATCTCCGCCATTGTCATACAGACAGAACTTGAAATTCCGGGATTTGATGAAATCCCAAAGGAGCCCGACGGTTTCGACGGTATTGACTACGGAGATTCCGCGATATACTTTCTTTTGAGGGATCGGAAGTTCATCCATTCGCCAGCCTCGAAATGGTTTCCAGCGCACCCACGGCGTTTTTCGATTCTGCTTGTCCAAAACAAAACAGCGTCTTTCTTTTTGCAGATAGCGTTCACCACATTGACGGCATACCATCGTCCACGCTCCGTCCACCTTGCAGGAGGCCTTGCCATTCGTCATTTCCGTAACAATCAGCCCCTTTGCTCCGCAACAACGGCAAGGCGGTCTGCCATTTCCGTCAATGGCGATCATCAACAGATTCAACAACTTCAATGCGAGACAGAAGGCCAACAGTCCGACTGTCGCACCAAGCACATATCCATACCATGCGGACCGGAAACGGGACACTAGAAGCGCTCCCGCGGCTATAAAAAACAGCAATACCCCAAAAAGGCCCCCGTAGAGACAGGAACAGCCGTTTTTTGCATTTTCCGCGCCCATGTATTGTATCTCCTATCCTTTGATTGTCTGTAAGATTAAAACCACAGCCATGACCGCAACCGGGACGAGAATCCCAAGCCAGCGAACGGTAACGGAAGCGGTTGTCGGGAAATTGTGCCCGTTCTCTTTTCGGCGCAAAAACGGATGAAGAACAGCGCAGCCAAGCCACCACAGCAAACATCCGCCAAGAATAAAGCCCTGTGTCCAGCGGCTTTCGGAATAGCCTTTTGCTATGATGCGGGTGATGCGGTCATGGGCGGCGCGACCGTGTTTGCGAACATATTCGATTTCCTCGCGGCGCTCCCGATATTCCCTGGACGCAGGATCCCATGCGGATAAATCCCAAAACCTGATGGTTCCATCCGGATACGCCTCGTCATCGAAACGGTCCGGCAGATAATTCCAGCTCAACAGCAACAGCAAAATCCGCTTGTCCCGGCATCCGGCCGGGTACTGCCGCCATTTGAGTTCCAGCGATTCGCCCCCGTAAAGTTCCCGCAGAAAAACATAATTCAAAAGCTGTTCGTCGAGAGCGGCGATATCCTGCCATGCCCGTACCGCTTTCATGCTTCCCGGCCTTGTCGATGCGGTAAAGGTTTCCGGCGGCAGTTCTTCCAGTTTGCCGACTGCTTTCTCTGCCGCCTTGAAAATTTCCTGGACCGGAGCGGACGGCTCGACATACAGTTCCGAATCGGCGGTCAATGTCGAAAACGGAAACAGCACGCATCCGAGCAGAACCGCCAAGCCGATATTTCGAAGATTCCGTTTTATCTTCATCATAAGTCCCCTCCCCCGTGCCAGCCCGTTTTCCTGCAATGGAACACGACCGTATAAGCACACCATGCCAATCCAATCGGTAAACAGCCAAGATCCGACAAAAGAGGAATCCAGAACCAGCATAACGCGAGTTTCCAATCCAGTATCGCCAATCCAACCACGCCGGAAATACCGCCGAGGAATGGAACCATTGATCCGACTTTCTGCTTTTTTACATAAAACAGCCACATGCCAACTATATGTCCTATGGCAAGAATGCCGAACAGCAGAAAGAACGGTATTGCAAAAATCCAGCGAATCATCGTTTCCTCCTGAATTGTGCGCCAAAGGTGAGGTTCATGCTATTTTCCCAATGTCATAAATGTAAATGGTGGACTCCGCAAGCAGAAACCACGAATAATTCACCGATCCGTAAAGCATCAGTAATGCCAGAAATATCACTATTCCCGATATTCCGGAATGCGTACCGTTCCATATCTTTTTCCAATCCGGCATAATTCACAAATCCTTTCCATCATTTACCGTTCCCCGTAACGAATCCGCCGGAGAACGGTATTTGAAAATTATAAAAATTCTTCTGCGGCTACGTTGATGGAGCCATGTTTCCATGCGGTCAGAAAATCAGACACTGATGAATAGAGTTCCTTTACCATATATGGATCATGGCAAAGCAGAAAGACTGCACCTTTGCGGTCAACTGCCAGAAAATTTCCGCTGTCATACTGTTTAATCGTATGGAAGATCCCGTTATCAAGCTCAATCTCAAACATATCGTCGATTTCCAGTTGTGCCAGAAGTTCCGGCGAAACTCCGTGGAAAAGTTTGGTGATTTTCTTTGCGTCTTCGGATTCCGGAGCTTTTTCATGCAAAATCTGTTCTTCCAGATCGGAATAATCCACGGTTGAGATGTCAAGTTCGTTCAAAGGAATGGTGCAGCGGTATTGGATCAGCACCCCTCTGTTCAGATGCAATTCGATCTCAGCAGGGGACCCAGTCTTCCGGCTTTTCGCACGAATTCTGCGGATAACCATATAGTGCGGGAAAATTTTGTCATAAAAGGAACATTCCTCCCCTGTATCGTCGAACTGAACGACGAGAGCATGCATCCCCGGCTTTCCTCCGGCGGGGATGCTCTCCTGCCATAAATCCGCGTCCGCCTGCTTTGCAATATTTGCATATTTTCCGGGAAGAGCTTTCACTATTTCACGGAGCACGGTCAACTCATTCCCCCCGCGATTCGTTTTCCTTTTTATACACCGCAACAGAAAAACGACCGAAAGGCAGATAAAACTAACGGCAACGATTAGAAGAATGTTCATGATATCATACGCCTTTCTCCTTTATTGCCCGACCGAATCATCTTAAAAGGGCGGTACGCTCAGAATAGGTTCAAAACACCCCTTTCTTAGCAGCTTGTTCTTCAAAATGATTTGACGGACTTTTTGACTTACTACAATCCATCTATTGGGAAATCTTCCCCCGCCAATCCATTCACAGGTCAGATTAAAATCAAGAGCTTTATCTAATGTCTTTTGATCATAATATAAAATATCAAACAAGGTAACTCTTGGGATATTACAATGGTTACAACCTTCTTCCCCATTAGGGACAAAATTTGTTTTTTTATTTGCTTTGTTAAGAACGTTTGAAATCTTAATATGAACAAATTGCTTAAGTTCTTCTTTGTTTCTGGAGTTTAATATCGGTTCAAAGGTTATACCAGAACAATCTTTAAAAAGCTCAATATACTCTACTGGAATTATAATAAAGGGATCTTGACTCATAAGAAGCGTAACAAATGTTATTTTATTCTTCTTTAATCTTGATGGAGGTATTTGTAATTGACTTTTCAATGATTTGCCAAAATGGCAAAAAGAACATACTTCTGAAATATCACTATTTAATTTAATGGAACCATCATAAATAGCCTCAGCACCCATCTCAAAATATTGAAATGAATTCAGTTCTTCATGGGAGAGTTCCAGCTTTCTACCGATATCATAATTTATTTTCTTTGCATCTAAATAATTTATAATATCAAAATATTGTGGTGTGTCAGATTCAACTTCAAATTTGGCTCCATAACAAATCTCTTTATCTAAAGAATGGTTAAAACCATCTTCAACATGAAAATTATGAACAACATATTTAAGATATTCTGTTGGAAATTTACCCCATACTCTTATCTCAGCCATCATTTTCATAACGACACTCCTGAGTTGAAAGTTTCAATTCTATCCGGTTTTATCCGCAGACAGTCAGGATAATATAAGATTCCATCAATAAATATATTATGGAAAACGGCAATTACAATTACGGTTTCCTGTTTTTCTGAAAAAACTTCCTCCCGGGCTACTCTATTCGCGACAGATGAATACCGCATTCCTTGTTATCGTTCTCCATCCCCGTAACTTATCGCCGGGAAGCGGAAGATACAGCCTAAAAAGATTCTATAAACGACCCGACGGTATTGCATTCGAAACAGACGAATACATAAATCATACCGCAGTCGGCAATACAGAATTCATCGTTGATCGAATCCAACTGTGCGTAAAAAGTCATTTCCGCGTCGCAGTCCGGACATTTCGGATATATCGCAGCTTGAATATAATCCGGCTTTCCACCGAGTTTATGCCGTGTCCCGATTTCCTCTCCGGTCCATTTGAACTTCGGCAGTTTTTTTGCATCTTCGTTTAACGGTTGCGGGACCAACTTGAATGGCGGTATTTCCTTGCGTCTTTCGTCATCCATGATGATTTCCTTATTTCCTTTGCTTATATTCTCTGCTTTCAGCTTCCGCATACTCCAGAAACTCCTGAAGGGACGAAAACTTCCTTTGAATATCAATAAAGGATCTGAAGCGCATACCGCAATTCATCGTCATTCTGAAAATGATTCAGATAGTAGAAACCGACCGGCCATGTCTGAACCATTTTCCGATATCTGCGCCAGTGAAGAACAGAAGCTGCAATCACCATTTTCTGCAGCTCCATAATTAAATTCATTTTCCTATTCATTATCTTTCTCCGGTTCAATGACGGAATCATCGCTTTCATAATAATAAGAATAATCAATCCCTTTCATGAACATTTCACGGTCATTGATTTTATCAGTCAGAACCGGCTGCAGCAACTGTTTCAGTTTTTTACTGTCGCTTACACTTTCCCGCATGGCTTCCAGATAAGCATTCTTATTGACTTTACTCCAATCCACACACTTCTTCAAGGAACGTTTCAGAATCAGATCCAGCCAGATACGGGAGCTTCTGCCGTTCCCTTCCATAAACGGATGGGCCACGTTCATTTCCACATATTTGTCAATAATTTCATCAAATGTGTTTTCCGGCATCTTTTCAATAGCCACAAGAGTTATCGGAAAATATCGCGCATTGGCAAACTGGAATCCACCCTTGCTGATGTTCCTGTCCCGGATTTGACCGGCAAAATCATACAAACCGCCAAACAAAAAACCATGTATCTGCTGTAAACATTTGACGCTTCCCCGTTCCAAACTCGCCAACAATCCGCTTTCAAAGAGAGCGTACGCTTTAGCACGGCTTTTTCCGTCAATGGTGTCATCACTGTATGTCAGCCATTTGATGAATTGAACAGCGTGTTGACTTGGCACAACTTCCACCAGCGACAGAATATCTTTCTGACTCAAGCAATCGGTCAGGTACTTTTTCCCGTCAGCCGCCGTCATTTTCAGTTGACTACAACGTGTAGTCAACTCAGGGTGAGCTTGTTTCAAACGTTTTTTCAGGACGCTCCAATACTTTCGCGGATTAGCGCTTTCGGTCAGAATTCCGATGATGTCCGCAACCGAAAAAAGCCACTGAGCAGACTCATCGTCCCATGCCGCCCGGACTTCCCGGTCATTGAAAAATCGTATTGAAATTTTATTGCTCATCGTTTTTCCTCGTGTAAATTATCATTTCGTTTGTCAATCCGCAATTCCGGATTGACGTATTCGGGATCAACCCTATAGCCGCATTTTGAACAGACCTTCAACCCGTTTGCATTATAATACATGTGACTGCCGTTATCTTGTCCATATAATACATATCCGACCAAAGCAGTACCGGCAAGTCGTTGAGCCTTTTCCGTCAGTTCCATTTTTTTCAGAACGTTGAGAATGTCATTCACCCAATTCCGATTGTCATACGATATAAGAATGGTTTTGAAGCCATGCATCCGCCCCTCCTGTTCCACACCGGGACTGTCGTCAATCAAAACGTCAATCCCGAAAGCAGGCGGATATTTTGAACACGGCGCTTTTACCTGATTGTGTCGATCCTGATTGACGATGCCGTGCGGTCTCAAACCATACGCGCGGAACAAGCGTGAAATGTACGCTTCAGAACGGCAGGAGGTCGTGTAAATCCATATCTTGTGTCCATGATTTTCCAATTCCCGGAAAAGCCGTTTCGTTCCGCGCCGCAATGTTTCTTTCAGAAAAAACCTCCGGAACCAGAAACACTTTTCCTCCGGAAAGTTCGAAGAGATCAGGGTACCGTCAAGATCAAAAGCGATTTCCATAGCCAGGTATCCTCCAAAGCCGAGAGTTTTTCTGAATATTAATCATTTTTGTCGATGCCTTGCGATCGACCCATAGCTGCATAACAATTTTTCTATAAATCCTCCGAATTAGGAAATAATCTAATGCAACTTGTTCGCTTTTTCAATATCATGGTTTGAAATTCAACCATATTTGTGGTACGAAGTTTTCGCATCGCGTTCAGGGATACGATGTTTTGTTCGCTCATGGCTCAGCCACCTCCCGCCGGGCATCCGATGCGATTTTGAGCCGTTTCATCAGCCCGGCCAACTTTATCGGGGAAACGCCCGGACTTCCGATCAGATCATTCAACGGTTGTAACAATCGTCAGGTCGGCAAACAAGAGTTCATCCGCCGGATTTTCGATCATTCGCGGAAAAGCAATCATGTCCTCGCCCAGTAATTCACTGCACAACGGGCAGACCGAAGTGGGAAAAATCAACGCCATGTTACTTCTCCTCCTTTCGGGCGGTATCCGGCAATCCGTAAGCATGAGTTTTCAGGTTTTGCGGAATCCATTCAGCTCCTTTGCCACTGACTTGATTGATCCACAAACACAACGCAATCGAAATTTTGCCGGAGGTCTGCATATCAGTTAAATCGGGCAGTACCGGTGCGTTACCATTGCCAGTACAACCGTATAATTCTTGATAAATTACAATCTTGGGCGGATTTTCCGGGGGACATTTCATGATTTCAAGAGACTCAAGTTCCTGCTTGAGATTCGTCCAATCGAAGGCATTATAAAAGACAATCGTTCGACATCTCCGGCTCTTGCGGATTTCCGTATCGATTTTTGCGATACTTTTCGGCGTAATAATGGACATCGCCGACATAGTGAAACATTTTTCCACCACTACATTTTTCTGCAATGCTTTATCAATATTCAAAAGTGCTTGCTGTTTACATTCCCGTGTGCGATTCGGCAGAATCAGCAAAACTTTCTCCGTCCCGGCAATTTCTGAGAGTCTTACGCCAAAAAGATCACGCGTATACGCAATTTCGGCCTCGGTTCTTTCCGCCCGCTTGATACGCTGCTTGCGGACTTTATCGCGCTTCATGCGGCATGCAAAAATCCAAAACATGAGCGCAAATACCCAAAGCAGGCTCACCACAAAAATCCCGGCAGCACCAAACAAATGTACGGAAAATGGCAATGAAACAAGGAATAAAATCAAAATGACAATGCAACCGACCGGATGCTTCCATGAAGTCCGTGAAGGTTGTAACAATTCGTTTCGGGAGTCGGGAGGGGGCAAAAACTTTTTGCACTCGTTCCAATACTCGCTGTCGCGATAGTTGTCTCCATCTTTTCGGAAAAATGTTCCATCAAAGTCTTCCCAAAGTCTGGCATTCAATTTGTCGGCCGCGTCAATCAATTTTTCCAAAGGCAAATCCTCAAACTCCACATCTGTGACAATATCGATTTTACCTTGGTTTAAAACAAGTTGATATGCATGGCGCTTTCCCATTCCTCTGTTTTTAACAGACGAAAAATCTAATTCGGGATCGTTTTGAATCAGTGATTCAAATTCCTGTTGTGTAATCGGCTTTGGTCGTATAATGGTTAACTGAATAGACATTACGATTTTTCCTCCAGTCCGGCATGTTTTAATGCCTCCAGGAGTTCCGTATTTTCGGAGTAGAAACATGCCTCCACTTTGCCGGAATCGGGGAATACCAGTTTGATAAAAAGCAGCAGACAAACCGGATAGCCATTGAATTCCACCGTCAAGATCATGCCGTCAAAACGACAACCAGCAAGCAAGCTGCGACTGATACATTCATATAGATCATCCATCCGCATGTGGGTTTTGATTCCGGCAAGGTTCAGACGTTCCGGCCACTTTTCCAACATGGAAATATCAGGACATACCGGAAATGCCTTGAAGCCTGTACCTTTGGAACATACATCCGCCCAACGCACAGCATTTTCAAATCCATGTGCAAGAGATTCCCGATTGAATGCGGCAAGATCATCCGCAGCAAACAGGGATATTCCCGGCGATGGTTTATAGGATACCGTCTGCATCTTTTGAGACGCCGGTGTATATTCTAACGGAAACATCGCACCATCCCGAATGGGTGCGACTGCATTCAAAAAGCACGGTGACGGTTCCGAGGAAACAACCGCTTTCCCCTCCCGATTTTCAAATACGATCAATGCCAGAATACGGCGGTACGCCCCATGAATCAGCAACTTCCGGGAACCGTCCTTGAGAAGTGCAATCACTTGGCAATGTTCTTTTTTGCCGGTGGAAACGATTTGCAAAGCCTGAATCTGATCGAATGGCAGTTGATCGAATTGTCCGTGCTTGAATTCAAAGCGGTCGATGCCGCGATAAAAAAAGCGACCCGGCAAATCGAAATGCGGCATATACCGAAGCTGAATCCACGAAAATGCCGTAATAAAAACAAGCAGAGGGATTCCGATCGCCACCGACCAAAGTATGCTTTGAGTAAAACCATAGACAGTTCCCGCCGCAATCATAACCGAAGCCGCATTGAACAAAATATTGCCGTCACTATATCTATAAGTCGTTATCTTGTATCCGAGGCTGGAACCTCCAATTTGAAAACGATATTGCTTTACCGAGGGCAGATACCAGGGACACGGCAATGGTTCCCAAGACAATCGGGGGTCTGGATTATCGTATTCGGGTATAATCATGGTTTAGCCTCTTCTTTTTTCAGGATAGCGAATTCCCGGCGGATAAAGGTATGAAAAGCTTCAGGTATTTGCGGCTTGTCATGAATTCGATGCCGTTTCAGCAAGGCGGAAAAACCAAAAGGCACAATACCACAGACAGCCTCCTGAGCTTCGCAAACAGCGTTTTTCCAGTTCGTGATGTCCCCGTGCTCCCGTGCAATAACGGCGGCAGCACATGCTTTTACAATACGAACTTGACAGAATGGAAGAACCGGATCTTTTGCAACCGCTTCAAAAATTTCCTCCAGTTCCCTGGAATAAGAAAATTTCTGAGCGATAAGGAGTGTTTCCAGCAGAGGAAAATCGGCATTCCAAGTGCAACCGCCGGGCTTGTCGATTTCCCGCCAATGTTCTATCAGCAAATATCTTGCATGACGAAAACAATCAATGGCAGCCTGATAATCTGTCACGGCACGATAAACCTGACCTTTCCGTATCCATATTTCACTCTGAACGTATTTGCTGATATTGGGGAAACGGACCGGACAAACTTCTAATAAATCAATGATATAGCGCAATCTTTTTGCCCCGTATCTTTGAAATATTTTATCAGCGAACAGCCAGCAATGCTGGCAACGCATTTCATCACCGTTACTGCGCCGTAAAGCAACAAACAACGCTTCGCGGGTCTCCTCGCTGAAATCTCCATTTTCGATTGCAGAAAGAATCTCGTTCAGCTTCAATTTTCGTTGTTTCTTTGGAGTAGATGTTGTTGGCGATAATTTACCGAAAATCAGATTTTTCAGAAATTTTTTCATGGTTTGTCCTCCGGTTGTTTCTCCGGTTGCCCGAAAAGGGATCCGAAAGGATAGTAGTCTTCCCGTTTCGGCGGCTCCGGTGGAGCGGGAAGCGGCCATTGCGTAATGACCGTGAAATAATCGCGGCGTCGCTCGTGTTGATCTTTCGATGGCGCCCCGAAATTGCCGCCCGGTGCGGAAAGCTGCCAGCCGGGGAAATCGTGCGGAATCGTGTCGCCGTTGTCGTCATTCCAAAATACGCGGGCGTAATGCGTAAAGCGGAACCCTTCGCCGCTCAAGGCGTCCACGGGAAGCGGAATGCCGAGATCGGAAAGCGTTTCCGGCAAGCGCCCGTGTGTGCGGCGGAACCGCTCAATTTGCAACGCCAGATCGCTCATGCGCAAGATGGAAAAAGTCCGTGCAAAACGGTCATACGAGTTGAGCTGACCAGGAAGAATGAGGCTCTCCAGCGGAAGTGGACGTTTCCCGAATTCTCGATACAAACTCTCCCACCGGACGGAACGCTTGGAATATTCGGTCGGATCGTCGTAATAATCCACCACCGTGCGTTGATGACGCATCGCGGTGAGGAAGTCACGGTTCATTATCGCCAAAGTCCAAAGACTGGGCGGTGTGGGAACCGCCCTTGTGTCGCCGCGAAACAGAAATGTCAACAAGGGAGAGTCCAAAGATCCGTCTCGATCCGTGTGAATTTTGCGGATGAACTCCGGATAGGGGACGGTGAGCTGTTGTATGAACTCAACGTTCTGATACGCTTCCGCGCGGATGCCGCGGCGAATGGCGGCGTACAATTTTTCGCTCCGTCCGCGATTGCGACTTTCCAGTTCCGTCAGCTGTTCGGAGGAAAGCAGTCCGCTCCCGACCAAATTTCCGACCGCACCGGCGCGGATGGATTCCATGGAACCGGCTGTAAACGAGCCGATAATAAGATCGCTGTTCAATGCGGATTCCAACAACCGGTCCGCCAGCCGGAACAAGCGCATAGCCTCCGCCGGATTTTTCCGTTCCAGAGCGAGTATCTGCCGGGAGACAAAATACCACATGGATTGGCGGTAAAAGTTCAAATGCGGCAACGAAGTCATGACGATGTCCGGGTCGAGGACAATTCGATATTTCAAAAGCGGATTGGAAGAAATCAGCTCTTCCAATCCCTTTACTTTGGCCTATTATAGAAACGATGATAAAAAGCATTATTCATAATGAAG
>URKJ01000030.1 GCA_900548385.1 uncultured bacterium | reverse complement strand
CACCTATTAAGTCGTCGGCAGCGTCAGATGTGTATAAGAGACAGGTAATGGTCAGCGGTTTTGCCAGCAGACCTTCGTTCGCCAGAGCGACAGCCTCCCGTGCCGTGGCTGGAACGGGACAGCCATAGGCGGCTCGTGTTTTCCACCACTTCTCAAACTTCTTCCGGGCGTAACCGGTATGTTCGGGACACACCCATTCGGATTTGAACTGATTAAAACCGATGTCATAATCAATCCGCATCGTCCGAGGTGTATCTGGATCGGCGTACCGTTTCTCGTGAACGGCGTAATACACGTCCTTCACCTCAAAATCCTCGGTTGTCGTTTCGCCGGAAATGATGCCGTCCCGTGCCGCGTGTTCGGTCAGATTGCTTTTCTGCGGAGGCGGAAAGACGTATCCGCAGTCCGGGCATTTCTGATACGCCGCGTGAATGATGGAACGGCATTCCGGGCAGACCTTGGTCGGAGCATCTCCCGCTCCCGGCGTTTTGTCCGTCACGCGAATCATGTCCACCGGCCCGAACCGCTTGATGTTTTCGCCGTAGTCCAGCACAAGACAATTTTCTTTCCCTGTTTCCGGCGAGAGCCTCGTTCCGCGTCCAACCATCTGAATCAGCAGTCCGGCACTGTTGGTCGGTCGCAGAAGCGCGATGCAGTCGGTGTTCGGCGCGTCGAATCCCGTGGTCAAAACGTTCACGTTGCAAAGGAACTTGAGAGGAGATTTTTTTGCTCCGAACAGGTCTGCGACAACCTCTTTGCCCTTGAACCGGTCAATGATTTCCGCCCGTTCGCCGGAGGATGTTTCGCCGGTCACAACGGCGCATTCCATTCCCGACAGGGCGGCAATCTTTTCCGCCACATGCCTGCAATGTTCGACGCTGGTCGTGAAAATCAGCACCGATTTTCTGTTCCGCGACAGGTCGACAATTTCCCGGCAGGCACGGTCGACAAGTTCAGATCTGTCCATTGCCGCCGAAATTTCATCGGCAACAAATTCACCGCCGCGAACATGAAGGTTATCCAGTTGCGCTTCGGCTCGTCCGGCTTTGGAAATCAGCGGCGACAGGTATCCCTGCGCGATCATTTCCTTGAGTCCGGCCTCGTAGCAGACGGCATTCAGCAGATTTTCCGGTTGACAGATAAGACCGCCCTTGAGTCTGAACGGCGTCGCCGTCAGCCCGATGAGGCGGACGTTCGGATTGATAACCTTCATCTCCTTGAGAAACGAACGGTACATTCCGTCCCCCTCCGGCGCGATCAAATGCGCCTCGTCAACGATAATCAGGTCAAACGCACCGAGATCGCAGGCTTTGTCGTAAACCGACTGGATGCCAGCCACGATGGCGGATTCCTCTGTATCCCTGCTTTTCAATCCGGCGGAAAAAATGCCGATTTTCAGCTCCGGGCAGAGTGCGCGAATCTTTCCGGCGTTCTGTTCCAACAATTCTTTGACGTGCGCCAGAATGAGTACGCGCCCGTTCCATTGTGCCACGGCATCGCGGACAATCTGAGCGATGACCAACGACTTTCCCGTGCCTGTCGGCAAGACCACGCACGGATTGTCATCCCGACTGCGGAGATGGTTGTAGACCGCATCAACCGCAGCCTGTTGATATGGCCGCAGAATCATTTACGCCTCCGCCAGCCGGATTCCGGCCTTTTTCAGATCGAACGCCAGCTGCAGTTTTACCGCATCGAGCGTCTGATAGGGCAGATGAAGCGTCCGGCGAATTTCGCCATCGCCATATCCATTCATATAGAGAAAGCAGACCAGCCGCTGGGTGTCGCTGGAAATCGTTTTCACGAATTCCTGAACAATTTGGCATCTGCGTCCGCTGTTTTGTCTTCTGTCCATTCCCTAATCCTTATATATGCCATGCCTTCCGGCGGCATTGGTTCACGTTTCGTCACGACAATCCGGATAATTTGTGAATCGTCATCGTACAGTCCGCCGTGCGTGAATGCGTCCAGCAGGCACTTTAGAGAATTGTCGGCATCCCGTCTCCGGTTGTCCGGTGGATACAGCTCGATGGAGATTTCCACCGGACAATGGAAGGTCACCACATTCTCCGAACGGAACCGGGCGACGATCATCTCCCGGTATTTCCGTCCGTCTCGGCTTATCAAGACTCTCGACCCGACATGCCTGTAATAATGATTCACGCTCGGCGGCCACGGCAGTTCAAATTCCCGCGTCAACGTTTTCCCCAAGGCGGAGTGGATGCGGACGCATTCTGCGAAGCCGCCACCGGAGCGGGAGTGGATGCGACGCCGGGACGAGGCTCGTAGCCCTTGATTTCATTGGTGATTTCACCTTCGTCATTCTTTCGGCAACGCACGATGATGACCATCGGCAGATTGTGAAGTTCAACCGAATCACGCGGCGTGAGAATGTTGACTGCCCGGCAGATTGCGGAGAGATCGGCACGAGCCATGCGGACGGCATTCGCATTCGGGTTTTCGATATTGAGGCGGCTCCACTGTTTCCGTCCGTGATACTCTCCGCCTTGGATTTCAAATTCCAGCTGCAGATATTTGCCCGTCCCGGATTTTGTGGTTTTCAGGTCGGAATCGGAGATGAGAGCAGTGTATTTCCCTGCGGGGATCGCTTCAAATCCGACCGAGGGTTCGACTTCGTTTGCGTTAAAATTGAGTGTCGACATTTTATAGTCCTTTCGGTTACGCCAATGCCATGGCTTGTTTATTGATATGAATCGGATGCTTTGGTTTCCTGTCGGTCACGACCGCCGGAGCGGACGGGCAGCGCATATGCTCGAAGAATGCCAGAAACGGCATGAAATCGTCCCGGACCATCCGGCACTGCGTTCCTTTCTGGATTCGCCAACCGCAGAGGTCACAGGTCAGATGGTGATGCGCCGTGATTATTTTTTCGGACATTTTTTCACCTCAAACGTTTTGCGATCCTTGAATTCTTCCTGCTTGCCCTTATTCCAGCTGCTGGTCGGGCGATAGTAGCCGGTGACGCGGCTGTAGATTTCGGTTTTCTCTCCGCATTTACTCATGATTTTCCTCCAATGCTTTCTTATAGGCGTCGATAAAGGCATGCCAGGAGAGCTGAATCTCCGCCGGCAGACCGAAACGGTTCTTGGCGATGCAGGCTGGACTGCCGACCGTGCGGATAATTCGTTCTCCGCCGTCCGCTCCAACGGGAGCCGCGATGGCTCGTTCACCGCTGAATCCCGCGTTTTCCTTCTGCACTCGGAACTTCTTGTTGGCGAACAGCACGGCATCCACCCACTCGGCAATCAGGCTGGCGGCGTGTTTGTGGAGACGCGGAGTGTAGCGGTCGTAGGCGGCGTTTTCCGGGTCTTCAAAGCGCTCGACCTTGGCATGAGCCACCAGAATGCACATCATATTCCGCTTTTCCCGAAGCGCGTCCAGCAACGCAATGACTTTTCGCCAGTGGGTGAGAGCATGGGTGTATCCACGCCCGTAACCGCCGTCCGCTTTCTCAATATTGCGGACACCGAATTCCCGGCAGACCTCATCGAAAATCAGCCGTTCCAGCCAGTCGGCGCTGTCAATGACCACGGTCTGGAAATCGTGCTGCTCGTCGCGGAGGGCGGTCAGTTCCGCCAGCACCTCCGACAGGCATCGAGCGAGCGGAAACTTTTTGCAGTTAATTTCTCCCAGCCCGTCTTCCGTCTGCACGAAGATGGCGTTGGGTGCGGATGCTCCGAATGTGGATTTGCCCACGCCTTCAGAGCCGTAAATCATGATGCGCGGCGGTTTGTTCTCCCGCCCGGACTGAATGTTTTCAAGCATTCCCATTGTTGTTTTCCTTTATTTTAGAGTGTGTCGATAATTCGGGTTTCTTCGTAGCCGGTCGGCCAGTTGCTGGAGACGAGGCAATGCCGATAGCGTTCCAGTGCCGCCTTGTTCGTCAGTTCGGCAAGGTCAAGCACCTCGTCAGTCAGTTTCCAAACGCCGGTCGAAAACGGTTCGTTTTTCTCCACGGCAATGATATGGACGGGAACATTCCGTCCGGTAACCTTGCGGATGACCGCCCGGTAGAACGCCATCTGGAAGATGTATCCGTAGCGTCGGCAGTCGGATTCAAACCACCGGAGCGAATCGCAGGTTTTCAAATCGACCAGCCCGAACTTCTCCGAGAACCAGTCCATTCTGATTTGGCACGGAACGCTGCAGTATTCCGCTCGGATGACACCCTCGGCCACGCCGTCGACCAGCAGCTCGGACGCGACTGGATGAAGCCAGACGCTCTTCTGCAGGCGCAAAATGAAATTGAAGTCCTTGCCGGAGACGATTTCACGGTCCTGCGTCGAACGCCATTCAGCATAGGCTTTCGTGGTCTTGCCGAACGGTTCGCCGGTTTTCGGATTCACAGGGCCGTCAGCCACCGTGAATTCCTCGTCGAACGCCGCACGTCCTTCGAGAATGAGGCTGTGGGCGGCACGACCAAGGGCAAGCGCAGGGCTTTCGGTATCCTCGATTTCGCCGAGGATTTCTTTGCGGTAGAGAGCCGGACTTCCCCGAAAATCCGCCAGCAGGTGCGATGACATGTAGCGCCCAGCTCTTGATTCAGCATGGTATTCCGCTGCTGGAATGAGAAGAATAAATTTGTTACTTTCCATTTTGTTCCTTGTGTTTTTCAAAGGAGCATCATTGCCCTTCACCATTCCTATTCAGATTTTTCGAGGGGGGTGGAACCCCAAAATGCGTTTTTTTTCAAAAAAAACAGAAAAAAAGTCTTTTTGATTGTATTTTATTTATGTTTAATGTATATTAAACGCAAAGAAACAATCCAAGGAAACACTGATAGATGATCCACGAACATTCGGACAAATAGTTCGAGCAGCCCGTTTGGAACGCAGAAAAAGCGATTCTGACTTTTCTCTGCGCAAATTTGCTTTTAAAGTTGGTATCAGTCCAACCTTTTTAAGCAAAGCGGAAACGGATGAATTTCAGCCACCGCGCGCCGAAAAAGTAGTTCGGATTGCAGAAGAGCTCGGAATTGACAAATATCTTCTTCTTTCTAAAGCGAATCATGTAGACCCGGAATTGAAAAAAATTTTGCTCGAACACCAAGGAATGCTCTTTAAGCTGATTCAAGGAGCAGCGGAATTGTCATCTGATCAGGTTATGCAGCTTCTGGAGGTCATGCGAAAAATTAAGGAAAACAGTTATGCATAACGAAAAGATGCTTTCAAAATGGCTTGATCCCAAAGATCAAGTGGGCTTTCTCTCCCCTTTTTACTTTATATTTGAATTATAACGGGGAACGCAAAATGGGGCATACACGCATCGGAAGACTCAATCGAAGTCAGAAGTGGAAGGATGTCGTAGCCTCATTTTGTCTTGGCGCTGGAACAGAGCAGGTCTCGAAGATGGTTCTTGATGCCGCTTCTGAAGGTTTTAATTATGAAAATGTAACCCAGGATGCAGCCTATCAGAAGTCAGTTGAATTGCTTGTTCAAATGGGAATCGCGGCTCAAAGCGGTGATTTTCTCGGATATATGCGAAATTGTGGAATCGAGCTTTCCGAAGTACCGTCCACGCAGGAATTGATTGCCAAACTCGGAGAAGCAGTCGATGATGTAGCATGGCAGAATTATTCCGTTAAGAATGAAATTGGAGAGTTTGCAAAACTTGCGCTGTGCAATGCCGTGTCTCAATGTGCCGAAAATGAACGCTCGCAGGATATCCCTGGACTTATTGAACGACCGGATATTAGTGTTTTCAATTCTTTTGGTACACGAGCTAATTTTTCCGAAATGAATCAGAGTTTTATTTCTCAAGTCACGGCTCGCAGTATAAAATCGTATCTTGCACAAATTGTACCGAACCTGGCTGGAGTCGAACAGCGGGTTTCATCTATACATGAAATTACGGCAGCATATAAAGCCTTGGAACAATACTGCTATGAAACCGCCAAGGTCCATCGAGTTTACGCAACGGAATGGCTTGGAAAACACCAATATCAACTTAAAGACATGAACGAAATAACCATGAAGAAACACGCAAATTTCATGGTTATGAAGATGCTGAGGGCCTTGAAATATGGCAAAGACTAACAACGAGGCAACAATCGTATGCAATCACGCCTCCTATAACGGTGACTGCGATGAGAGATTGAATCTTTTTGGTTCTGATCTCATGAATGTATTCCCACAAGTATCCCTATTTAAGGAATACTTCCAAGAGGTAAGCCCGCGCCTTATCGATTTCATAGAAATCGCAACTTTCATCTATGTTGCCGATCAATGTAAGGTCAGATGTCAAGGGCGCGTCGATCCGCATGGAAAAATGTGGCATAGAAAATTTAACATGATAATAGCCGTCCAAGATTTTGATTTCTGGAATCGACTGGATGTCCGAAAAACGCTGGAACGTCTCTTGCGCTTCATTTCCGATGACTGCTTTTGTTTTCAATTCGTCCAAATGACAGAAACACACCCTGAGCAGCAATATCTTGTGTTTGACAACCAAATGGGAGCAACTCGAAAACCGGAGCGAGTCATGCTGTTTTCAGGCGGCCTTGACTCCTTGGGTGGCGCAATCCAATCGCTACTTGGAGATGGTAAACAGACTGTTTTGGTACGCCACAAATCCGCGACCAAACATAAAGATCGCTATGAGCATATTGAGACAGAATTAAAGCGGCGAAGCGGCGACCAAGGAATTTTCTTTACATTCAAGGCAGGGAAAGCAGGAGAACTTTCACGTGAATACACCCAGCGGACTCGTTCGATTCTCTATTTTGCGTTTGCAGCTGTTATCGCCGACTTGCTGAATATCAATGAGGTTCGTTTTTACGAAAACGGTCCAGTGAGCCTGAATTTACCGATGAGTCCACAGGTTGTTGGCGGCAAGGCAACAAGAACCACTCACCCTCAAACACTTTTTTTCTTTCAGAAACTTTTTCGGAAAATTTCTGACAAGCCTGATTTCATAGTTTGCAATCCTTTTATTGACAAAACAAAGTCTGATATTGTAAAGATGATCATCGAATACAAATGCGGTGATCTAATAAAAGAATCCATGAGCTGTGCGCATTCGTGGCAGCAGACAAAAATATCCAAGCATTGTGGTGTCTGCTCTCAGTGTATTGATCGCCGTGTTGCCATTATAGCCGCTGATGCCGAACGCTTTGATGATGAAAAAGACTACAGCACGGATTTTTTCACAGAATCGGTTGATGTGCATCATAAGGATTATGAAGACCATTTTGATGCCCCGAATAAAAATTTGTTAGCTTCGTTTTTTCTTCGAGGCAAACAAATCCAAAACATGAATTACAGCCAGTTTCAGCTGGAATTTCCAGAAATCAACACCGCACTGCTGTATATGGGGAAAGACCCGTTAAATGCGGCACAGGATATCTATCGTCTTTATCAACGCCTTGCAAAAGACATTCTATCCGTTATTAAATACGCACAGTCTTCCCGTTTTTCTGATCGGCTCAGTGATCCCGATAATCCACTGCCAGACGATTGCTTGACGTATTTGCTTACCAGAAAAACTCAATCACGTGTTGTTGAGGTAAAACAAGTGCCAGTTCCGTTGCCAGATTATGTTTTTCGCAGACGCGGCGACGCATGGGAATTACGTTTCAACGGCGGAGAGGATAACATTTTAACGCATGCCGAGGGATGCGATGCCATCAGATTGTTGCTTTCCAATCCCTGTAAGGATTTTTCCATAGAGGACTTTATTCCAAAATCAGCAGTTGATGAAACGCTGATGGATGCAGACGAAAAAGCAAATCTTATTGAAAGACAAAACGATGAAGAGTTCGAAACGATCTCGCTTGAAGCAAGAGATTCTGTTCGCGCTAAATTGAGAGAACTGAAAGCTGACTTGGAGGCAGATGACTTCTTCGACGAAGCAGAAAAAGCAAAAGCCCAAGAAGAGTATGACAAGATTGTAAAGTACTTATCTGCATCTCTTAACAAAAACGGGAAACCGAGAAAATTAAATATAATGGGGAAAAGGAAGTACGACAAGGTGTATCGTTCCGTTCATAATGTCATAAAGAAAATTCGAAAATTTGACGAGCCGATGGCTGAACACCTGAAAAAATACATTTCTTTTGGGAACGCTCCGGTATACAGATGTCCGAATCAAGAGATTCACTGGACTGTTTCATAAGCTGCTTCAGTAATTATTAGACCGCCGCATTTGAGATTCAGATGCAGGCGGTCTTTTTTTTGCTTTTTTTTTGAAAAAAACGTTACGACTCAAAAAGTCGTAAGATGCGATTCAAAAAGTCGCGCCTTCAGCCTTGACGGCGGTTGAGGTTCAAACTTTCCGGAAGTTCCAGAAAGGCCTCTCCGCTCAATCAAGGAGAAGGCCACATGAAATCTGGCAATCTTTCGTTCGCCGCTAATAAAGCGGATTCCACCCGTGCTGTCGACACCGATTATTTCGACAAGCGTATCAGAAAACTCATTATGGAAAAAGTCCGTTATTTGATGAAAACCGGTTTGTTCCCAGAAAACATAAAGGAGGATATCTACCAAAGATTGTCTATCATGCTTTGGAATGCACAAAAGAATTTTGATTTCATGCAAAGCAACAAGTATACATTTGCCAGGTGCGTCTTGGCAAATCGCGCTAAAAACATGATCGACGCAGCAGTCAGAAGGCAGGACAATGAGCCTGTTGAAATGCTTTCTATTGATCTCGTCGTCAATGCCAATGGAGATGAGTATGGCGATATGATTGATTCTGATGATGCTGAAATGAGTCTCGGAAATCGCGTCCGTCCAAGAATTGAAAGTCTCGATTTGAGAGATAGTAAAGAATATGCTATCACTCAATTGCCACCCGAATCACAGCGTATTTGCCGTGCAATTCTTGCCGGTGAAACCATTTCAAGCCTTGCCCATATGTACGGAATTAGCCGGACAGCCTTTCGAAAAAAATATCTTCTTCCCACCCGCAAGGTGTTTGTCGAAGCCGGTCTTGCTGATTTTTGCAAGGGAGGTTTCTAATGGAGAACGCATTGGGAAAAAAACGCAAACTCAAGCCTGTAACAGGGATTGAGAACTACCCGATGGATATTCGACAGGCGCTTCATCTTTTGTCTGGAATAATTCGGAGAATTGAGGCGAAACGATTGGATAAAGAGCCTCAGGCACGCTTATGTAATGTAACGTCGGAAGGAGTTGAAAAACAATGAAAACAGACAAAAAGCTACTGATTCGTAAGCAAATAGACGTAGCGAACAGCATGTCAATGCCGGAGTTGCAGGCCAAGTTTTTGGAACTGCATGGCTTCGATTGCGGCCAGACATCGCCACGCAATCTGCGAAAACGAATCGCATACCGGTTGCAGGAAATTTACTTCGGCGGGCTGTCCGCCGCCGATGCCGAAATTCTTGATACCATCGCGGACAACGACCCGCTGGCCAACTTAGAACAAGTCCTGCCAGAAGGCTGACCAAAACACCGGGAACGCGGTTCTGCCGCGTTTGGAAGGGCATCATGCACGAGGTCATCGCAATAGGCGACGGAACTTTTGAATATGATGGGAATAGATACAAATCGCTTTCGGCGGTCGCCCGCAAAATCACCGGCACTCGCTGGAACGGCAAACTGTTCTTCGGAGTGCGCTGATATGGTAAAAAATAAAATTGAAACCAAGCGATGCGCCATATACACCAGAAAATCGGTGGAAAACGGTCTGGAACAGGAATTCAACAGTCTGGACGCGCAACGCGAAGCTGGTGAAAATTACATTGCCAGCCAGAAATCCAATGGTTGGATATGTCTGCCGGACCGCTATGACGATGGCGGCTTCTCCGGCGGCAACACCAACCGTCCCGGATTGACAAAGTTGCTGGCAGATGCCGAGACCGGAAAAATCGACATTATTGTCGTGTATAAAATCGACCGGTTGTCCCGCTCCATATGCGATTTTGCCGAACTCTCCAAAAAGTTCGATAAATGGGATGTGGCGTTCGTCTCGGTCACGCAAGAAATAAATACCCACACGTCCAGCGGACGGATGATGCTGAATATTCTCATCACGTTCGCCCAGTTCGAGCGCGAGGTGATTACCGAGCGTGTGCGGGATAAAATGGCCGCCAGCCGACTGAAAGGTAAATGGGTTGGCGGTGCGCTTCCGCTGGGGTACCGCGTCGAAAATAAGCACCTTATCATCGTCCCGGAAGAGGCCGAAACAGTCAAGCTTATCTTCAGCCGATTCCTTGAAATCCAATCGCCAAAACAAATCGCCTTGAAACTGAATCGAGACGGCATCACAACGAAACATGGGAAATGCTGGGACACAACGCAGGTTTACCGAATTTTGAATAACTACACCTACATCGGAAAGGTGAATTACAAGGGCAAAGTGGTCGAAGGCGAGCAGGAAGGTTTCTTGGACGAGGCAGTCTGGAATCAGGCTCATGAGTTTATGAAAAACAATGCGCCATGTACGGACCATTCCAGTCGGTTGGAAACAATCGCACCGTTGAAGGGAATCCTCCGGTGCGGACATTGCGACTGCGCGATGATGCCGGTATTCACCAAGCGGCACGAAAAAAAATACTTCTACTACAAATGCACGAAAGACACAAAACGCCCCGTATCGACCTGTCCGGTCAAGCAGGTAACCAGCGGTGAGGTTGAGAAACTGGTTTATGACCCGTTGGAGCTGGTCCTGGCATCGCCGGAAATCATCGCATCACTGTCGCGGATGACTGGCATCGAAGCCAAACAAATCATGGAAATGTTCGGCAAAGGCATATGGGATGAAATGGTCAACGGCGAAAAACAGAGACTGGCGGAACTGCTGGTCGAAAAGGCGGAAATCCGCGAGGACGGGTTGACGCTGGAAATACGAACCAATGGAGTGAAATCAATGATAGAGGAGGCACTTTATGCCGAAGAGGAAGATTGAAGAATTGGAAAACGGAAACATCAGAATTACCGTTCCGCTGATATTTCGAACCATGGCCAACCGCCGAAAAATAGTAGTTCCAGATTCCGAACCGAATAGCAGCGATCCTTTCATCGTCGCCATAGCGCGCGGCCGACGGTGGCAAGCACTCATCGACGAAGGGAGGTTTCCCAACGTCAGGGAACTGGCAAAGAGCATCGGCAGGGATGCCGGAAATGTCGCTGGTGTCATTCGACTCTCCATGCTCGCACCGGCGGTCATTCATAAAATTATCAGTGGCGACTACCCGTCAAGATTGTCCTTGGAACCCCTGCGCGGTCCTATCCCGGAAGTATGGGATGACCAGTTCGAATACCTGTTTAAGCAAGAATAACAAAAGCCCGTCAGCGACTTGGAACATCGTTGACGGGCATTTTTTTGTTCAAAAGAAAAGTTGCATTTCGCATACAGAAAAGCACGTTGTGGTACTACATTTGGCAAACAAGGGGTGGTTATTTCCAACTCAAAATCATTCACCGTTTTTCGGCGGAGAATAGTTTGCAAAGATTCGTTTCACCACAGGCGGGAGAAACGATATTTTCACTTTACGCCATCCCGTTTCAGCTCAATTCTCCGAGGAACCGTAAAGTGAGGTCAAACCACAAACGGAGAACACGCGCCCGACGAAGGCGGAACAAGCTCAAAATCAGCCGAAAAAGCCTTCTCTGCACGAAGCCAAGGAATGGAACGGAGAACACGCAATTGCCGAAGTGTCAGCACGTTGTGTGAAAATAAAAAATCCGTCAACCGTAAGCAGTTGACGGATAAGATTTTAAAAATGGTCGGAGTGACAAGATTCGAACTTGCGACCTCTACGTCCCGAACGTAGCGCTCCAACCAGGCTGAGCTACACTCCGATAAATCAGTCAGCATTGCTGATGATGTCATTAATATACTGCATACCTTATTTTTTGCAAGCGGAGTTCATAAGATTTTTTATATTTTTTGCCGGAGCCGTTGAAGAACGGAGAATCAAGGTTGTCGGGAGAATGTCGCGTTGAAGCGGGATCCTGCCGTTTGAAGCGAGGTAATTGCCGATTGATTCCGCGGCGCGGGCACCCGCTTCCCGGCTGGGGTGGCGGACCGTCGTCAGAGACGGGCACAGGCTGGCGCTTAACGGATAATCGTCGAAACCGATGACCGAAAGCTCTTCCGGGATGCGGATGTTGAGGTCGGCTGCCGCCCGCAGCACTAACTGGGCAAGGTCGTCATTCGTTGTCATAACCGCCGTGATTTCCGGATGGGAGCGGAGATTGAGCCGGAGAAGCTGCAGGCGCTCTTCCGGCGTGTGATACCCGCTTGACAGAATGAGCGGGGAAAGTGCCTGTTCCGACAAGGCGTTTTCGTAGGCTTTGAGACGCTGCAGGTGATTCAAGGTAGGCTGTCCGGCGGAAAAATAGGCGATGTTCCGGTGCCCGAGCGAAAGCAGGTGACGGACTGCGGCAAGCGAACCGGAATAGGAGTCATTGTCAATAAAGCCGACCGTCGGGATGGAGGAAGCTTCGTCCACCTGCATGACCGGGAGTCCGGAGGATGCAAGATCCGGCAGTTCCCGGCTGAAATCCGCAGGGATCAGAAGGATCACGCCGGAACATTGCTGATCCCGTAAAAGCTCCAGAAGCGTTTCCCCGCCCTGCCGGTTGTAAATGATCAGACAGGGGGTCAGGTTATGAGCCTGCATATACTGGAAAATCCCTGACAGAACTTCCGCATGATAATGGGAAAAAACGGCGGAGGCACTGACAATCGCGATCCGTTGTTTGCGCTGCGCCGGATAGTTGACCTTGAAATCGTATTCCCGCAGTTTTTGCTGTACGAGCCGGCGGACAGTTTCGCTTACTCCTGTACGGTTGTTGATGACGCGCGAGACCGCCGCCGGAGAGATCCCCAGTTCCCCGGCGATGGAAACGATGCTTACCGGACCGCGTTTTCTTGCCATCGGCAGTTTTTCCTTCCTTTTCTTTTTTCCGTTACAGTACCGTGAAATACGGAAAAGTCAAATATTTTGTGCAAAAATATTTTATTGCTCTTGTATTCTGATTATTTTGGATTTATGGTAAAGCAAAATTATTTTTCGCAAAATAAAAAAAGGAGTTTTCCGTATGCCGCAAATCAATTTTGAAAATCCCTGGACGTTGTCATTCCGGGATCCCGCAGATGCTTCCCGCCGCACGATTCCCGCACAGGTGCCGGGCAATGTGCTTGGCGATCTGTTCCGTGCAGGCATCATACCCGATCCTTACTGGGGGTGTAATTCCGATGCTCTGCGCCCGTATGAGTTTGTGGACTGGGAGTACCGGACCGTATTTCCCGCGCCTGCCCTTCAGCCGGGAGAATCTCTTCAACTGGTCTTTGAGGGGATTGACACGATTGCGGAGATCATTCTGAACGGGGAACGGATCGGAGAGGCGGACAATATGGTCATTGCCCACCGTTTCCCGGTCCCGACGGAGCTTCTGAACGGGGAAAATGAGCTGTCGGTACGGATCCGGAGCTCGGTCAATTACGCCCGCAGATTCCGCCGTCCGCCATATTGCCGTGCGAACAGTTACGGATACGAAGGGCTTTTTCTGCGCCGTCCGATGCATTCCTACGGATGGGATATTGCGCCGCGTCTGGTGGGAGCGGGAATTTGGCGGCGGGCATACCTTGAAGTGCTCAAGCCGGAGCGGTGGACCGATCTTTATCTGGCGACGACGGAGGTTTCAAATCGGAAGAGTCAGCTTGAGCTCAGTTGGAACTTTGAATCGGATGCGGAAATGCTGACCGGATATGAGGCGAAAATCTCGTTTGTCTGCCGCGATCAGCGCCACGAAGAGCGTTTCCCGCTTTATTTTACAACCGGAACGAAGCATCTGGAGATTGAAAAGGCGTATTTATGGTTTCCACGCGGTTCCGGGGAACAGAATCTTTATACGGTGACGCTGGAGCTGATCCATAACGGGGCGGTTGTCGATACCCGTATCTGGAAGACAGGGATCCGCACGATCGAACTGCGCCGATCGGAAATGCTCGACGGAGAGATGAAAGGGGAGTTCGTTTTTCTCGTCAACGGGCGGAAAATTTTTATCAAGGGGTCCAACTGGGTTCCTGCCGACGCCCTGCACGGAGAGCATCCGGAACGGGTGAAAAATGCGCTTGATCTGTTTGTGGATCTCGGTTGCAATATGGTTCGCTGCTGGGGGGGGAACGTGTATGAGGACGAAGAGTTTTTCCGGTATTGCGATGAACACGGGCTGCTGGTCTGGCAGGATTTCATGTTCGCCTGCGAGACTGCGCCGCTGGACGACCCGTTTCTGGAAGCGGTCCGCCGGGAAGCGGAAGCGGTGATTTGCGCCCTCCGCAATCATCCGTCGCTGGCGCTCTGGTGCGGGGATAACGAATGCGATGAACTGTTTTTCTATTCCGCGCTCAATAAACGGCTTTTGCCGTCGACCAACCGGATTTCCCGCGAGATCCTGCCGCGCGCGGTGGCGCTGTTTGATCCCGTGCGGGATTATCTGCCGAGTTCGCCGTATCTTTCCGATACGGTCAAGCGCCTGAATGCCCGTTACCGTTCGCCGGAACAGCATCTCTGGGGACCGCGCGATACATGGAAAGGCCATTTCTACAAGGATAACACCGCTGTCTTTGCGAGCGAAGTCGGGTATCACGGGATGACGAATGTCGAAAGCATCCGTAAATTCATTCCGGAAGCGGAGCTGAACGACCGTCACGGGGCGGCGTGGACCTGTCATGCCGCCCAGCAGTTCGGTGATCTTAAAGGGCCGAATTCTTATCGTAACGGATTGATGGAAAATCAGGCGAAAGGATTCTGGGGATACCTGGCGGAGGAGCTGGACGAGTTCATGAAGTGTTCCCAGATCGTTCAGGCGGAGGCGATGAAGTATCTGATCGAACTGTTCCGGGCGAAAAAATGGTCGAAAACAGGGCTGATCTGGTGGAATGTGATTGACTGCTGGCCGCAGTTTTCCGATGCCGTCGTGGATTACTACTATGTCCGCAAACTTGCTTATTACTATATAAAGAATGCGCAGAAACCGCTGAGCCTGATCGTCAGCGATCCGGAGGCGTGGTGCTGCCGGCTGACCGCCTCCAACGATGCTCCGGTCTCCGCCTCGGGGCATTACCGGGTGACGGATCTTGTTACCGGAGAGGTGTTTTCCGAGGGAGAGTATGCGGTCGGTGCGGAATCCGCCTGCGAAGTGGATTCATTCCGGGTTTGTCTGGGCGAGCAGCGCATGTTCCTGATCGAGTGGGAGAAGGACGGGGAAGTTTCGTACAATCATTATCTGCTCGGTTCCGCGCCGTTCCGGTTTGAACAGTATCTGGAGTGGCTGAAACTGCTGGATGCGAAAATCTATACTCCGATGGGGAGACACGAATGGTGACCAAACGTTTTTCTGCCGGGTTCGACATCGGAGGAACAAAGTGTGCGGTGATTCTGGGGGAAGCCGTCGGGGGGGACGGCATCCGTGTTATCGGGAAACGGCGGTTTGCAACGGCGGAGTTCCGGAAGCCGGAGGCGTGCCTCGCGGAAATGTGCCGTCTGCTGACGGAGCTTTTGACCGAGCATCGGGTGAAGAGCAACGAGGTGGCGGGAATCGGGATCAGCTGCGGCGGGCCTTTGGATCCGGAACGCGGAATCGTGCAGTCTCCGCCGAATCTGCCGGGTTGGGATGAGGTTCCGGCAACGGCGTTTGTGGAAGCCCGTACCGGACTGCGGGCGAAACTGGAAAACGACGCCAACGCGTGTGCGCTTGCGGAATGGCGGTTCGGAGCCGGACGCGGAACGTCGGATATGATCTTCCTGACGTTCGGCACCGGGCTCGGCGCGGGAATTATCGCAAACGGACGTCTGCTTTCCGGGCGTTGCGGAATGGCGGGGGAGTGCGGACACATCCGGCTTGCTTCATCGGGGCCTGTCGGCTATGGCAAAGCTGGGGCGTTTGAAGGGTTCTGCTCCGGCGGCGGGATCGCGCAGCTTGGGCGTGCCCGCGCGGAAGCCGCATTGAATGCCGGGAAACCGCTGCGGTGGTGTCCTACGGCGGCGGAACTTCCGCAGGTAAACGCAAAAGTGATCGCCGATGCCGCGGAATGCGGGGATGCCGATGCTTTCGCCGTTTACCGGGAGAGCGGACGCCGCCTCGGCGAAGGACTCTCCATCCTGATCGACATCCTGAACCCGGAATGTATTGTGATCGGCAGTATTTTCGTGCGTTCGGAGCGGCTGCTCCGTCCGGAGATGGAGCGGGCGATCGCATCGGAGGCTCTGCCGCAGTCGGCGCGGGCGTGCCGGATTGTCCCCGCTCAGCTCGGCGAGGCGATCGGCGACATCGCAAGCCTTGCAATCATCGCGGCGCCCGCGTTATGACGGATCACTTCCCGGCGGGCTGCCGCGGGTTCATCTGCTGAAATGTAAATACAGGTTCGGTATTCTGCCGGAACTCGTAGAGCCGTTCGGAAAATTCCCGGTTCGCTTTTACGACGTCCGTATACGGCGAGTCCGTGATGTCGAGCAGACCGAAATCGCAATTTTCACCGTCCCAGCGACCGAGAACCGGCTGGTCGAACAGGCAGAAGAAGTGAATGCCGACGATGTTCGGATGCCGTGCCGCAGACTCGTACTGACAGAGAAACGCTTCCTTCCGTGCGTCCGGCATAAGTCCCGGATCGGAATGGATCCCCCATCCGCCGCGGGCACGACACCCGCCGATGGAGCTTTCCGTGATGATCACCGGAACATCCGGCAGACCATGCGGTGCGAAATGGTCGTAGTGCGGCTGATACAGATTATAGGAAACAACATCCCAGTACTCTCCGGCGGCACGGTTGAGACGTTCATTCCGGTAGTCGTAGCCGACGAACAGGCGGGACCCGAGATACAGCGTATTCGGCGAGTTCGATTTTATCACGGCTTTTGACACGGCGAAGAAACGGCGGACGGATTTTTCAAAGAAGTCGTCAATATCCTTTTTCCATGCGTTTCCCGCCGGGAGTTCCCGGAGCTGCATCAGCTCTTCCCAGTCGGTGAACCGGGTTTTCCAGACGCGGTTCAGGGAGGCGATGGAGGAGTATTTCTTCTGCAGATCGCGGAGCAGTTCTTTTTTCGCGGCAGTCTGGGGAGCGGCTGTCAGGGCATCCGTTCCAAGCGAGCGTTTCCGGTTTGAAAACCGCAGTTCGTTTCCGATGAAAATGCCGATACACCAGGGATCGTTTTTGCACCAGTCGAATTCTTTGCTGAAAATCTTCTGCATTCCGGGTTCAAATGCCGGATCGAACACATCGTAAAAACCTCCTTTTGCCAGACGCGGAAGCCCGGAGGGAAGCGGCAGATTTACCACATACGGGTGCTGACGCATCCGGCAGATGTCATGTGCGCTCCAGTTGCCGAGCGTATTGAAACCCCAGTCCGCCATCCGCCGCATCATGAATCTGCCGAACCGTTCCCGGTAGTTTTCCCCGTACTTTTTTTTCAGATTTTCGGAAGTAAATCCGAATTTTCCGTTTTTCCGTGTGCTTTTTCCCTCAAAGAATTTTTCCGCACCGGTTCCGCCTGTCAGAACATCGGAGTACCGGATTGAGTTGATGCCGCGTGAAAAGAAGAGCCGTCCGGACGGGTCGACCAGGTACCATTTTCCCCGGTACTTTTCCGTCCGGAAAAAGCCGGTCGCTTTCAGCTGCGGCCCGGCTTCCCAGCCGCCGAACTGATTCCATGCCGGTACGGGGGAACGCAGCGCGTGCTCTTCCATCTGCAGATTCTTCCGGAAATCGGAATCCGTGTGAATTTTTTCTTTCCACTCCTGATGGATGTACTGTCCATAGCGGTCGATGCAGGGGAAGAAGTCGTTCGGCGTCAGTACTTCTCCGGGCGGTGCATAATGGCCGGAAGCACGGAGTTTGCGGATGGAAAAATGAGCTTTGCCCGGAGCAAAGGTCTCTATCCGGAACCGGGTCACATTGGCGGTGTCGATGTTCCGTCCTCCGCGAAAACCGTCCGGCACTCCGGTGAGTCTGGCGGGAAATCCCGGATCGAATCTGCCGGGAGCCTGATGGTTGAGCTTGAAACGCAGTTTCCTGGTTTCACCCGGACGGATCGCGGTCCGTCCCAGAAACTGATCGTTCATATAGAACGCAACGCCGCAGAAACCGTTCTTCCGGTGATTGACCGCCTCGCATTCGAGATAGCGGAATGCGGACAGGTCCCAACCGGTCTTGTCCAGCGGTTTCAGGTGGAGCCCGATCCACGGCAGGTTTCCGGCTGCCGTGATCTCAATGTCGCGTCCATCCGATATGCGGGCGGAAACTCCGATGGATCGGGCGGTTTCCTCCACCCGGAGTTCCTGAGGGGGAAGCGGATTCTGTGCGGACAGAATGCCGAAGCAGAGAGAGAGCAGTGTGATCAATCGTCTCATATTGAATTCTTTCTTTGTGAGTTGTTATGGATCAGGGACAGGGCACCAGGGCTTCCGTGTAGAAATATTGCGGGGTCAGGCAGCTGGTTCCGGGATCCCGCCATTGCTTGAGCGAAAGAGTCTGCGCGTGCCCGTCCGCCGCTGCGGCGACCGAGCGGGAAAGGTGACGGAGTGCGATCCTGCCGCCGGTTCCGGTGTTCGTTCCCCATGTATAGCGTCCATATCCGTACCATTCGCCCGCATCCGCGTTCGCGGTATCGGTTCCGAGCCAGGTCAGCGACGGGCGTTTCATCCGGTTGACACGATAGAGGAGCGACGGACTGTCCTGATACAGAAATGCTCCGTTTGCCGCGGTGAATGCCGCTCCGGAAAGGTTCCATTGATTGTGGAATCCGTAGCTGTAATAGTATTGTGCGCTGGAATTTTTCGAGGAATAGCGGATCGCGTCGGTTATGGGATTCTGGATCTTCGGACAGTTCATCGTATGAAGTTTGAGATAATCCAGACGGAGGAACATGGAAGTCCAGGGAACGTTGGCGGTGTTTTCCGCCGCCTGAACGATCATGAAGTCGGCGAAATCCGAGCTGTATTGCTGCTGGGCGGAGATGATCTGCCGCATGTTTCCCAGACATTTGACCGTATATCCTTTGTCGCGGGCTTTTGCCAGAGCCGGCAGCAGGAGAGAAATAAGGATTGAGATTACGGATATTACGATCAGAAGTTCTATCAGAGAAAATTTCTTTTTCATATTGCTTGCCTTTCCTTTGTTTATATTTGAGTTTGTATATCTGTCATCGGAAACGTTTTCGGGGAAACGCTTTTCCGTATACATAAAACCGGAGCCAGACGGGTGAGGCGCTGGATGCTGCCAAGCCCGTGCGTGATGTATTGATCAAGCAGGCTCATCGCGGTATATCCGAGTTCATAAACCGGATTCCGGAGCGTCGTCAGCGGCGGATCAAAAGTTCCCGCGCCGGAAAGATCGTCGAATCCGATCACGGAGAAGTCTTCCGGAACGGAGTACCCCGCTGATTTCAGAATGCGGATCAGTTCCATTGCGGTGAGGTCGTTGCGGCACCAGAACGCGGTCGGCGGGTCCGGAGACCGGATCGTTTCCAGGACTTTCCGCCGGAATTTATCTCCGGAACGGAGATTTGCCGAAACGATTTCAAAAATACGGTCGAACTTCATCGTCTCTTTCCGGAACGGTTCCAGTACTTCCTGCCGGTTGATCATCATATATTTGCAGGGCGGGATCCGTTCCGGCGGTTTGACGCAGGGATAGACGATTCCGATGTTCCGGTGGCCGTTTTCCCGCAGGTGGCAGATGACGGTCCGGGCAACCCGTTCCGGATCGAATGTCACGGAAGCGACCCACGGCTGTTCAAATTCACAGTCAATGGCGATCTGCGGAAGGTCTTTCTGTTCCAGAAGCGCGGCGAGCGGCAGGTCCTTGTCATAGCATCTGTTTCCAAGATGGATAACCCCGACATAATTGCGCCGGATCGTGCCCAGAGCCGCCGCGATCTCTTCCGGGGTGGCGCCGGGCGGCGGGAGGCGCATGGGAATCAGCGCATATCCCTGTTCCAAAGCGCGGTCCGCAATTCCGGAAAACACGCCGAAGTGACGCTGTCCGTATTCTGTCGACGGCAGATAGTAATCGGAAAACCGCATCGGCAGCAGGAGTGCGATATTCAGCAGACTGGAGTGGTGAAACGGCCGTATGAACCAGTGCCGCTCTCCCTTGTTGCGCGTGATCAGCTGCAGTTCCTCCAGCGAGAGATAGACTTTGCGTATTGTCTGTCTTGCCACTCCGAGAGTTTCCGCCAGCAGGCTGACCGACGGGAGAAGCTTTTCACTGCATTCTTTACGGTGCGCCCGGATCCAGCCCGCGAACGCATCCCGGATCACCGGAATTGTGCTGTTCCGGCGGTTCCTGCCGATCGTTTGTTTCAGATTGATGAAAAAATTCTGATCCATTGTTTCTGATCCTGTGGTTTCTTTCTATATTTTATTCTGAAATGCGGAAATTGTCAACAGATATTTCCAAAAAATACCTCCATTATTTCCGATAGCGCAAAAAATGGAAACAATGATAGCGGAAAATATTGGCGGGAAAAAATGCCGGAGAAAAACGGGACAACAGGAAGCGGAACACTTGCAAATTTGGAAAAAAGCAGTATTCTTTTGAAGATTCCAACCAAACAAAGGAGTGTCGAGCAATGAATCTCTGTGCGATTCAATCCCCTTACCCTTATACGCTTGCGGAAGCGGACGATGCCGTGGAGTTCCTGATCCGGGAGCTGGACCGGTGTGATTCTTCCGCCGATCTGATCCTGCTCCCGGAGTACTCCAATGCGCCGACCGTGTTTCCGGAAGGAGAGTGCATTCCCTATGCGGCAGCGCATACGGAGCGTCTGATCAACGCGGCGGTCCAGGCGGCAAAACGCTGCAATGCGGTCGTGGCGGTCAATTATGCCGCGGAAGTCGATGGCGGATACCGTAATACGACACGGGTATTTGACCGTCAGGGCAGAATTGCCGGGGATTATTACAAACAGCATCTTCCGCACGGGGAAACCGCAGTCAAACAGATGGACGGGCGGTATGTCCCTTCGACTTATTATCCGGCAATCGTGGAGGTGGACGGTCTGCGTTTGGGGTTCCTGACCTGCTATGACTGCTATTTTTCCGAGTTCGTTGCGCATATCGCCGCACGGAAACCGGATATTGTGCTGGTCAGTTCGCATCAGCGCGCGGAGCGTCCCGATATTCTGGAAATGCAGGTGAAGTCGATTGCGTTTACCTGCAATGCATTTGTTCTGCGTGCATCGGTCAGCATGGGAGCGGAGCGGGAGAACGGCGGATGTTCCATGATTGCGGGACCGGACGGCGTAATTCTGGCCCGGTTTCATCAGGAAACCGGTGTGCTGTCCTGCGAGATCGGGGATCCGCACAGAAAATACATGCGTTCCAACTGTTTTGGCGGTTCGCTGATTCCGAACGACCGTTTTGTGGAACAGGGGCGCACACCGTGGTGCTACCGCGCCGGCGGAAGCATGGTGATTCCGGATGATTCGCAGCTGCCGTACCCGCGGGTCTGTGCGCACCGGGGATTCAATACGATCGCTCCGGAGAACAGTATGCCGGCATTCGGGGCGGCGATTGCGCTTGGCGCCGCTGAAATCGAACTCGACGTCTGGAAGACGCGGGACGGGGAGCTTGTGGTCTGTCATGACGAGTGCGTGGAGCGGGTGTCCGATGGTTCCGGGATCATCCGGAATCTGGATTTTGCGGAACTGCGGCGGTTTGATTTCGGTTCCCGTTACAGCCGCGCGTTTGCCGGATTGCGGATTCCGACTCTGGAAGAGGTCCTGCGCAAGTTCGCGCGGCAGGTCGTCATCAATCTGCATGTCAAATCAAGCGGGACGGAGGTATTTGACCGTTCCGTGATCCGCCGGATCGCGGAACTGGCGCAGCTTTACGATTGCTCCGGACATTTGTATATCACCGGGCGCGGCGATGTGATGGAGGCGGCGTTGGAAGTTGCTCCGGAGCTCCGCCGCTGTATGGGAGCGGGGCTTGCCCCGATGGAGATTGTGGAAAATGCAATCCGCTGGAAGTGTGCGAAACTTCAGTTCATGATCCCGCATGTCAATCGGGAGATGATCGAAAAAGCGCATGCGCACGGAATCCGCTGCAACCTTTTCTGGGCGGATGATCCGGAAGAGGCGAAACGGTGGAGCGCAATGGGGATCGACACGATTCTGACCAATGACTATCTGACGGTTGCAAATGCCGTTCTGCCGGAACGCTGAAAACAAAAACGCACCGTCGCGGACCGGCGGCGGTGCGTTGATTCCCGGAACTCTGCGGTCAGCTTTTCGCGCAGAACTCCTTTGCGCATTCCAGAAGAAACGCCATGTCTTCCGGAAGTCCGATGGTGATGCGGACGAATTCTCCGGTCATTTCGCCGGGGAAATAGCGGACGAGCACCTGTTTCGTGCGCAGGAATTCGAAAAAACCTTTTCCGTCGCGATCCGGCGGCGCGGCGAACAGGAAGTTCGTCTGCGACGGAATCACCTGAAAACCGATCGCCTCCAGTTTTTTCCGGTATTCTTCCCGCGTCGCCCTGACTTTCGACGAGGTTTCCGCGAGATACGCTCTGTCACGGAATGAGGTCAGTGCGAACAGCTGAGTCAGAGCGTTGACATTGTAGGAATCCTTCACTTTCATCATTTCCATGATGATCTCCGGCTGTGCCAGAGCATAGCCGAACCGGATTCCCGCCAGCGATCTGCTTTTGGAAAATGTGCGGGACACGATTACGTTCGGATACTTCTTCAGGAACGAATCACAGTTGTCGTCCGCAAAATCCGCGTACGCTTCATCGAACAGGACCGCACCTTTGAATCCGGCGCAGAGACGTTCCATCTGTTCAAGCGCGTAAGAGTTCCCGGTGGGAGCGTTCGGACGCGCCATCATGACGATGGAAGCACCCCGGATTCGGTCGGAGAAGTCCGCCGGGAGAGCGTAGTTGTTCTCTTTTTCCAGCGGAACCGTGATAACCGGCGCGTTCTGGAGTTCGGCAAGCGTTTTGTAAAGCGAATAGGTCGGCACGGGCATTGCCAGCGGGTGAGTCTCATCAAGAAAACAACGGGCAAGGATTGTGAGAATGTCATCCGAACCGTTTGCCGCGATGACCTGATCCGGCGAGACTCCATGGAACGCCGCGATCTCCTCGCGGAGCGTCTGGGCGACAGGATCCGGGTACAGGCGGAGACGGTCAACGGTTTCCGGCGTCAGCACCGTTTTCAGCTGCGGCGTCGGCGGATACGGATTTTCGTTGGTGTTCAGCTTGATGATCTTTGTCCACTTCGGCTGTTCGCCGGGGACATATCCGGTCATTCCGGCAATGACCGGACGGACGGGCGGTATGTTCATTTTTTGTAATTCCTTCTGATGGAAGCGCTTCTGCCGTGAGCATCGAGTCCTTCCAGCGATGCGAAACATTCGATCGCCGGAATTTCTTTTAACAGAGCGTCTTCCGTGTATTCAAGAATGCTGCTGCGGCGCATGAAATCTCCGGTGGAAAGCCCGTGGAAGAACTTGGCGGTTCCCGCCGTCGGAAGAACATGGCTCGGCCCGGCGGTGAAATCTCCCGCGGGTTCCGGAGTCCACTGACCGAGGAAGATCGCGCCCGCTGCCTTGAGGTGCGGAAGCAGAGCGCGCGGGTCGGCACACATGACTTCGAGGTGTTCCGGAGCATAGCCGTTTGCGACTTCCGCGGCTTCCCGCATGTTTTTGACTTCGATCAGAAATACGCCGCGGTCAAGCACTTTGTTGACGGTTTCAATGCGCGGCAGCGTGGCGGACTGACATTTCAGTTCCGCTTCCACACGGTCGAGAAATTCTTTGGAATCGGCAACAAGCACAGCCTGTTCGAGCCCGCTTCCGTGTTCCGCCTGAGAGAGCATATCGGCGGCGGCGAATGCGGGATTTGTGTTTTGATCGGCGATGATCATGATTTCCGACGGCCCGGCGATCATGTCGATCGCCACCGAACCGTAGACGAGCTTTTTGGCGGCGGCGACGTATGCGTTGCCGGGACCGACAATCTTGTCCACTTTAGCCAGAGTCTGAGTACCGTATGCCATGGCGGCGATCGCGTATGCCCCGCCGAGCTTCCATACTTCGGTCGCGCCCGCCAGCCGGAGAGCGTAGAGGGTTGCCGGATTGACTTTTCCGTTTTTCATGGGGGGAGTCGTGGCAACGATGTCGCGCACGCCGGCGGCTTTGGCGATTGCGACCGTATGGATCACGGTCGAGACAAGCGGAGCGGTTCCGCCGGGGATGTAGAATCCGACGCGTTCCATGGGAATGAAGCGTTCGCCGAGCGTGACGCCCGGACGCGGGGAAAAGGAATGATCGTGAGGCTTCGCCTGTTCCGCAAAGGCGGTGACGTGTGCGATCGCCATTGCAATGGACTGTTTGGCGGTTTCATCGACCGCCAGTTCCGCTTCCGCGTACTCTTCCGCCTGTACCGTGAACTGTTCCGGAGAGAGCGTGACCTTGTCGAACCGTGCGAGATACCCGCAGACGGCGCTGTCGCCGTTTTCCCGGACGTTCGCCACGATCTCCGCGACGGACTGTTCGACTTCCCGCGGGCATGCCGGGCGGTTGTAGAGCGCGTTCAGCTGTTCTGCCGCATTCGGATCGTTCCATGAGATTCGTTTCATTTCCTTAACTCCATCAAGATAAGATTTGGTGATTTTTATATTAATATAGCAGAAATATGAATAATTGCCAGAGCCTTTTTCCGCTTCCGCAAATAAAACTTGAAATATTAAAATATCATGATATATTGATATAAAACAATAAAGGAGATTCAGAATCATGAAAACTGTTATTATCGGCGGCGTTGCCGCGGGTGCGAGTGCGGCGGCAAGACTTCGCCGCTTGGATGAATCCATGGAAATCGTGCTGCTGGAGCGCGGTGCCTATATCTCGTATGCAAATTGCGGTCTGCCGTATCATCTGGGCGGCGTAATCCCGGAGCGGGATTCCCTGCTGGTCATGCCGGAGAAAAAATTCAAGGCATGGTTCAATATTGAGATCCGTACACAAAACGAGGCGGTTGCGCTGGACCGTCAGGAAAAGAGAGTCACGGTCCGCCGGGCGGACGGCAGTGAATATATGGAATCTTATGATAAACTGCTGCTGGCGACCGGATCGAGTCCCGTTGCTCCCGCTCTGCCGGGGGCGGATGATCCGCGCATACATTCGCTCTGGACGATTCCGGATATGGATGCACTCGGTGCACTGGTGAAAGACGGGGCGGAAAAGGCGGTCGTGGTCGGCGGCGGTTTTATCGGACTGGAAGCCGCGGAGAACCTGCGGGAACGCGGACTTCATGTGACCGTGATTCAGCATTCCGGCCATGTGCTTCCGTCGGTGGACCGTGAAATGGCATATCTGCTTGGGGCGGAACTCGCGTCGAATGGCGTGGACGTGCGGCTGAATTCGGAATTGAGCCGCTTCCGCAGAGAGGGGAATTCCCTGTTCGCCGTTCTCGGCGACGGTTCGGAACTTGCGGCGGACCTCGTTGTGATGAGCGTTGGCGTGAAGCCGAATTCCAGGCTGGCAGAATCCGCCGGACTTGAGCTTGGTGCGCGCGGGCATATCGTGGTCAATGAGCGGCTTCAGACCTCTGATCCGGATATTTACGCCGCCGGAGACGCCGTGGAAGTGATTGACCGTGTTTCCGGACGGAAGACGGCGATTCCGCTTGCGGGACCTGCGAACAAGCAGGGGCGGATCGCTGCGGACAACATTGCCGGGCGTTCCTCCGTTTACCGCGGAAGCTGGGGGGCGTCGGTGATCAAGATCGGTGCGCTGACGGCGGCGGGGATCGGACTGACCGAAGCGAAACTGAAACAGCTCGGCGTGGAGTATCATAAAATTTATACGCATCCGGCTTCCAATGCCTCCTATTATCCCGGCGGCAGTCAGCTGCACCTGAAACTGATGTTCGGTACGGATGGCAGGATCCTCGGAGCGCAGGCGGTCGGGATGAAAGGGGTGGACAAGCGGCTGGATGTGATCGGCACTGCGATGCAGTCGGGAAGAACCGCTCCGGAGCTCGCGGAACTGGAACTGGCGTACGCTCCTCCGTTCAACTCTGCGAAAGATCCGGTCAATTTTCTCGGAATGATCGCGCAAAATGTTCTGGACGGCACGACGCATCCGGCTTATGCGGATGCTCTTCCGTCCGATGCGCTGATCCTTGATGTCCGCGAAGAGGCGGAACATCAGGCGGGAGCGATTCCCGGCGCGGTCAATCTGCCGCTCGGACAGCTCCGTTCGCGGCTGAACGAACTGGACCGTTCGCGGGAATTGATCGTGAGCTGCCAGGTCGGACTGCGCGGTTATCTGGCGGAACGGATTCTGCGGCAGAACGGATTCTCCGTCCGCAACCTTTCCGGCGGTTATCTGACCTGGAAGTATACCCATGCCGAAGTTCCGGCGCCGACGGTTTCCGCTCCCGTCCGGAACGTGCCGCGGGAGACTTCCGGGCGTATGCTTGATGTCCGGACTCTGGCATGTCCGGGTCCGGTCGTCCGCTTGAAAACGGAAATGGAGACTCTTTCCGCCGGGGAGACGCTCCGTCTTCTTGCCGCGGGTTCGTTTGCTCCCGATCTGGAAGCGTGGGTACGGTCCAGCGGGAATGAACTGCTGGAAATGACGCGGGAAGCGGATCATCTGGAAGCGGTGCTGCGCAAAGCCGGGGCGGAAAAGGCGGAGACTGCGCCGGTTCCGTCGGAACGGAGCGCGGCGATCGTATTGTTCAGCAATGATCTGGATAAAGCGATGGCTGCATTGATTATCGCCTGCGGCATGGCGGCCGCGGGGAAAAAAGTCGGTATTTTCTTCACATTCTGGGGCTTGAGCGTCTTGCGGCGCGATCCCGCTCCGGCGGTGCGGAAGAACCTGCTGTCGCGCATGTTCGGATGGATGCTGCCGAAAGGAGCGTCGAAGCTCACGCTTTCCAAAATGAATATGGGCGGAGCGGGAACGGCGATGATGAAGCACGTTATGATGAAACAGAATGTGACGCCGCTGCCGGATCTGCTGAAGCAGGCACGGGAACTCGGCGTGCGGTTCGTTGCCTGTGAGATGGCGATGGATGTGATGGGAATCACGCGGGAAGAGCTGATCGAAATCGACGAGGTCGCCGGAGTCGCCAGTTTTGTGGAAATGGCGAAAGACGGCGGCAGTACGCTGTTTATCTGAGGAGGCGGAGGATGAAAACGGAACTTCTGCCGGATGAATTTCTGATTCCGATGGCGGATGTCATCCGCATGATCGGGCATCCCCAGCGTCTGCGGATATTGGAATATCTGGATCTTCACGGAGAGAGCACCGTCGGCGCCATTGTAAAAGGCGTCGGCGGACAGCAGGGGGCTGTTTCCCAGCACCTGAACCGGATGCGTATGGCGGAAATCGTTGTCTGCCGCCGTGAGGGGCGGCAGATGCTTTACCGGATCGGAGCAGTCAATGCCGTCACGATCCTGAACTGCCTGCGGAACAAATACCGGTCAATGCAATAAACTTCGGTGAATTGACAAAGTAAACGCATGTTCGTAATAGCAGTTGTTGCAAACGCTGCATTTCCGGTGACACCGACACCCCGGACAAAGGCGGATCCGCTCACAATTCCGTCGATAAACACTCCGGTTGGCGATTCGTCCCGGAAATGTTTTGCAACTTTCCTGCCGGAGTTTCAATACTTCCCTCATGATTGTTGAACAAGGCGTGCGTTTACTTTTACAATTGTCAAATGAAATTTTTTTTCAAAAAAAATGAAAAACACCTATTGCTTTTTTCGCTGTTATGGTGTATAATTAACACTGTATCCAACATCAATACAGAAGATTAATCAAACAGATTGTTTCAATACAAACAACACTGTATTGATTACAACAACAGGAAAGCGAGGTGTTATGGAGAGAAACAATAAAAGCGATCTGCTGTTCAACCATCTCCGGCAAAGAATTGCCACGATGGAGAACGGCACGGTCTTCCCCAGCGTCCGCCAACTGATGACGGAATACAACGTCAGCCAATCCACGGTTACCACGGCAATCCGGAGCTTGAAAGAGCTGGGCTTGCTCGAAGCGCTGTCGCGGCAAGGCATGGTGGTGCGCAAGGAGCGGACAGGAAAACCGCACGTCATTATCCTTCAGCCGGACTGGAACAGCCAGAGCTATGCCGCTCATGCGCAGTATCTGACGGAAGCGGCGGAAAAGTTCGGTTTCGATCCGGAAGTCTTCCGTTACGATTACCGGAAAGACATCTGCAACTCTCTGGATAAATTTGTTTCCGACATTCTGGTCCTGGACTCCATGACGCAGGATCAGTTTTCGCCGAAACAGCTCCTGCAGATCATGAACTCGCCGATCCCGGTCATCATCCGCAGCGACTCCCTTTCCATTCAGAACATTCATTATGTCAACTGTGAAAACGGAGAATCGGGTATGCTGGCGGCAAACTGTCTGTATCAGCACGGACACCGCCGAATGGCGCATCTGCTGAGTGAACCGCACCTTGCCGGAGTCATGCGGCGCGCCTCCAATTTTCAGCTCTGCGCAGAATCCAACCACTGCAGTATGACTCTGTTGGACTGCAACGTCAAAACAGGAGAAAACGCACTTGCTCCGATCCGGCGGTTTGCAAAGGAAATCGCAGACGGTCGTTACGATTTCACCGGTGTTTTCGTCGCCAGCGATGAATCCGCCATTCAGTTCCTGTATGCTCTTCAGGAATACGGAATCCGGGTACCGGACGACCTCAGCATCATCGGTTTCGGCGGCTTGCCGGAAGCCGAGCAGAACGGTCTTTCCTCCATCGTCACTCCCATGCGGGAAACCGCTCAGGCGGTCATGCAGATCGCACGGAACATTCTGGACCACGCTCCGGAATCCGACTGTCAAGTGAACATCCCGCCGAAAATCATCGAGCGGAACAGCGTAAAAACAATCCAACCTCAGAAAGAGACTACGAAATGAAAAGGAAAAATTTCACCCTTCTGGAACTTCTCATCGTAATTGCAATAATTGCAATCCTTGCAGGAATCCTTCTTCCTGCCCTGCAAAGCGCAAGAAACAAAGCTCAAAGCCTGCAATGTCTCAACAATCAGAAACAAAACGGCATGGTTTTCACCTATTATGCAAATGACTACAACGGTTATATCCCCGCCCGGAGTACCGGTGCCGACCGCTGGCCTCAGCTGCTGTCAGGGAAATGCATCACAGCCCTCCCCTGCGGCGACTATCTGAAACTGGGTAAAAATTTCAACCGTGTTCTCTGTCCCTCCACCACGCAACGGCTGGACAGTACGCTCAACATTGCCTCCGCCGTCAATTATTACAAAGGTTACGGAATCCATATGCCGCAGTTTGCAAGAAACAATTATGAAAACAGCAGTATCTACGCATCCTCGCCGAATATTCACTTCATCAGCACGAACCAGATCCGTCAGGCATCCAGGTTTCACCTGTTGCTGGATTCGGCAAAAATCCGCACGTTCACAACGGAAAATTTGAATTACAACTGTCCGGACATCTGGATCAACCAGATCAGCGCGGGCGGAGTGGAAGGCGGCGTCTATCTGCGTCACAATGGAACCGCCAACGTGTATTGGCTGGACGGTCACGCGTCCGCTACCGGATGTTCCGCATTCACCGGGCTGAAAATTTCGCATATCGACTCCAATCTGTTCCGGCATGGTTTCAACGGCATGCACAGCTATTGAGAAAGGAATGAAAAATGAATTTGGAAATCAGCCATGTTGACGGCAGACTCGTAAGACATCAGTTCCCCAATGCAAAACATCGTTATTGAATATAAACAGTCAGGAGTTTTTATGAAAAAATTATTGGCTCTGTGCCTTTTTTCTCTGGGAGCGCTGCAGGTTGTCTCCGGAGATGTCCGGCTGGAACTTGCCGGGCCTCAACGCCCGCTGATCTCAGCCGGAACCGGCAGCAAGAAAATTGAAGTCGCCGTTTCCGGCAGGCTGGAAGGCGTAAAACTTCATATTATCGTGCGCGAATATGCCGTAAAAAAGATTTTGGCCCGAAGCGTACCTGTAACGGCGAAACCGAAAACGGAGATCACGATTCCCCTGAAACAGGTCGGCTTTTATGAGCTCACTGTCATTGCAACGGAAAGCGGCAAGGAACTGGAACGGAAAACGGTGAATTACGCTGTCGTACCCGAACCGGATTACGACCGGCCGGAAGAAATGGGAACCTGCATTCACTTCGCCTTCTCCGGCAAGGGAATAAGAGGACACTTCCCTTACACGTTTGAACTGCTGAAACTCGCCGGATTCACGCGTATCCGCGACGATCTTGCCTGGGAAAGCATCGAAAAAAAGCCGGGGAAATATGAAATCCCTGAACGGTTGGAACAGATGATCAATACTGTCCCGGAATACGGAATCAAACCGCTTCTCGTCACCGGCTACAACAACGGGAAAGCGTACCCAGGCAAATTCAAAAAGTCTTTCCCGACCACCGGGGAAATGCGGGAAGCGTTCGGAAACGCCGTTGCTTATGCCGTACAATACTTTGGCAGCCGCGTTACGGAATGGGAGATCTGGAACGAACCGAACTCCGCGCATCCCGTCAATGATTATCTCCCGCTGCTGAAAACCGTTTATCCGAAAATCAAGGCGGCAAACCCGGAGGCGACCGTCATTTCATGCGGCGGAGGCGGTGCGGGCGGCGGGCCGGGCGGCGCAATGATTCTCCCGATCGCCAATGCGGACGGGCTTCGGTTCATGGACGGTTTCAGCATTCACCCGTATATGTCTCCCGGCTACGACCCGGATTTCGGATACAGCGCAAAGGGAAGCCCCATCCCGCGCGTCAGTGTCCCGCATTTCATGGAACATCTGCACCGGAATTTCTCCCGCAGAAAAAAACGTCCCGACGGTATTTCCCCGAAACTGTACGTTACGGAAGTCGGCTGGTACGTTCAGCATCCGGGCGAGCGGCAGGCGACCTGTACGGAACTTGTGCAGGCGGCATACTTCGCCCGTCTCTATCTGCTGGGCAGGGTCGCAAGCAACGGAGCGGTTCCCATTTACTGGTACGATTTTCAGAACGACGGAACCGATCCGTTGGAACGGGAACACAATTTCGGATTGATCCGCTGGGATTTTTCACCGAAACCGGCATATCAGGCGGCGGCAGTCGTCGCTTCCATGCTGCAAAACCGTCCGTTTGTAAAAGCGATCCGTGATAATGTCACGGTCTCTCCGGCAGACCGGAACAGGGATCTGCTCCGGACCGGGATCGTGAAGCTGTATCTTTACGGTCAAGATAACGATCGAATGCTTGCCGCATGGACCGCACAGGGCGATCCGCAGATATGGAACCGGAAATGCAAAGTCACGTTCACGCTTCCGTTCCCTTACGAAAGCGCAACACTCACCGACTGGAGCGGGAAGAACCTTCCGATGCCTGAAAAACTCGACGGCAACCGCATTGAACTGGAACTGGATTTCCTGCCGAAATACATCACACAAAAATAAAAAGGAAAACACATGAAACGACTCTTTCTGTCAGCACTGCTCTGTATCGGACTCCTTATCCCGTCCGTCATTCAGGCGGGGCGCAAAACAATCCCGGTCATCAAGGACGCCGCATTTTCTCTGGAACGCAACTATTCCGACTTCACGTCGCTTCCACGGATAACGCTTCACAACAAGGGCAAAGATGAAAAAATTTTTGAACTGTTCTCCACTCTGACGGACACGGACGGCAGGATTATCCGTTCTGCCAGGACCCGGCTTTCCGCTCCGGCGGGCGGAAAAGCGACCGTCGCCCCGTTTCCCGGAGAATCAAAGATCCGCGGACAAGTCGTCCTGTTCCGCACCGACGTCAAGGGAACGGACGGTTCAACGCATCTTTCCGGCATCTTCGGCGAATCCAGGCCGGTCCCGCGCAACTCCGCCAACGTCTTCGGCATGAATGTCCATACAAGCTGGTTCGATCCGGATGTTCAATGGGAACTGCTGCGGATGCTGAAAGCCGCCGGAATCACCACGGTCCGCGAAGATACCACTTTCCGTGATCCGGAAGATACAAAAGGCATTGAGCGAACCGTTCGGCAGCAGCTTGAAACCGTGCTTGCCATGGAAGCCTTCGGGATTGAACCGCTGGTCATGATCGCCTGGTTTCCGAAAGGCTTTCAGAACAGCCCGCAGAAACTGGAACGGGCATATAAATGGGCGGAATTTCTCGCAAAAGAGCTGAAAGGACGCGTTGATTTCCACTACGGCAACGAAACGAACTCCGGCTGGGGCGCGTTCGGGACCGCCGCCGATATGGGACCTCTCAACGCGGCGTTCGCACTCGGCACAAAAGCCGGTGATCCCGGAGCACCCCGCGCCAGTTTCGGAATCGCGGAAGGACTGAACAACTACATCCGGGAATTCATTAAAACCGGAGTCATGGAGCACCTGGAAGCACTCTGCATTCATCCATACTGCGGAACTCCTGAAGCGGGAATAGCAAAAAGCATCGCCGCCAAAGAACTCCTCCGGAAGAATGGCAGCAATGCGCAAATCTGGGCAACGGAAATCGGATTTCACTTTGAAAAAGACGGCAAGCTCAATCAGCAGACCGGAGAACTGACCGGAGTCGCCGGATATTCCAAACAGGATCAGGAGAACTTTCTTCCGCGTCTCTATATTCTCGCCCAGTCACACGGGATCGAACGTATTTACTGGTACGACTTCTTCGGCAGAAACGATCCCGAAACATTCTGGATCGTCGATGAAAATTTCCAGCCGCTCGGCGCCTATCACGCACTGAAAGAGTGCTCCCGTCAGCTTGCCGGAACCAGACCCGCAGGCGGAACCCGCTATGACGAACTGATTCAGAAGCATCTTTTCATCCGTCCGGACGGCACTTCCCTGCTGGCGGTCTGGTCCACGCAGGGCGAACGGAAAGCGGACTTCAAACTTTCCGCAACGGTCCGGATCACGGATAAGACCGGCAAACAGATCCGCCTGCCTGCGGACGGCGTTCTGAGCCTGAATGAAAGCGTCTGTTACATCGAAGGACTCCCGCTGTCCCGCTTCTACCGCAATGACGTTCTGTGCAATGCACTTGATAAACGCATCTTCATGCTGCCGTCCCATCGTTTTACGCTGAAACCCGGAGCGACTGTGGAAATTCCGTGGACCGTCTTCAACTCTTCGGCGGTTCCGGTGCAGGCTCGCCCGGCACTTCTCTCCACCAATCCCGGCTGGAAACTGGAATTTCCCGCAAATGAAACAGTTCCGGCACACGGCACACGCAACGGCCGTTTCCGTCTGACAGCCCCCGCAGATGCCGTTCCCGGTACAGAATATGAATTCACATTCGCAGCCGATTTGGATGTCATTCAGCGGACCCGCCCTTACACGGTGCGGGTTTATGTAGAGGGCGCATTTCCGTATCATGCCATTGCCGCGCACAGCAAAACCGTCGATTACCCGATGTGGAACAGCATGGATGAACGGCAGACAAAGAAAGGCAATCCGATGCTGACCGCCTCTTACGGCAATGCCGTTGTCGATGGAAATCTTTCCGAATGGAAGAAAGAGGAGTTTCATCCCATCGACCAGAAATTCCAGTGGATTCAGCGGGATCCCGGTCAACCCTCCGATCAGGACTGGAGCGGGAAAGTCGCATTCCGTTGGGATGAACGGAATCTTTACGCGGCATTTCTGGTGGAAGACGATCAGCTCTCCTTTCTGGATTTCTCCAGCCGCGACTGGCGCGAAAGTGACAACATGAGGCTGTTCCTCAGCTCCATCCCGGATGCGGCGAAACGCACGAAAACCATATCCCGGAACGATCTGCTGCTCATCATGGCACCGACCGGGAAATCCCGCACGGAAAACGCCCGGCTCAAAGCGGCTCCGCTCGGAGGGCTCCCGCGTCCCGGTGTGGAAAAACAGATCCCCGTAGCGGCACGCATGTGGAAAAACGGCTATGTACTGGAAGTTGCGGTGCCGTTCTCCATATTCAACGCAAAACCGGAAGCGGGAACCTTCCTCGGCATGAACGTCATGGCGGACGATATTGATGACGGCTACCGCCAGCATGTCGGCATGACCTATTACGCGAATCCTTCCTACTGGAACTCGCCCAAAGCGCTCGGAAGCCTGAAACTGGTCCGGTAATACCGCGATCAGCCGCCGGAAAGTTACTGTTTCCGGCGGCGGTACTCTCTGGGGGAAACGCCGGAAAATTTGCGGAACCGGGTGGAAAAATAGTACGGATCAGACATTCCTATCTGGTCTGCGATCTCCGCAACGGAAAGCCCGGAGCACTCCAGAAGCCGCGCCGCCCGGCGCAGAATCGCACACTCCCGGTACTGTCGGGGCGAAACACCCGTCTCCTGACGGAACTTCGCATACAACGCCGCCCGCGAAAGCCCGCACCGGGCGGCGATCCGGTCCATACCATCCGCCGTCTCCGTCAGCAGCTCCTGCGCAAGCCGGATGCGGGAATCGGCTTCCGACGCTTCACTCATGATCCGGTTGCTGCCGCGCACGACGGCGCTTTCCGCCAGAAGATACGCAAGCGCATTCCATCCGTCCGGACGATGACACTCCAGTTTGTGCGCCTCCTCCAGCTCTTTGCGAACAGTCTCCAGTTCCGCCGGAGGCAGCACTGTCACGCCGACTCCGGGAATCACTTCCGGCCACTCCAGCGCATGAACAATATGGGGACGCGGCAGAAAATGAAACCACAGGTACGTCCAAGTGTTTCGGATATGGAATCTGTGTTTCAGAACCGGTTTCAGCAAAGCCAGGGAGCCTGCCGCCAGCGTCAGCCGGTCGCCGCCGATCGAAACGGTTCCTTCCCCCTGCAGACTCAGGATCAGACCGTAGGATCCGGTCAGTCTCTGTATCCATTCGGACGGACCGGCATTCTCCCGGAAACCGGAAACAAAATCGCTCTCCCCGTTCGGATTCTTGTTGTTCATTCAGACAATCTCAAATCTTTTTTGGACTTTTTTCTATTCCATATTTCATTTTTTATGCTATAATATAACAGGAAAACAGCACAAAAGCAAATGAACAGGAGCAATACCGATGACTCAGACACAAAAACCGGAAAACATTCCCGCCGCACCGGGTACTCTTCGACTGAAAGGGTCCGTTTCAGAACTGATGGAACGTTTTTTCGACCACCGTATCCGGTCCGCCGAAGCGCGGGACATCATATACCGGGAGGCGGAAGACGCTTTCCGCAACCGTCTGGACGACGCTTCCGGCATTCACGGCATCTGGCAGGGAGAGTTCTGGGGAAAATGGATCATCAGCGCCGTCCGGGTCTGTGAATACTCCCGCGATGCGGAGCTGAAAGCGTTCATCCGCCGCGGTGTGCATACGCTGATCGCAATGCAGGAACCATCCGGTTATCTCGGTACCTACCGCGACCCGATGAACGTTTTCGCCGCCGATCCGGAAAAGACAAAACCCGTTCTCGGCTGGCCGTGCAACTGGAACTGGAACATCTGGTGCCGCAAATATACTCTCTGGGCTCTGCTGGAAGCGTGGCGGCTGCTGGAAGAGCCGGAAATCCTTGCGGCGGCGGAAAAACTCGCCCGGCATCTCGTCCGCTCTCTGCGGGAAAACGGGATCCGTCTCGGAGCGACCGGAACATTTGCCGGGATTCCCTCCGGTTCCATCCTGAAACCGGTCCTGATCCTCTACCGGGCAACCAAAGACGGGGAATTCCTGCGGTTCGCCGAAGAAATCGCCGACGACTGGTCCCGGAACGACGGCCTGTGTCCGAACCTGATCGCCAATGCCCTGAGCGGAAAACCGGTGCACGAATGGTATCCCGAACCCAAAGAATGGGCAAAGGCCTATGAAATGATGTCCTGTTTCGACGGGATTCTGGAACTTTACCGCATTACCGGCACTCCGGCACTGCTGGAATCCGCAAAACGATTCCACGCACTCCTGAAAAACAGTGAGCTCAATAAACTGTTCAGCGTCGGTTTCAACGATATTTTCGCAAACGGAGCCGGTCAGCTGAACGCAATCACGGAACCGTGCGATGTGGTCCACTGGATGCGCCTCTGCCACGAACTTTTCCTGATTACGGACGACAAAACGTACTTGGATGATTTTGAACTGGCGTTCTGTAATCCGTTTCTCGCCTCCGTTTACCGCGACGGGAAATGGGGGGCGCGCGGCGTGCGCAGTCACGGACGTCACCTGACCGTCTTTGAACAGGCTGGGATGAAGCACAACCACTGCTGCGTCAACAACCTCCCGCGCGGATTCATGAATATGGCGCAGACGGCAGTAACCCGTTCCGCAGATACGGTTTCCGTCAACTTCTATACCGGATTTGAATGGGAGGAAAACGGTTCCCGGCTGACGGTTTCCGGAGATTATCTGGCGTCCGGCGATGTCCGGATCAAATGGGAAGCGGCAACGGAAACTCCGCTGCGTTTCCGTATTCCCGGCTGGGCAACTTCTGCGGAACTCTCCGTCAACGGAGAAACACAGACTGGTTCCGGAGACTGGTTCTTCCGGACACTTCCGCCGGGCAAAACGGAACTCCGGTTGAAATTCGGACGGAAACTTGAAATCCGCGATCACGCCGCCCAGACGGAAACGGACGAATGGTTCCGCACCCGCTGGCAGGAACCGGGAATGGAAGAGCTCTTCCGCACCGCCCGTGCAAGTACGCTGGTCTACGGTCCGCTGCTTCTCGCCCGGAGCCAATACATCGGCAATACGGAAACCGAAATGTTCGGAGCCCCGCTCCCCGCCGGATTCTCCTGTTCTCTGACTCCGGTTCCGTCCAACGTCGTCCGCTGTGCATTCGAAGCGGACTTCGGCGGATTCAAAACAATGGTCTGCGATTATGCTTCGGCAGGCAACGCCGTTCTGGACGATCAGCGTTTCTTCAGCATTTTCTTTTAATCAGGCAAAGCAACCCGCCTCCGGAACTTTCCGGAGGCGGGTTGATGTTTTCTGTATGGATCAAGCAAGCGTCCTGAGACCGGATTTCCAGCTCTCCGCAACTCCGCTTCCGGAAGCGGACGAGACAAAACCAAGCTCCGATGCCGTAAGATCGGACAGCACTTCGTAGTCCGTATTCTTCTTTCCTTTGCCTTTGTCGCCGGACTGAACCTGAAGATAATACGTTCCTTTTCCGAGTTCAAGGTCTTCGATTGCTTTTCCCGCCTGAATTTTCCCGACGGCTTTCATTTTACCATCCGCCTCTTCCCGGTAGATGGTAAGCGCGGCTTTGCCCTTTTCCGCAGCCAGAGCGAAATCATGGAAACCGCCCTGCGTCAGAGTGAAACGGTAATAATCGACCGCATCGCCGAACCCGACCCAACCGCGAGCCGTGCCGTCGGACGGCAGTTCTTCCGCAGTTGAAAAATCGTTATTCGTCGGATCACCCTTTGTAAATGAGGTTCCGCTGATCTCGACTTCATAATCCGTGCCGCCTTTTTTCGTCTTTCCGGTCGCTTCCACGGCGATGTAATAAGTGCCGGAATCAAGCAGCAGCTCCTTGGTCACACCGTCTTTTCCGGCTTTCCCGGTAACGGACTTGAGCTTTTTGATCCCGCCGTCTTTCTGCGCATAAACCGTGAGCTTTGCCGAGTTGTCAAGCCCATCCAGTTCAAACCGGTAACTGCCGGGAGTATTCAGCACGAGTTCCCGGTAGTCGATAAGATCGCCATAGCCGACCCAACCGTCATCAACCAATGTCCGTTCCACCCAACCGCCGGAACCATCAATGACGATCTGTGGAGCCGTATCCCGGCTGTCATCAGAGTTATCGCCTTTTGTAAACGCGGTTCCCGAAACTTCCACGTCATATCCGGTGCCGCTTTTCTTCGTCCGGCCGGAAGCCTCAACCGACAGGTAATAGGTTCCGCTCTCAAGAAGCAGGTTCGCAATGACGCCTTTTTTCCCGGCTTTCCCGGTAACGGATTTGAGTTTCCTGAGTTTACCGCCATTCGGCGAATAAAGCGTCAGCTTCGCATCGCTGCTGAGATCTCCCAAAGTAAAGTTGTAAACTCCCGCCTCGGTAATATTGAGTTTCCGGTAATCGGTCAGATCGTCATAACCAACCCACTCATTCTCTATGAGTTCCGCATCAATATTGCCCCATGAATCCGGTGAAACGGTAACCGTCGGCACATTGGAAGACCAGAAATCGTCGGAGTTGTTTCCGGACCCGCTGGAAACGGTTCCTTCGATCTCGACTTCGTATTCCGTCCCGGAAGCGTTGAGAGAACCGGGCTCAACCGCGATCACATATTCTCCCGCACCGATCGCGAGATTACGCAAAATCCCGTCTGCCTTGCGGTCTCCGGTAACAGAAGCGATTTCTGAAATACCGCCGTCCACAACACGGTAAAGCGTAAGTTTCACACTGCTGTGCACATCGTCCAGTTTGATGGTGTAGAGACCGTCTTTTTCGAATGTAACACGACGGTAATCAATATTGTCCCCGTTGCCGATATAGCCGTCATTGACGAGGTCCATATCGACTTTCTGCCGGTCACCGCGCACCGTCAGCGACGGCGCAGTCTGCCAGGAATCATCGTTTTCACCGGGATTGGAAGCGCCGTTCCGGGTAATGCCGACCGTATAGCTGGCGCCCTGCTCCCAGGAAATTCCTTCCGGACGGACGGCGACATAGTAGACCTGCCCTGCATTGAGCCGGACCGGATCAAGTATGATGGATTCGCCCCGCTCTCCGTCTTCGTCTTCGAGCTCGCGCAGTCTGCCGTTCTCTTCGACATAAACGGTCAGCTCCGCCGGATTGGTCAAGTTGTAAAAGTGAAACGAATAAAGTCCGCTTTCGGCCACCGTGATCTGACGGTAATCGACAGCGTCATCGTTTCCGACATATTCGCCGGGCATCAGTTCTGTAATAGTTGTACTGCCGACATTGTCGAGTTTAAGTCGATAATGTTCCGGCAGATTCTGCCAGTTGCTGTCATCGTAAGATGTCATAACCACACCTCCCCTGTTATGGATTATGCTGTTTCCGGATCGACTTGATCCGGTTTGAAATTAATATAACCATCCCCGCAGCATTGTCAAGTAAATGGAGGAATATTTATTTACGCCATACTCAATCCGCCGTCTTTGATCCGCCATAAATAGAGCGAGGCAAGCGTGCCGTAAGGGGAATAACGCTTCCGGTACGCCTCAAATTCGCTCTCCGTCAAAGAGTCAAGATGATTCAGCATCATGATACCGCGCCGGATCCCAAGATCTTTGAAACTCAGAATATCGGGACGGCCGAGTGCAAAGATCAGCAGCATTTCCGCAGTCCACACGCCGACGCCTTTCAGTTTCACCAGTTCGGCAATCACCTCGGAGTCGGAACGTTCCGCCAACGTATCAAATGCGATCGTTCCGGACAGCGCGGCATCCGCTATTCCACGCAGATATTCGATCTTTCTTCCGGAAAGACCGCAGCCGCGCAAGGCTTCTGTTTCCGTGGACAGAAGGTTTTCTGCGGAAACCGTCCCCAGCAGCTGCTCGACCCGTTTCAAAATAACAGCGGCAACCCGGACCGACAGCTGTTGTGAAACAATGCTCTGCACCAACGCATAAAACAGATCTCCGCTGTACTCAAACGATTTCAAATCCGCTTGCCGGACAATTTCCCCGAACTCCGGAGCCTGTCTGCACAGTGCCGCCTTGTCCCGTTCCGTAATCTCAAATATCATACAATTTCTCCATCAGAAATAATTTCAAAGGTTAAATACCAACCCCGCAAGGCGGCGCTGTACTGGAGCCGATTCTCAAGAGGGAGTTGACAACGACATCTCCGGAACATATATCTCCATTCATCAACTGTTTCAACATTGCAACAGAATTCCGTGCAAGCGCTTCATAATCCTGAATAATGCAAGTCTGAGGCGGAGACAGATATTCCGAATGCCACGGAATCCCCTGGGTAACCAATGAAATATCCTCGGGAATCCGCTTACCGAACTGTTTCAACACATGCGCAGCCTGAGCGCCAAATCCCTCCCCCATGACAATAACAGCCGTAATCGGATTCTTCAGCAAATCAAACATTGCACATTCAAACTCAGCTGGCTGTCGAAAACTCTGAAAGTAAGCATGTTTCTCCAATCCGACTTCCCGCATGGCACAGAAAAAGCCTTCATAGCGCAATTTGGAATAACGGGGAGAATAATGAGCATCCATACGCAGCATTCCGATTCTGCTATGTCCAAGCGAAGTTAAATGCGCGACGATTTCCCGCTGCGATTGATATGGATTGGAGCGTACAGAAAAAATACCATCAAGATGACGACTGTCGTCGTTAATGCAGACCAAAGGTAAATTTTTCAGATTTCCCCAGATTTTGGCAATCCGGTCATCATAGCAGATAGAGATTACACCGTCAATCACCGTCTCCGAAAGCAGAGCCAAATCACAATCGGTCACAATCAATGAACGACACCCATTCCTGTGGAGTTCCTCCCGCACGTTCTGTTCTATCCGGGAACGGTAAAAACCATAATGAAATCCCGATACCAGTACAGCCACCACCGGTAAATGTCCATGGCTCATATTCCGGTAATTCATACTCCAGGCAAATTCCAGAACCAGTTTCCTAATTTCGGGCGCAACTCCCGGCTGATTGTTCAGCACACGAGCCACTGCCGATTTTGAAACACCGCACTCCCGCGCAAGATCGCGAATCCCTGTTTTCTTCATTAACACACCTCATTTTCTTAAAAATACACTCCCTTTTAACAAATGTCAAACCGCACTGTCCCATAATGTCCCATCCGATTCCCCGGTTTTACCTCTTGCGATTTTAGCGTTTTATAGTATAATTAATATAACAAAAAAAGAAAGGAAGAATGAAATGGCTGTAAATCAATATCGCCATGATGGCACACCGGATCCGTTCTACGGATATGATAATTTCGAACGGGTTGCCTCCCTTCCACTGAAAACGAGCAGGGAAATCAGCGCCTCGCCGGTTGGAATTGGAATGGAAACTCTGGATCGCGACACCTTCAATCCAGAACATGTTTATGATCTGCTGGAGAAAACAGGCGTAAAGTGGGCAAGGGTGCAAACAGGGTGGCTCAAATGTGAAAAAGAAGAGGGTGTTTATAATTTTGAATGGCTGGATTCCATTACAGACAACCTGCTGAAACGCGGAATCCAGCCCTGGTTCAGCGTCTCTTTCGGAAATCCGCTTTACACACCGAATCCTCAGCTGCAAGAGTTCATCCGGGAAAATCCGGGGAAGCAAATTCCCGGACATCTGCGCGGCTGTGTCGGTGAAGTTCCTCTTTATCATGGAGAACGGGCTACGGAGGCATTTCTCGCCTTCGCTCAGGAAATTGCGCGGCACTTCGGTTCCCGCGTACATCATTATGAAATCTGGAATGAACCAAGCGGAATAAGCAATTTCTGGAGATTTCACGGTCTTCCTCCTTATCCGGAAGTATCCTCTGACGAACGGATGAAACGATGCGCGGCAGACTATGTGGAGTTGGTGCGCCGAACCGGGAACGCAATCCGGGCAGTCCTGCCCGATGCAAAAATTATCAGCTGCCATACCGATCTGGACAGCAATTACCAGCGGGAAGCCGCACTCAACGGACTGAACAGTCTTATAGACATCGCGTCAGTTCATATGTATAAAAATTTCAATCAGGCGTTTGACAGCGTCCGGCTGAACGTGTTTCGGAATATCATGCATCCACGGGAGCTCTGGATGGGAGAAGGCGGAGCGGTATCCGGAATGGAATCACAGCACCCGTCATTCGGCGCGACAGAATATACACAGGCGAAATCCATTGCACGCAGACTGGTTACAGATGTCGGTCTCGGATGCCGGGTATCAAGTATTTACTGCGCCTCCGATTTGAAAGCCTACTGGCATGACGGTTCCGATTCGCTGTTCGGGATCATCCACGCAAACGGAGGAGGTCCGAAACTGGCATGTTCTGCAATCCGTGCCATTGCGACATTGTTTGAAGACATAGAACCTGCCGACGATCTGGCATTGATTCCGGTTCCGTGCCATCTTGCGAGAAATTCAAGCGTAATGGCTTTAAATGCAATGCAGACTTTCGCATTCCGGAAAAAGGGCTCCCCGATCTTCGCATGGTATGTGGCGGAACGGGAAACCATAAGCGCCGAGCCGTTCCTTTTTTATGCAAAAACCGCACTGCTCCCGGAAGACGGATTTACAGATCCCGTCATCGTCGATCCTCTCCGGCTGAACGTCTACCGGGTGAAAAAACATCAGACATCCATGCACAGCTCCTTCATGGCGGATCTTGTCTGCGCGGATTATCCATTGTTTCTGGCGGATTATAAAACCATATTCAACTCATAAATGGATGGGATGGGAAAATGAAAAAACAGATTCACCAATTCACGATTCTAGAACTCCTCATCGTAATATCCGTAATCACTATCCTGTGTGCACTGCTGCTGCCTGCGCTGAATTCGGTTCGCAAAAAGGCGGAATCAATCCAGTGTGTATCAAATCTGAAACAGAGCGGAACATATATGATGATGTACTGCAATGCATTCGACGACTGGATTCCCCCGCCAACGGCACACAGGGATAATGGACTGTACACCGGCGGAAATTTTGATGATTTCGACTCTCTCATGACTTGGGCCAGACGGCTTATTATGTTTGTGGAAGGCAAGGAAAAAACTGAGCTTTGGGGAAATCTACGGGCCTACGAGACATATTCCTGCCCGTCCTATCCCAGAGTTAATTGCACAACAACCGAGTTTGTAGGATATGCTGCCACATACGGATTAAGCAACTGGTTGGGAGGGGCATGGAATACCAATGTTTTTGTCCGTCTGAGCTCGATCGGCAAAAAAGCCACAGACTGGGTCCCAGCGAAAAGTCCAGGCAACACGATGCTCCTGGCGGATACCGTTTTCACGAACGGCAAACGACAATCGTGTTATTGGGGAACCGCACAGAACGCGGTCTCCGCACGACATAGCCTGCAGGCAAACGCCATGATGCTCGACAACAGCGTCCGGTCACTCGGAATAGCTGCGCTTCGGACGGCATGCAACGGAAAAGACTCAAAGATTTATGATATGAACTGCAACGAACTTTAAGGACAAAACTATGAAAACCGCAATAGGCTTACTCGTTATTTTTCTCACATTTCCCGTTTTCTGCTCCACTCCGGAAGAAGCCCTGAATTTCCGCGAGGGAGCGGATTGGAAGACGTTCCGGTTCGAATATAATATCAAAAGCGGAAGCGCTCTTGATTTTTCCGGATTTTCCGGTGACGCGCCGGCCGGCGCAAAGGGAAAACTGACCGTCCGGAATGGAAAATTTGTTTTTGAAAAACAGCCGGACCGTCCGGTCCGCTTTTTCGGGGGAAACGTCTGCGATGAAGGTTGCGTGATGACAGACGAAGAACTCGCTTACTATCCCGCCCGCATGAAAGCTCTCGGTTACAATGCTATCCGCTTTCATCATTTTGATGAACTGCTGGTGGAACCCGGAACAGAACTCCGGTTCAACAAGAAAAATCTCGACCGTTTTTTCAAAACTTTCGCAGCATTCAAAAAGATGGGGATGTATATCACATTGGATCTTTACACCAAAAGACTGAATGGACTTGGATACCCATGCAAAAGCACATTTCAGGCGAAATGCATGGCTCTGATTGATCCGGCTGCAAAGCGGAATATGATCGAATTTGCAAAAACAATTCTGGCGACAAAAAATCCCTATACAGGAATGTCTCTTGCCGAAGATCCCGCATTGATTACGGTCGGACTGATCAACGAACCATTTCTGATTCATCCAGTTCTCCGCTATAATTCCTACCTCGAAACTCTGCGGGAACCGCTAAATGCCGCATTCAGAACATGGTGCAAAAAAAACAACAGGACATTTACGGAAAAACCATCGCAGGAACTTTGGACTCATTTCATGATGGACCTGGGCGTTGACGTGTACAACTGGTATAAAAACGAATTGAAAAACATCGGCGTAACGGTTCCAATCGGGCATTTATCGAACAAGCACCACTTTATACTTGCCTTACCGCGCAGCCGGCAGGATTATTATGACATGCACTGGTATTACGATCATCCGGTGGTATCTCCCGGTTTTAAAGCGCCGTTCAGGTTTCACAACCGCTCAAGTATGGAAAACTTCGTAATGAGCCATATTTTACCTGCGTCGGAGCGTCCATTCGGCATGCCTGCCCTGATTACGGAATGGAAATACTGCTCGCCAAATATGTACCGATCGGAAGGCGGCGTTGTCGGCGGAGCCTTTGCCGGATTGCAGGATTATGATGGGATCTTCATATTCAGCCCCATTGCCTATTTCCGGAAATGGGGGGGACTGCAAACTGACAGCAGGAAACTTCCCAATTTCTTCAGTGTGTTTACGGACCCAATCGAACGAATGAACAATTATATTCTCGCATGTTTGTTCGGACGTGGTGACGTCCGTTCCTCCGATCAAACATTCACACTCAACCTATCCAAAAAACTCTGGGAAAATCAGGATGCACTCGCCTGCCACGCCTATGGAGAAAAACGCCTGAAATCATTCATTCCGCGGGAATTCATCGCTCTCGGAACTGTACGAAAACTGGGAATACAACTGACAGATTCTCCCCAAAACAGGGAAAATGAGTTTTCAATAAAAAATCTTACGGCAAACACATTCAACGGGGATGATCTGCGTCTTTTGAAAGAAAAAAAATTGATCCGGAACGGCATCATAACGTCCTCCACAGGAGAGATACAATTATCCCCGCAGAAAAAGGAGTTCCGAGTCATCACCCCCCGAAGCGAGGGACTTGTACAAGAGTCCGACTCCAATCAGGGAAAGCTGCTTGAAGTCCGTAACAACACCTGTTTTTCCACAGTGTTCGCCACATCTCTGGACGGCAAAATGTTGAAAGACAGCCACCGGATCCTGTTGATTTATATGACGGACGTCAAAGCAAGGGATCAAAAACTGACCCTGACCGATCCCCGGAAAGAACGTTACAACCTGTCATTCTACCCATGGATTTCCCTTCCGTCAAAAAATCCGGACCACCGGGGACTCTGCCAATATACCTATGGAAAATATCCTCTGCTTGTACGGAAGGGCAGTGCTGATATACGGCTGAAACTTGCAGAAAAAAGAAAGAGCCATTTGTACGCTCTGGATCTTTCAGGCAACCGGATCATGAAACTTCCCCTGAAAATGACAGGAAATATATTGACATTCCAAATCAGTACAGACACCAGCACCAACACTCTGGCCTATGAATTAGTCCGGGAATAACGCAAACGCGCTCAAATATTCAAAGGGATCCGCTCCGGCAGCCCGTATGATTCCATCGGCAGAAACGTTTTATCCTGCAACGACTTCCTGCGGCTGGACGAACTCGAAGCGGATCCCTTTCTGCATCATCCGTTGAACAACACGGTAATTTTCCGAAATGAAATTCGTCACAATCAGCGAAAGCTCCTCCACCGGAACGACGCGTGAAGGAGCCTGCTTTCCAAACTTGCTGGCATCCGCCACGATCAGAACACGGTCGGAGTTCTCAATCATCTTCCGCTGGATGAACGCGGCTTCCTCCATATTGTCATAAAGAGAATGGTCATCTATCGCGCTCCCGGAAATAACGGCGGCATCCGCATGGAAATGTCCGATCGTCTCCACGGCTTCCGAACCGATCAGAATCGCAGATTTGCGGTTGACGCGTCCCCCGGTCAGAATCACTTCCGGACCGTTTTCCGTTCCGCAGCTCCGCGTAATAATATCATTAAGGGCAAGAGAATTCGTGATAATCCGCAGTCCCGGATCATTCAGAATCATCCCCAGATGCGCGGTTGTCGTACCGCCGTCAATAAATACGGAACGACATCCCTTCAAAAGCAGAGCCGTCCGACGCGCCAGAGCCTCTTTTTCCCTTGTAAACCATTGCATTCGCAGGAAAAACGGATAAGCAGGGTCCATTCCCCTGTTCAATTCTTCGATTCCGCCGTGTACCCGCCGCACTTCGCCCAGATCCGACAGGCGTTTGAAACTGCGCCGAACCGATGCTCCGCTCACACCGAGACGTTCCACTGCGTCACGGGCGGAAAGCACATGTTCCGTATTCAACAGCTCCAGTATTTTCCGGTCTGTATCCTGTTTCATAAAATAGAATCCTTCCGCTCTTCTTTTTTCGTACAATACTTCATTTTTTCAGAAAATCAACAAATTATGATTATTTGTTCACAGGAATTGAGCATTTAATCCATTTTTCATTCTATTTTCAAAATTCCGTTTGAAAGCCTCCGGACGAACCTGTATGGTTTCCGCGACAAAAAACAATGAGGAGGATTGATTTCTTATGTCTCGTACATTTCATGTTGTGGCGCACCGGGGATGCCGTTCTCTTTATCCGGAAAATACACTGGAGGGATTTCGCAAAGCAATCAAACTCGGCGTGGATGCAATCGAATTCGACGTCCATCCGACCCGCGACGGGAAACTGGTCATTACGCACGATTCGACTCTTGAACGGTGCAGTAGCGGCACGGGAATGGTTCACGACCATACTCTTGAGGAACTGAAAGCTCTCGACTTCGGTTCCTGGAAAGGAGAACAATTCCGCGGCACGCAGATCCCGACTCTGGAAGAAGTTCTGGATCTGATCCTCGCAGAGTCCGAACCCGGTCTGCAAATCCTCGTCGAACTCAAGGAAGACGACCACCGATGCACGGAGCAGGTTCTCGACGAGATCCGCCGCAGGAATATACAGAACCGTACCATCGTTCTTTCACTCTACGCAAATCAGCTGAAATATGTGCATTCCCTTGAGCCGGAACTGCGCGTTCAGGGTTTTCCGATGGAAAATTATGCCGTCAAGGAGCCGGATATTTATGATCTCACCATGCGGGTTTGCCTGTTTCCCAATAAGCTGACACGCGAAAACGTGGAATTTTTCCACTCTCTGAATATGGAAGTCGACACGGTTCCGGTCAATACCCCGGAAGACCTGGAACGGATTCTGCCGTTCGATCTTGATACGATTACCACCGATGCACCCGACGTCATCATGCCCCTGCTCCGAGAACGCGGCTTGCGCCCTCTCCCTGTTCCGCAAAAGACTCTCGCATGGAGACTGTACGGTTCCGGACTCGAAAATTTCGGCGACGGCGACGCTCCTGTCGAACTGCCGGTCCGCCCGCTGAAAGAGGATGAAATTCTGACAAAAGTCGAAGCGATCGGGCTCTGTTTTTCGGACATCAAAATCATCCGCGCCGGCGGTTCCCATCCGAAACTCTGGAACAAAGACCTTGCCGGACATCCGCTGATCGTCGGGCATGAAGCGGTCCTGACGATTCTTAAAACAGGCTCCGCGGTCCCTCTCAAATATGCACCCGGACAGCGCTTCCTCATCCAGTGCGACATCTATGTCAACGGCAGAAGCTGTGCCTACGGCTACGGCATGGACGGCGGTCTCACACAATACTCCATCATCGACAGCCGCGTCTGGAAAGGCGAAACGGAAAGCTATCTGCTTCCGTGTCCCGACAATCTTTCCTCTCTCGCCGCCGCCCTGCTGGAACCCTGGACCTGCGTCCGCGCGGCATACAACATTCCGCACCGTACCGCGCCGAAAGAAGAAGGGACGCTCCTGCTGGTCACAGAACCGGGAAATCCGGCGGTCTATCGGGCGGGAAAATTGTTCCACGGACAAAAACGGGTTGTCGCGGTTAACTTCCCGGAGAACGCGGTCCGGTCTCTTGAAAACGAACTCGGAATACCGATTATCTGTTCAAAAGAGCTTCCTTCCGGAGAGACGTTCGATGACATTGTCTGTCTCGACCTGAAAGATAAAGCGATCGGCGAACAGGCGCTTGCTCTTGCAGGCGATCATGCGGTTATCAGCTTTTCCGGAGACTGCGGAACGGAAGAATGGGCTGTTGACGTCGGAGCGCTTCATTATAAAAACCGGTTTTATCAGGGAACAACGGAGCGAACGCTGGATGCCGCCTATACAACACCGCGCCGGCAGGGGCTCCGCAAAGGCGGCGCCGTATGGTTTCCGGGCGGCGCCGGAGCGATGGGACAGATGCATGTGGAACTCGCAATTCTCTCGTCCGGCTCCCCCTCAAAAATACTCGTCAGCGACATGGATGCGGAACGGATTGAACATCTCCGCGCCAAACTCGCAAAACAAGCCGAAGAACGGAATATCACTCTTGAATTTCTCAACCCGGGAACCATGACGAACGGGGAATTCAAGCGGGAACTGGAGAATTTCGCTCCGCACGGCTTTGACGACATTGTCATTCTGGTACCTTCCGCAAAGGTGGTCGATCAGGCGCTTCCGCATTTGGCGGATGACGGACTGATCAATGTATTTGCCGGAATCCCCGCGGGTGAGACAGCGCGGATCCCCATCGGCAGGATTATCCGCGGCGGAATCCGCTTCACCGGCTCATCGGGCAGTTCCACGCAGGATATGAAAGATGCGCTTCTTGCGGCGGAACGGCATGACTTTGAGCCGCAGAGCGCACTGGCGGCGGTCGCCGGGTTCCGGGCGGCGAAAGAAGGCTTGAAAGCAGTCGCTGCGGGGACTTATCCGGGAAAAATCGTCGTCCTCCCGGACTGCCTTGATCTGCCGCTGACGCCGTTCGATCCGGCGCACATGGAGCCGGAACTCGCCGCCACGTTTGACACACACGGTTATACCGCCGAAACGGAGCGGTATTTGAAAAAACGCTGGAGGGAAGCATGAAAAACACAATCATCGTCATGGGCGCAAACCCGGCATGGCAGAAGACTCTGCGCTTTTCCGGGCTGCGCAAAAACGGGGTCTGCCGGGCGGAGCGGATGAATGCCTATCCGGGAGGCAAAGGAGTCAATTTCTGCCGGGCGGCCTCGTGTTTCGGCGAAGCGGAAACGGTTCTGTTCCAATTCGCCGGGGGGGGGGTGAACGGAAAACGGCTGTGCGGCGCACTGGATGCGGAGGGAATCCGGCATGAAACGATCGAGACACAGGCGGAAACCCGCTGCTGCATAACCTGTCTGGACAGTACGGACGGCAGCATGACGGAGCTGATCGAACCCTCCGGCAAGATCGAACCGGACGAGGCGGAGGAATTTCTGGACCGTCTGAAAGCAAAGCTCGGGAACGCATCGCTGTTCGCGATCGCCGGAAGCCTGCCGGACGGTACGGATCCCGCTCTTTATGAAAAAGCCGCCGGAATCGCAACCGCCGCCGGAGTTCCTGTGCTGGCGGATGCAGTGAAAGGCATCGTACCTGTTCTGGACCTTCCCGGACGGATAATCCTGAAAGTGAACCGGGAGGAGTTTCTCCGCCTCACGGAATGCGACCGGCTCTCACGGGCGCTTGAATATGCGTCGAAGCGCTGGCGGAACGCCGGGTTTGCAATTACGGACGGTCCCGGAAACGCCGTCTTTACCGACCGCGGACGCAGCGGTTCCCTTTCCCTTCCGGACATGGAGCGGATCATCAGTCCTCTGGGAGCCGGCGACACGGCAGCGGCGGTTCTCGCCTCCCGCATTGCGAAAGGAGCGGATCTGCCGGAAGCTTTCCGCACAGCGCTTGCAGCGGCATCGGCAAGCTGTCTTTCAGAACGAGCCGGGGAATTCCGGCCGGAAGACTGCAATGCGCTTCTCTCTCAAATCCACATCATGGAACGGATTCCCAACTAATCATTAAAATAAAGGATACAGCTATGAAAACAAAAAAACTGTACAGATTCTCGCTCATAGAGCTCCTCATCGTAGTGGCGATCATCTCCATCCTCGCAGCCCTGCTGCTGCCTGCGTTGAACAAAGCAAGAGAAAAAGCCCAAAGTGCTTTCTGCATCGGCAATATCAAACAGATTGCAACGGCTCAGTTATCCTATGCGAACGACTATGAAGACAACCTCGTTTTTCATGCAGTAATCGGAGAATATCAATATTCTTATGCAGGAGTTCTCATGGAACTCAAGTATGTTCCGAGCAAAGAGATGATCCTCGGCGGGTATCCCGGACTTTATTCCCCCCTTTTCATCTGCCCGAAACAAAAAAATGTCCCCTCCCCCGAAACGGGAGGAAAGATAAAATTCCGGGTTTACGGCATGGCACACTGGTACGAGGATCACGATTACAGGGTCGCCTGTCCGAAGAAAAAAGAGGCTCTGGGAGATTTCATATTCTATCAGAAACCGGGTACATATAATGAAATATTCTACAAACTGGTCAAAATGAAACGCCCGTCCGGAACCGTCATGAACGCCGATTCCGGTTACATGAACACCCACGCGAATTACGGATATCCCTCCTATGCGTTTTATCCGCATAAGGTTACGGACAGCAAAACGGGACTCCTCCTTGGACATGACATGAGGGCGAACGTCTCTTTCATGGACGGTCATGTGGCAAACCAGTCCGCCAAAGCACTGACCGAGGGGACCTCGAATATCCGTCAATTCGTCACTCCCGAAGGGCTTCCCTATCCCGCCACCCAGTATCCCCGGCGCTACCAGTAAATCCCCTCACGAGGAAAATTTATGAAACCGTTTCTTTTTTTGCTTTTCCCGCTGCTTGGTCTCCTGCCGCTCCACGCGGAGGAACTGCCGCAGATGATTCAACTGAACCCCGATGGAACTTTCCGCATTGAGGATGCGGAATTCCGGTTGCAGGGCGCCACCGAAAACTGGAGTTTATTCGACAACAGAAATTTGTCCGGAAAAAAAGGAGAATGCAGTCGGAACGGCATTAAATTAACCGGAGCGTTGCAGGTCGGAGGAGAAACCGCCGTTCTCACAGAAACGGTCGAACCGACCGGGAAAAACACGTTCCGAGTTCAGTTCCGGGCAGAATTTTCCAACGGCGTAAAACTCAACTCCCTCCATGGAGTTTTTCAGCTGCCCCGCCGAAAGCTCGCCGTTTACGTCGATGGCAAACTGGTGATGCTCCCCGTAAAAAATAAAACGGTTCCAATCGCCAAAGCCAACGCGAAAACGTTCTCTTTCACCACCGCCAACGGCTTCCGCGTCACGGTTTCCGGCAAACCGCTTAACCTGCTTCTGCAGGACAACAGCAAATTCGGCAACGACACCTATTCCGTCCGGTTCAAGGCAACTCCGGATACAGGAATCATTACGACATCCCGGCTCATGCTGGATCTCAAAGTTGAACCGGTTGCGACCGGCAAAGTCGATCTCGCCCGTTTCGCCAACGCTGGATTCCGCGACGAGATCGCAGGAGACGGTAAAGGCGGGTGGACCGATCAGGGACCGGAAAACGATTTGCGCATGCTGCCGCCCGGTACACTCAGATTCGGAGCACTCGAATTCAATATTCTTGACGAAACAAAAAATAGCGGGCGCGGCGCCATCGTGGTCAGTGGCCGGAACCGGAAATTCACCGAACCGGAAATTTCACTCGCTCTGCCGGAAAACAACGCCGGAGCGGTCAATCTGCTGCATGCATCCGCCTGGACGCCGAAACGGGGAGAAACTCTGGGTGTCCTGACCGCCGAATACGCGGATGGCTCATCCGAGAAAATCCCGGTAATCTCCAGAAAACATTGCGGAAACTGGCATAATCCCGGCGACGAGGACGGACGGGTTGTCGCCTGGAGTGCCGAGCTCCCGGAAACGGCCGTCGGACTCTACATTACAAGTTTCCCTCTGAAAAAACGGGCGCCGAAATCACTCCGGTTTAAGATCGTGCCGCAAAATGCGGTCTGGATGATCGCCGGCGTAACCCTCTCCGCACAGCCGATCCATCTTGTATCCGCAGACAGCAAACCGCTCGAAATCCGGGAAAATGCGCAGTGGAAGCGGCTCAATTACAAAAGAACCCTCACGAAAGGTTCCCCGTTGGACTTCTCCCGCCTTTTGGACGCTCCCGCCGGAAAATACGGATTCATCCGTCCGGCGGCGGATGGTACGCTGACATTTGAAAATGCTCCGGACAAGCGAATCCGTCTCTACGGGATCAATCTTTGCGGTTCGGCGAACTACCTGTCCCGGAAAGAAGTGGACGGGCTCGCGGATTATCTCGCATTCTGCGGATATAACAGTGTCAGAATTCACCATCACGACACGCGGCTGACTAACCGGGACTACAAAAATGTGCGGAATTCGCTCACATTGGATTTCGAGATGCTGGACAAGCTGGATTACCTGGTCTTCCGTATGAAAGAAAAGGGAATCTATGTCACAACAGACTTTCATACGAACCGCAGTTTCCGGTCCGGAGATCAGATTCCGGAATGCGATTTTTACGATCAGGCGCAGATGAAGATGCTGATCCCCGTCAGCTCCGCGGCAATGGAAAACTGGAAACAATTCGTCCGGCAGTGGCTGACACACAGGAACCCCTATACCGGACTGCGCTGGGCGGATGAACCCGCGCTGTACTGCGTCAACATGATCAACGAGGAACCTCTGACGCTTTACTGGAACCGCCATAAAACGTCAATCCGTCTCTATCGTGAACGATTCCGGAAGTACTGTGCCGAACGGAATCTCCCGGAATCAGCGGCGTCGAATGACAATCCAGTTTTCCGCAAGTTCCTGCATGAACTCCAGGATGCAGTTCTGAGCGAACAGATCCGCTTTGTAAAGGAGGAACTCAAAATGAAAACGCTGGTCACAAGCCTGAACTGCGGGCGCGAGCGTCCTCTCACCCTGCTCCGCGAACGGTTCGACGCAGTGGACAATCACGCCTATTTCGATCATCCGGAATTTCCGGAAAAACGGTGGGCTCTGCCATTCTTCTACCAGCAGTCCTCCGCCATCAATCGCATGGCGGAAGTCCCCAGGGACATCATGCCAACGCGCCTGACGGACAAACCGTTCCTCGTGACAGAATTCAACTACTGCAACCCGAATATCTACCGCGCCGAGGCAGGCCCGCTGATCGGCGGATACGCGGCCCTTCAGAACTGGAGCGCACTCTACCGGTTCGCATGGAGTCACAGCGACCGCGACATCAGACAGCTTGTGAGCGCCTACGGCTTCAACGCGAACAACGATCCGATGGCACAACTCTCAGACCGCATCACGATCGCGATGTTCTCCCGCGGCGATGTTCAAACCGCAAAAACGGTCTATTCCTATCAAGTCTCACGGAACTGTTTCGAGCAGAACCAGATTTCCGGATTTCCGGTCGAATTCAAAACGCTCGGACTGATCACGGCAATCGGTTCCATGCCGGAGGACGCTGCCGGCAACTCTCCGGATATCATCCGCCTTTCTCCGGAGGACGCCGTCAATCCGTCACGACTGAAGAACCGGGAAATAGCCAAACGCTGGGAACAGGCGAACCGGAATAAAATTGCAATCAGCGACACCGGAGAACTCCGGCTCGACGCCAGAAAAAACACCTTTACGGTCACTTCTCCCCGTACGGAATCCGTTACACTGAAATCCGGAAATCTCTCCGCGAAAAACCTGCGCATCAAAAATGCGGAAGGGTTTCAGACCGTCTCTGCAATCTCGCTCGACGGCAAAGAACTTGCCCGAAGCAAATCCATTCTGCTTCTTCACCTGACAAATGTTGCCAGTTCCGGGTTGAAATTCGGAAATGCAAGCCGGCGGACCGTTCACTACCGCGGCAATCTTCCGCTTCTGGTCCGGAAAGGAAGCGCAATCGTGGAGTTCGTCACGGACCGTCCCTGCACCGTCACCGCGCTCGACTGCGATGGAATGCCTTACGGTAAAATAAGCGGGAGCTTCCACAAAGACTTCTATCGATTCAAAATTGATACGCATTCGTTTCCGGGCGGTGTCATGGCGTATCATCTGACGCGCGAATAGAATATTGCAGTCGGCATTCCGGGAACAAAACTGCATTTTCCGGAGTTCCGTTGAAAATCGTAACGAAATCACGATCTCCCGGAATGTTGACGTTCAAATTCTATTTCTGTTCAATGCCGGAGCGGATCATCTCTTCACAGACCGGAAAAATTCTTCCGGAGGAGAAGCCGTATTGACCGTCAATTCCCGGTACTCAAGAACCAACGGTGCGCGGCCTTTGGGATCACGCTGGACCCGTGCGGCAAACCACTCTCCGACATTGACTTTTGCGGCTGTTTCGGCATCGGGAAAACGGATGGAATCTTTATGAAACAGAGTTTTCCCGCAGACCAGAAAAGTATCATTGGAAAGCCTCTTCGTAATTTTCCCGACAATGATCCTCTGTTCTGCGAGCAATCCGCTGATTGTACCGTTATTATTTTCGAGAACAAGCTCCTGCTGTTTCTGAAACCAGGCAGTTTTCACCAATATTTCCTCCGGAATTGGAGCATGCTCACATCCGCAAAAGAGCAGTAGCCCTGCGGCAAAGACAATCGGAAATCCTCTTAATAGCATACCCCGCTCCTCGTCGGACAATTTTTCCCGGAAATCAGCCAGCCCCCGGAAGGGAAACAGCGAATATCGCTCAATTCGCATCTTCTCTTTGCCGGAGGAAGGTTACAATGTCGTCTGCCACCTTGGCAGGGACTTTGGATGGAATTGCGTATTCCGCCATGCCGGGAGTTCCTTTGCCCGGCAGCATCAGATGATTCAGATCGTCATAGAGAATGAAGCGACAGTGCGGCAAGCCGTGCAACGCTTCCTTCCAGAGCTCCAGATGGTGCGGCCGGACCTGAAAATCGCGTTTTCCCTGCAAAAACAACATCGGACACTTGATCTTTCTCGCCATAGTGATCTGCTTGTAAGTGCTCAGATCTTTCCAGTAGGCGGACATCGGCCCGGTAAGAGACGTTTCGGCTGGATTTTTCAGGATCTCCGTCTGTTTCCTCAAAGCATCCAACGCTCTCTTTTTTTCTATTTCCGGGAGAGAGCTGTTCTGATTGAGCAGATAGATTCCCTGTTCCTCTATTACATCAGGCAGGGAAGTGGCGGGCGCCGCCACAAAAAGATACCCCGCCGGGACTGCGGTCTTTGAAGCAATGCGCGGAAGCATCATTCCCCCGAGGCTGTGTCCGAGAAGCCAGATCGCATTCGGATCAATCTCCGGAATGTTCCGCAAAAAATCGACAGCCTCCAAAACATCATTGACGATTTCATCGTCAATCGTAACAGACGAACGGTTCCGGAACTCTTTCGGATAAACAAATGTGCGTTTGTCATAACGCAGGACGGCAATATTCCGCTCCGCCAGCAGTCCGGCAAGATCACGGAAAGGCTTGTTTGCCTGGATCGTTTCATCCCGGTCATTCGGACCCGAACCGTGAATCAGAATAACTGCTGGATACGGTGCTTTCCCCCGGGGCAGCGTCAAGGTGCCGGGAAGTGAGGAAGACTTTCCTATTTTGACTTCACGTTCCACAAAAGAGGATTCCGCCCCGGTTTTGATTTTCTGCTTTCCGGCAGGAGGGATCCATTCCGTTTTTTTCTGCTGTGGACGGACATAAAATCCACAAAGTTTTCCATTCGGATCAATACTGAGAAAACAGTTCAGATTCTGCCGTTCCAGTTTGGCGGCCTGCACAAAAATTGTAATTCCGTTGACAGTTGTTACTTTCTCCGGTTTTCCCTCCAGAGAGCACAGTTTACCGAACATCGTTGAAATCTGGAGGATGCTTAGCGCCAGCGTTCCATTCTTGATTGTCTGTTTCATTTCCGGAGAGGAATGAAAAAAGAGTGTATCCAGATTACCATTCAGAAAAGCTGTACAGAGGGTTTGGAAACGTTCAGGATCTGTCTTTAATTCTGTTCCCTGAGCAAAGATAAGAAAAGAAAACAACAGTAAAATAAAGATTTGTCTTCTGAACATCATGCCTGACTCCTGTTTATCATGAAAAGCACCATAAACGCTCTTTTGGAATTACTATACTCTGCAGATTGTCGATTGCAAGCGGCGGAAAGTTGGGTAACCAGCATAATACAAAAAGTTGCACCCTCTATACACTAATTTCATAACTTCGGAAAGAGAGAAAAACGCCGAAAGAACCATCAAAAAAGAAACGTGCGATGTTCCAAAGGAATCTCACAGAAATCGGGGAACCGGGTGAAAAATATCTCCCCTGCCTCATTCCCCCTTTCCGTTTGTTGCAATAGAACGGTTTTTGAGTCTGAAAAACAGCCGCCATTTTGCGAACCTGTAAGCCAGACATCATTCATCAATACCTTCTCCGTCATGGAGCAGTGCTGTATCTGGGTACAAAAAAATCATCCTGGTAAGCACCTTCCAGTTTCAGAAGAGCTGTCTTTTTATCAATACCTCCGGCGTACCCTGTTAAACTTTTATTTGTGCCGACAACTCTGTGACATGGAATTATAATGGAGATTTCATTATGTCCGACAGCTCCGCCAACCGCCTGCGCCGACATGTGTGCCAATCCGCGTTTTACGGCGATTTGCCTTGCGATTTCTCCGTATGTAGTTGTTTCTCCATAGGGAATTTTCCGCAGAATTTCCCAGACTTCCATCTGAAAGGGCGAACCGGTCACATGAAGCGGAGGCATGAAATCCGGTTCCCGACCGGAAAAATAAAGATCCAGCCAATGTTTTGTATCGGATAAAACAGGAATTTCCCGTTCTTCATGGTCCGGGTCCAGATTGTGTGCATAGAACTTTTCACCGTCAAACCACAAGCCGGTCAAGCCGGTCTTATCGGCAGCCAACAGAATACCGCCTATCGGAGAATGATAAGTTGTCGTATACTGCATGTTTACACCTCAAAATAATACATCTTTCATTTACGGCGTTTTTTTCCGGCAATAAAAAACAGCCGGGGAAATTTAAACACGACGGATCCGTCATGCAGCCGCGGAAACAGGGATTCTATCCCGGAAAGAATTTCCTGCTCAAATTCCGGGTGTTGCTCCGGCGGCAAAGCCTTCAGATATGGGCGAAGTCCTGTTCCCTGATACCATTGCAGCACAGCCTGCGGTGAGTCAAGAATATGAAAATAATCACTTTCCCATATTGAAAATTCCCCGGCGTATGTTTGCAGCAGTTCACAATATTCCAATTCATCAAGAGTATGAAATTCGCGTATTTCCGGGAAAAACGACGCCCATCGTTCCGACGTAACCATCCGTCGAAGGAGAGCATGAAACGGAGCTTTGGACTGCAATGGGATTTGTACAGCCAATTCGCCGTTGTCTGTCAACGCGCCGAGTAATTTCACCAATAGAGCGTGGTGGTCAGGAACCCATTGCAGACATGCATTGGAAAAGATCACATCCCATTGGACACCCAATTCACTGAATGAATCGGCAGCATCAAACAACTGAAACGACAACTCGGGATAATCCCGTTTTGCCCGTTCGACCATTGCAGGGGAATTATCGACCCCCAGAAGTTCTGCTGCGGGGAAATATTTTTTCAATACAGCCGTACTGTTGCCTGGTCCACATCCAAGGTCAAGAACTCGCTCAGGCGAGACTGCTGTAAGTCGTCTTGCCAAGTCGATTGCAGGCTGGGTTCTTTCTGCTGCAAATTTTAAATATTGCTCTGAACTCCATTGGAACATGAGAAATCCTCCATTAATGACACACAACAAAAGTAATATAATACCTTACCAAGGAAATCGCAACCGGAAAACCGGAAAAATGATTTTTCCATGTTTTTTGACAGGATAAAGAGTTCCGGCAATAAACTCCGATGTCACATCAAACAGATCGCAACTTTCATGACCGGGAATCGTTCAAATGGAAATTTATCAACCGCTTGAAGTTTTGAACGGAAAAACTATGAATATGGAAAATCATTGAATAGGCTTTTTCTGAAAATCAGGAAAAATAAATGGCGGAGAGAGCGAGATTCGCCCCCAACGGTCTATCTCTTAGAGCCGCCCTTATCGCCAACAATTTATATTTTGAAATGTTTTTTATTCGCTTCAAAGCCTCAGAAGCATTTCTCAGAATACCCACTGGCAAAAAATGACAATTTCCAGGAAATATTTCAAAAGACTCTTTTAACAAAAAGTATAATATGCAAAAAAAGTTTCCAAACTTTTTAGAGCCCCTTTCTTTCCATTCTTGCCTGTACATAACAAACGGTTTTTAATAGTTTTACAACAACTTGGTCTATTTTTCAATTCCAGTTTGCAATCAGATTTCTTCATGCTATTTTATTCTTATTGACAGAATATGATGCATTGTTGCATCATATTAACTGTCAATTTATTAACCGGGAGAAAAGTGTCATCTGTTTTTTACAGGGAAAAGAATCATTTATTCCCACACACTTTAAGAACACATCCCATATATAAAATCTACAATTACATATAGAGGATATTAATATGTTTTGGCGTAAAAACAAGGTAATGCGCTTTACTTCACGCAATAAACAAGGCGTTATTTCTGGAACCGGCTTTAGTTTTTATTCTATTGATCGCTTTCATTTTGGATATCAAGAAGGCGATCATACTGTAATTCTTATTGTTGAACGAGGTATTGGACTTACAAAACTTTATTGTGAAAACCTGGCATGGAACTACCCGTTTGAAAATGAAATTATTCCACTACAAAAAAAAGATGAAATCT
>URKJ01000029.1 GCA_900548385.1 uncultured bacterium | reverse complement strand
TTTTGCCGCACCTGATTCAGCGATGGCAAAAGAGTCGCTACGAGGATTGCAATGATCGTTATTCTGCTACCCTAAAAAACGTGATTTTGTCTGCTGTTTTCTGCCATTTTTGCGTTCAGGTAGTATTGAGAAACTTTGCATAAGGATGCGGAACGATGAAAGAGGGAATGTTCTCCGATAGTCTTCTGTCATTCATGAGAAACGGGGGTTACGGACCTCTTCACTACCGCTATTATTACCGTTATTAAGGGGTATTACCTCTACTTTTTGCCAGCGGCTCCCAGCGCCGTGTCCGGAACATTTTAGATATTGGATGTTCTGTTTCATCACTGTCTGGATCATATCCCGACTGACTCCGGGACAGCGCTGTTCCAATTCTTTCAAGGAAAAAACTCCGGTGAATTCGTTCAACGCACGAATAATGATTGCGGTCTTTTCGCCGCGCGGAGCTTTGGTCCCTTCAAAACGGCTTTCAAATTCTTTGTAGATATTTTTGAAAACATACAAAAGATAGTTGATGTACGGCCACGCATCATGCCTGCCCTCGTGCCAGTTCTTTGACGATAGTTCAAGCGTTTCGTAATATTGCGTCTTGGTACTTTCGATCATTTTCTCAATGCTGATGTAGCGTCCGGCTTCATAGCCGAGTTGATAGAGCATAAACAGGAGAAGCAGCCGGGAAACACGTCCGTTGCCGTCGCGGAACGGATGGATGCACAGAAGATCCAAATTGAATGCCGCGAGCGCGATCAACGGTGAAATCCGGTTGCCCCGGAGCGTTTCGTTATATTTTTCGATGGCGCAGTTCAAATATTTTTCGACATTTTCTGGTTCCACGGTCTTAAAACGAATCCGCGAAGAACCGTCCGGATATGTTTCAATGATGTCGCCGGATTTCTCTTTGAATTTTCCGGCATCCCAGATTCCCGGACGCGAAAGCGCATGAAAGCGGCGAATCGTTTCCGCAGTCAATGGAAGTTTGTTAAATTGAGAATGGATTAGATCCAGCGCGTTTCGATAGCCGCGGACCTCCTCTTCATTGCGGTCATGCAAATTTGTGTTACCGAAAAGAACCGTACCGACCCGTTTTTCGTCAATGGAAACACCTTCAATCCGATTGGACGAAACCGCGCTCTCGATCATGGAAAACTCGCACATGCGCTTCAACCGCTGCGGAGACTGTTTTGTATAAAGTTCCTGATGCCCCTTCATTTCGGCAAGTTCGCCGAGTTCCCATGTCGTAATCAAGGGAATATTTTTCAGGTTCGGCAGGAAGTGAAGAAATGTGTTCATACTAGTTGTCTCCTCAAGAGATAAACGCAATTCTATGCGGCATAAGCCATCGGCTTTTCTCTGCCGGATTCAGGGATTTATTCTTCATCAGTTACCGTCCAAATCTGTTTGAGCGGCAGGTCGGCCTTCAACTCCGGATCGAGTTTTTCATAGGTCTGAAACAATGCGGCAAGCAATTCATTCTTTCCCCAAAGTCGAACGCTGAAAAATGAACTCTGCTCCTTGATGGAATTTTTATAGCCTCCCCAAGCGACAAACAGACCTTGCGTTGCCTGTGAATCCTGCATGGCGCCTTTCAGTGCTTTGACTTCTTTTGATTCAACGGGTGTATCCTGCGATTTCACCTGAACACATAAACGAGGCTCCCCAAATCCAAGCGAACCGCTTCCGGCAAGAATATCCACCCCGCCGTCCGGTCCCGGAGGACTCATAAAAGTATGATATCCCTGCGCCATCAAAATTCCATTAACCAGTCGGGCAAGTTCATGCCCTTTGAATTTTGAGCCAATCAGCCGGATAATCTGGTCTTGAGCAAATTCCTCGACATTCAGGAGACCTTCCGTTGTTTCATCCGAGGAAATATCCTGTGTCACATACCCGTCGCTGTTGACACCCCAATGGTGTGCCTTCATATTCTTCAAACGTTCTTCGGCATCGTTTCTGGAAATCCGGCAAATGGTCAGGAAAGCTCCGAAAGAATAGAGCAAATCCTGAGAAAAATTCTGACGTGGAATGTTTTCGCCGATCCACTTTACCGAGATTTTGTGATAATACGGATTCTGCGCGGTCTGATCGAATTGATATTCCAGTGTAACCTCGCCGATGTAGATTACGGATTGGCTTTTCAACGGCAGAACGATCCAGTCGTCTTTTTTGATCTCATGCGAAGCAATCCAGAGTTGAGAACTCCAATTCCGGATGGTATTGCTCTTTTCGTCCGGATTTTTTTCTTTCAACATCTCTTTCAGATCATCGCGAGTTGCAAACTGAGCCAGATTACAGTCCAACCCGTTCCACGTAATGTAGAAACACTTGTCATTGATGAACTTCTGTTCATACTCTCCATGCTGTCCCGCCCGAATCATCCAAAGTGACATATTTTACCTCTCGATATTTTTGAGTTTGTGTTACGCTGACCAAGAGACTCCGGTTCTAGCCTGATCCAAGATATGATTGAAAATCAGATTTACTTTTGAATTGAAAAGTTCGCGCCCATAACAGTCAGGCAACGTGCGGTTCAATTCTACGCTGATAAAGTCATAAATTTTGCTTTGAGGTTGTGGATCTTTAAACCATTCGACAACCATCAGGGAATCCTTTTGCTGCTGGAGGGCTTGATAAAGCTCCTCTGCGGCAAGTTTGACTTTTTTCTCCTCGGCCTTGGTCAACGGTTTCCCGTCACAGAGCAAGTCATACAATTCCAGTTCTTCATCGGTCAGGCCTTCCCGATGACCGCGCTGGTCTTCATCGCTCATCTGTTCCACAAATTTTACCAACGCTTCATAAGTGGCCTCTACGGTCAGGCTCCCCGCATTGTAATTGTCAATAATGGCCTTGTAATGCTCGCTGAATTTCAGTCGAGTTACGTTTTTACTTAACAGTTCTTCCAATTTTGCCTCAATGAATGCCCGCAAATCGGCAATGGCAATATTCTTGTATTTGGCTTCCTTCAACCCTTTTTTCAACTTGTCAATATCGAGTTTGGAAAGATCAATCACCTTGCCCTGCGAAATAACAAAATCCTTGCCGTTGCGCTGTTCGGAAGCGACGATGCTTTGGTCCAGCAATTCGTTGATTTTGTCTTTTGCCTTTTCTAGCTTCTCATCGCGCACGGTGCCGCGCATCATGTCGCGCAGATAAATGATTGGCGAATACAATTCATTTTCCCAGTCCATCTGGAAAATTTCCGGTTTCGATGCCTCGTAGAGGTTTTCCATCAGGGTGGACAGAAGATAGAAGCGCTCCTTGTCTTCATCGTTTCCGAGCAGAATATTTTCAAATTCCGTGAAAGCATCCAGTTTGCGAAATACCATGCCGTTATTCAGAACGGTCCGAAAGTCGATTTCGCGGCTAAGGCAGAACTGATCGGTTTCGGCGATGGTATCGTTCAGCGTTTTCACCAGACTGTCGATCTCTTTGACCGGCATTTCCGGCGAATCCGAAGTTGCGTATTGTCCAAGTGCCTTTTTCATGTATTTGAAGATATTGACATAATCCACGATCATGCCGCTGGTCTTGCCGGGAAATACGCGGTTGGCGCGGGCAATGGCCTGCATCAGGGTATGCCCTTTCATCGGCTTGTCAAGATAGAGCGTGGAGAGGCACGGCACGTCAAATCCGGTCAGCCACATAGAACAGACAAAAACCAAGCTCAACGGATGCGCCGGGTCTTTGAAATTATCCTCAATATCAAAGCCGTTCTCGTCAACCTGATTGATTCTGTCGCGGATCGGTTTGATGTCGATGTCTTTGGAATTGAAACGCTTCTCTTCTTCGGCATCTTCGGAAATCACCACCGCCAATTCTACACGCCGCATATAATCGACAATCTTTTTGAGTTCGGCGCGTTTTTCGTCGTCGTGTTCCTGCGTGATCTGCTGATTCAGCAGTTTAATCTCCTCGGCCCAGTAATGTTTGACTTTGCCGTAAAGTTTTACCGCGGTGTACTTGTCAATGGAGACGACCAAGCCTTTGCCCAGATAGCCGCGACGGGGAAAGTGGTGGACGATATGTTTCGCGATCTTGTCGAGACGGTCATCGCGTTTGAGTACTTCCAACTCTTTGGCATAGACGGTTTCCAGACGGCGGATTTCGTCGTCGTTCAGATTGTCATGCTCTACGATTTCGGCAAAATCGCTGTCCAGGAAATCATTGGTCAACCCGACTTTGGGTGTGCGGTTGCTGTAAAAGAGCGGTACGGTCGCGCCGTCCTCAATGCTTTGGGCAAAGTTGTACTCCGAAACGTAATTCCCGAACCACTGATTAGTCAGCTTCTTGGCCCCCAGCAGCGGTGTTCCGGTAAAGGCGATGAAATTCGCATTAGGTAGCCCTGCTCGCATATTGCCGGCAAGGTCTTTGTACTGGGTGCGGTGGGCTTCATCGACCATGACGATGATGTCGCTGCGGGTGGAGAGAACGGGATATTTTTTGCCTTTGTCGTATCGGAATTTCTGAATCAGAGTAAAAATAAAACTTTTGTTCAGTCCTAAAAAAGAACGAAGCTGTTCGCTGTTTTTGGGCTGGCATTCCTCTTTGGGACCAATCATGCCGCAGCGGGTGAAATTCTTGACGATCTGACCGTCAAGGTCGTCGCGGTCGGTAACGACAAGGAAGGTGAAATTGCCGGTGAACTTGCGGTTGAGCTTGCGGGCGAACATCACCATGGAATAGCTTTTGCCGCTGCCTTGCGTATGCCAGAAAACACCGAGCTTGCCTTGTTTTGCATCGCGATGGGCAAATGATTCAATGGCATTGTTGACGCCGAGATATTGATGATTCTTGGCGATGATTTTCGTTACCGTACCCTTGTTGCGGCTGAAGAGGATGAAGTTTTCGATATAGTCGAGCAGTTCGGCTTTCTGAAAGAGGCCGTGAACGAGATATTCGACGCTGATTCCGTCGCGGCGGATGGATTTGCGGTCGGGCTGTTCTTCTTCGGAGTTGCGGAGCCACTCAAAGAAATATTCATAATCGGCGGCGAAAGCACCGAGCCGGGTTTCGACTGCGTTGGAGAGAACGCAGATCTGATTGAAGGCGAAAAGATTCGGGATGTCGTGCCGATAGTTGGTCAGATTTTTGTCGTAGGCGGACTTGAGTTTGATGTCGCTGTTTTTGAGTTCGATGAAAACGAGGGGAAGTCCGTTGATATAGAGAATGAGATCAGGGCGGCGGAAGCCATACTGACCTTGAATCCACAACTGGTTGACGACGGTGAAATCGTTGAGTTCCGCATGACCCGGCGCGAAATCAATCAGCCGGACTTTTGCGCGGGTCTGACGGCCGTCCTGCGGAAATTCGACGTCGATGCCGTTCAGAATCCGCATATAACAGTCGCAGTTGACGGGATTCATATCGAACGCGCTTTGATTGGCGGCAAGTTCGTTTGCGACGCGGTCGAGCACGGAAGCGGGGATTTCCGGATTCAGCCGTCCGAGTGCCTGCCGTAAAACCACCGGAAGCACGACCTGTTTTTTATTGTCGCGCCCGCTGCCGTCCGGAAGCGTCTCCGGTTCGGCGGTCATACAGCAGACATGAGAGTACCCTATCTCCGGCTCCGTCAGCAGCCGGATAATCCCCTGCTCAATATTATCCTCTGTAATAGTTTTAGGCATGTCATACTCCCTGCTGATAATTGCTAAGAGATTGCGCTATCTTCTTCTTGTATGATTCTGTATAACATAGGTCTTGGAGATCATTTTTGAACATTGTAATGAGATTCACAATATCATCATATAATAACAAGAAAAGTTCTTTTGTTATGTCCAAATGCTCGCCATGGGCAATCGCATTTCTTTTCGCCAAAAGAGATTCATCAATTTGATTCTCATGTGTTCTGTATTTTGAGTTATCAATAGCTAAAGTATCCAATATATTCTCAAAGAGAGAATAGTTTAGGTTTGATTTTGTCGGCACCTGTGACTTCGGGTCAAACACAACGTATTCAGCAGGAGAATCAAGCAAAAGATGAAGAGTGGAAATATGTGTTTTTATTCGAAAGGATTCGGCACATTCCCGAAATTCCTTTCGGAACATAATACACCTATAATTATCCGTAAGTTCGCTTTGCTTGAATTTCTGATCTACGATATATTGTAAATATTGTATACTCGAAAATTTTACAAATCCTTCCCAATGTGCATATAGCAAGAGAATACCTTTTCGAATTTCGGTATTGATTGCCTTAGTGTTGGCACGCTGTACTGCCGTTTTAAGTCCAGATAATTCAATAATTCGCCATGAGTAATCTTGACTTATCGCGTCAGTTATTGCTTCTTTTGTCTGATACTTTCGGCTCATTTCTTAAATAATCTCTCCCCAATCTCAACACATTGAGCCATTCTTGTTTTTGCACTTTTTCCCGTGCCAGCAACACTTAGAAAATCTTGATTCTCCCAAAGTTTTTTTATTTTATCCTTAATATCAGGCAAATCATTTGAGGAATAATTCGTGATGTATTTCCCTAATCCCATTGCAATCACTTCATAAGTAGATATTAAGAACATTCCCATAAAGGAATCTTTCTGTTTGTTATATTTTGCAAATGGATGAACATCTAATGAGTTCAATATGGCAAATAGGTCTTGAAAGTCTTTCTGCTCTTTTTTATAATCAAAATTTTGATCTTTTGCAAACTCAATCATCCGATTACTGATAAACTCATTTATATCAGCAAGATTTCGGAAATCATTAACAGGGGTATTCTTTCCGGCTAAATATCGACAAACAAGTTCCATATCGAATTTTTCTTCGATTTGCCGATCACTTAAATTTGAAGTGGCTATAAAATTTTCATCCATAGACAACGACTTGATATAATTATAAAAGTTCGGGTTAACCATTAGCAAAAGGCAGTTTCGGACTTCTTGATCTGTTAAAGAAGAACCCCCGGTATTTAGCCGTTGAAAAAGCTCATATTTTGCTTCTGAATCACTGTCCTTGGTTATAATTGTAACGCCAATTTTCACTCTTTTGAAATCAATGCGTTGTCCAGTGGTAAATGAATTTTCAATATCATCATTTGCTTCCCATTTTTTACCTTCCAAAGACGGAAGAAATTTTGTTTTTTTCAGCGTACTGGCTGGTATTAGTTGATCATCTTTGTTTTTTAAAATTCCCATAAACTCAAAAAAAGTAGATAGGCGCTGAAGTCCATCAATAACATCCCATATACCACCTTCTTCCTGCACTACAAAAATCGGAGGTAATGGAATTCCTAAAAGAACAGATTCAATCAAGCTTGATTTCTGCTCTTCTGTCCATCGAAATTCTCTTTGGAACTCAGGATGTAAAATCAACTCGCCCTCTTTGTAAAGATTGGCTATTTCACCCAAAGACATTGAGTAGGAGTCCGAGTGTATTTCCTTTGATTTTGCATTAATTTCATCGGCTAAAGACATTTTCTTTTCTCCTATTTAAACTGTTATCGCTTTATTTGCATTTAGTGTAACAAGACATTTCCCCGACATTAACCGAGGCAACAAACGATCTCGTTGCTTGCGTAATTTGCGATTTACAAGTATCAGTTGTTCTTGTTGAGCCTTCAGTGGTTTGAGCTTTTGAGAAAATGTTTCTTGCAGGTGAGATTCAGGCAATAAAATCTTGCGGGAAGTCAATTCACCCCAGTGCCGCTTATATTCTGTTGTGGTTACAATTCCATTGATGGCAAAGAACAAAAAATAAGGATCGCAATCCTTGGTATGAAAAGGCACAACATTTTCTCCCAAGGAAAAATCTTGGATCATCAATTGATATTTGCAACTGTGATCGCCAAAGAGCAAAATTGGACTATCCATTGATGCTTTATGTGAAGGTTCGTTGTTATGAAATCCGATATATTCATCTGTTGATTGATCGACTACAATGACCTTACCTTCTGAATTAAGTTCATCTTTCTTATATAAACGATTAAATGGCAATCGATCAACTATCGCCCCGATTTTGCAAACATTCCAGCCTTTGGGGAGGCCGTTTTCGTATTCGGCGGTTTCGTGGCCGGGGAAACGCATACGGACAAACCACTCTTTGTAGAGGTTCTCCGCCATCTGTTCCAGAATCTTGATCCGCCGGTTGTTGTTCTCTATCGCGTCATCGTAGGCGGAAAGAATGGAGGCAACTTTCTGTTGTATGTGAAGTTCCGGTAAAGAAATTGCAATCTGCTTTAACTTATCTCCGGGCAGATGTTTAATTGTTGAGCCAGTAAAATACGGTTCTAATGCGTTATGTCGTCCTGCCAATAAAAACCAATAAAACAGCCAATGAAAATCAATAACATTGGCATTGACTCTTATCCGATGCAATGCCTTCTGTATTTTCATATTTGGAATTTGATCTTTCCAAATTGCACAACGTCCGGGTTCGCCACCCTCGCAAACTACTATATCCCCATATCGAAGGCCATAGCGTTCATCCTCTTCTTTTTGAAAGCGCATCAAAGGAAGATCAGATACGTCGAAGTAACCCCAACGAACATTTACATTAGCCAAGTATGGTTGGAGAATACCTTTATTTTTGTTCTGGTCTAACATTTTCCCCAAACAAGAGTCTACCACGTCGCCAAGTTTGCATTGCTGGTAATTTCTCATTTGCCCTCCTGCTTTTCGGAGAGCTGTTTTACGGCTTTATCAAAGTCGCTTTCGAGTCGGCGCATCTCGTCGGAACGGTAGATTTCAAACTCACGCTCGGCTTTCTCGATCGCCTGAGCATGAGAGATTTTACCGGAACCTTCCAGCAGTTTCCGTTTCAAAAAGACAATTTGACGATCCAGTTCCTCAATCCATTCGCGCATGGTCATCGGGGTCTGTTCCAGAGCCTGAAACTCCGCACGGTCCAAAAACTGCGCGACCAGCAGATTCAACTGCGTCAGCTCTTTTTCGGAGAGATAATTCTTGGCGATACGGACATCTTCCTTCGTCACATAATTGCCTTTGAAATTGGTCATCCCAACCAACGGCTTCTCGTGATCGACGCGGTCATAAATAACTTCCGCCGCGGTATGTTCATGCACCGCGAAATGCAATTTGTTCTGCACCGTGGCAAAGAACTTCTTGGTGATCTCCGCCCTCGGATCGTAGTCGATGCTGGTCGCGTAAATATCCGTCACCTGCTGGTAGAAATTACGCTCGGAGGAGCGAATGTCGCGGATTCGCTGCAGGAGTTCCCGGAAATAGCGATTGCCGCCTTGCTTCAAGCGTTCGTCATCCAGCGCAAACCCCTTTTGAATATACTCATGCAGCCGCGCCGTCGCCCAACGGCGAAACCGGGTTGCCACCGGAGACTGCACCCGATATCCGACCGCAATCACCATATCCAGATTGTAATGGTCGATCTGACGTTTGACCTGACGCTCCCCCTCCTGACGAACTGACAAGAATTTCTTGTTAGTTGCCACCCGCTCCAATTCGCCATCCCGATAGATTCCGTCAATGTGTTGACTGACATTCTGTTGGGTCGTATCGTAAAGTTCGGCCAACTGCGGCTGTGTCAACCAAAAATCCTCCTCCGAAAACAGTACGGAAACATTGGTCTGTCCGTTTTCGTCCCTGTAAAGAAGCATCCGGTTATGGGAAGCGGGAACAGTTTCGGCTTTTTTCATATTCCCAGCTCCTTGAGGTTCGCGGCGATGGTTTCCTCGAGCTTGTGGGCTTCGGTGTTCAACGTCGTCAGCTCGCCCGCAAGCGAACGCATTTCCGCCTTGAATTCTTCTTCCGTCATACCGTCATCCTCAATCACCACGCCGACATAACGCCCCGGATTCAAGCTGTAATCCTGATCCTTGATGCCGTCCTCGCCCTCCAGTTTCGCCACTTTGCAAAGCCCGACGATGTCATGATATTGATTATCCGGGAAGCGCTTGTTCAACCAATCGATCTGCGACTGAAAATAGGCTTTGCGCTCGTCCGCCTTCTTACGGATTTCAGCAATGGCGGATTCCCCGGCAAGCTGCGCTCTTGCATACTGCCGCTCCGCTGCTGTCCCTTTTGCTTCCTTCAATTTCGCCAACTGATTTTTCAGTACAGATTGAGCCAGAACAATTTCAAATTTCGCTTTCTTTTCCGTTTCAGTAATTTCCTCGGCATATTCTTTCAGCAGAGCGGGAAGCGTTTCCGTGTCGCCTTCGTACAAGCGGGTGATGACGCCCAGATTTTTGATCTGTTCGTCGCTGAACTTGCGGTGCGCTCGGTCGATTTGAGTGAATATGTTGCGGGCATCCACGAACAGAATTTCGCCCTTTCGCTCCGTTCGCGCCTTGGCTTTGTCAAAGAACCAGAGTGTCGCCGGAAGCGTTACCGTGTTGAACATATTGCTCGGCAGCGTCACCATCTGCTTGATGATTCCCGCCTCAATCAGCCGTTTGCGAATGTCATATTCACTGTTGCCTGCGTCACTGGCACTGTTCGCCATGACCAGCGCGGCGCGTCCGCGCTCGCTCAACGACGTTGCAAAAAGATTGATCCACAGATAATTGGCGTTTGGTACGGTTTCGGTCTTGTCGCCATCCTTTTTGTTCTTCTTGCCCTTGTTCTGCGGAATCCCGTATTCGTTGAAACGCGGCTGTCCCTTTACTGCATCAAAAGATACTTCGTCCACATTGAATGGCGGATTGGCCATCACATAGTCGAAATTGCCGTATTCATTGTAAGGATCGCTGTAAAAGCTGTTCGCATTGGTGATCTCACCGCGAATGTTGTTCAAAATCAAATTCATCTTGGCAAGATTGACGGTGTCCGGCTCTTTCTCCACGCCACTAGCGCGCAAATTGATCTCTTTCCCTGCATCGTTGTGCCGATGCATATATCGCGCCGCCTGGACAAACATTCCACCCGAACCGCAGGCCGGGTCAAGGATTTTTCCTTCAGTAGGAGCCAACACTTCCACCATATAGCGTACTACGCTACTTGGTGTGAAAAATGTACCACCGCCTTGTCCCTCCGCCAACGCGAACTCGCCGAGGAAATATTCGTAGATTTCACCGAAGATATCAATTTCTACGTCGTCAGGAATATCTTTGAAGTTCCGAACCACTTTTTTCAGCAGCAGCGGATCTTCGCTGGAAGCAATATCGTAATACACATCCTTTGGCAGGACACCTTCCAACTCCGGATTGAATTTCTCCATCTCGGTCATCGCTTTTTTGATGACCGCCGCCAAGTCTTCCTGATCAGCAGTATTCAGAATTTTATCGTAACGGGCACAGTCGGGCAGGTAGAAACCGCATTGCCGAATGGCGATTTTTTCAACGGGTTGTTCAGCACGAGTTCCTTTTTTATTGTTGAACTCTTCGTTGATCGCTTTTTCAAACTGCGCATATTTGCTGTTGGCGAAACGCAAAAAGATCAGGCCGAGAATCGGTGGCGAATATTTTGTCGGCTTCAGTCCGCTCCCGGAACGCAGTTGGTCAGCGGTTTTCCAAAGCCGGGCTTTCAGATCTTTCAGTTTATCATCTGTCATATTTTCAACTTCTCTTTCTTACAACAATTCAATCCGCGGCCTTGCCGGATTTGATCCATTCATCCACTTCCGACTGTTTGAATTTCCAGAGTTTGCCGATGCGGTGTCCCGGCATGCCGCGTTCGATCCATTTGTAAATGGTCTCGCGACGTGCCCCCAAATATCCCGCTATTTCCTTCAAAGACAACCATCGATCTTCCATACAGACAATCCTTTTTCAGCAGATACATTTTGTATGTGCCCATGACTAACAATAGCATGGAATATAGAAAAAACAACCACATCAACAAACATTTCAGTTGTTTTCGGAGTGTTTCACTGAGAAAAATGTAGTTTATGTTGAAAATGGTTATCGATTTCCTGTTTGTCTGAGTGTATCCTCGGAGTTGATTTCTTATCTGACATTTGAAACATCCAGTCTTTGTTGTTGAAATTCAACTTGTATCCGGCTTCCCAAAAGGCAATACAAGCAATGTAACGTACTACATAAGGGGTATTGCGTTTTACTTCACGTAACACTTTCAGTATCGTTACGTCGACCGGAACGGGTTTGATTGCAATGTGTTTTGCAGTCGGATAAATTGCTTTCAGAGACAATTTTGCGGACTTTTTTCGGGAGATGCGGCTTGTTCAATATGCGCAAGTTGGCGGATAAAAACGGAGATGAAATTATTTTGCAAGTCGTTTGTGATAAACGTATTTAATGTACTTGCCTGCGGATAGTCCGTCAAAAGTTGGGTCAGTGGTGGTTCCCGTTTGGTTACGCTCGGTGACGCGCGGAAATGAAACGCGAATGGCAAATAATGGCAAATAAATATTTGAGGTGAAAAATGGCGATGAGAACATCTTCTCATCAAGACTTGATTTTCTCTTGGTTTTCGGGACAACCAGTGTATGTTCCCGAAAACCGGAAGAATTCAAAATCAGGAGAATGAATGCCAAGAACCAAAGAACAGAAAAGACGTCCGAACGGAGCTGGACGGATCTATAAGCAGAACGGGATTTATTATCTGCAATACCGTCTTGAAAACGGCAAACGGAAAAGTGTCACCTTGCGGAATGCGTCCGGCGAAAAAATTTCCGTACTGCGCGATGCGGACAAGTCCGCGAAAGAATATCTGGAACCGCTCCGCAAACTTGACGCGATCAAGAGCCGCGAGGAATATCTTGAAGAAAAGGCAAGTCTGAAAAAGTTGTCAGCGCGGACTACAATTCTGCTGGATGATGCGTTTCAGCGATTCCTTGAAAAGCCGCGTCAGGAAATCCCGCAGAAATGACACATCGGTGTTGTGCAATCCCGATGGGAACGATTTTGTCGCATTCGCAAAGAAGAAGTTTTCGCTTACCCATCTTGCCGAGGTCGAACCGAAACACGCGGACGCCTATATCGCTTATATCCGTCAGAATGGACGCTATTGCCGGACGATTCCGCGCCGTGGAATTCCATACGAGCAAAATTCAGAGACTCTGCTTTCCAGCGCGAGCGCGAATCAATATCTGCGGGCCTGCCGCCAGGTGTTCAAATATCTGCTGCCGGACCTCGGATTTACCGCCGATGAGAATCCGTTTCAGCATATCAAAGGAATCATTGTCACGCATGTCGAGCGTGAAATTTTTACGCAGGACGAATTGTTCATGATTTTTGCAAATCCGCCGCCGCTGATGAAAGCGCTATTCACCATCGGTTTATGCACCGGCTTGCGCGAGGGAGACGTCGCCACGCTCAAATGGTCTGAAATCGGCGGCTATAACGGACGCGGTACGGCGGTTTCGGATTTTCTCTATCGCGAAATCAACCGTGTCACGAGAAAAACGCATACGCTGGTTCATGTCCCGATTGAAATGGAGCTTGCGCAATGCCTAGCGGAACTTGCCGAGGCAAGGAACCTTGCTTCACCGTTTGCGGAATATGTGATCCCGGAGGCGGCGGAGATGTATTTGAGAAAAACGAACGCATTGCCTCATGCGATTCACCTGTTTTTGAACGGACTCGGCATCGTGACACAGCGCAAAACGACCGGCGGGAAACGCAATCAGAGCGTCAAGGATTTTCACAGTCTGCGGCACTGTTTCTGTTACTATGCCGGAATCAAAGGCGTACCGCTGCCGGTGATTCAAAGCATTGTCGGACACATCAATCCGGCGATGACGAACATTATCAGGACCACGCGGACAGGGCGGCGCGATTAAAGGGTATTTCCCTGATGCGCGGCATGGTAGGCGCGGAAGGAGAAAACAGTACGGTCGGCCTCATGCGTCAGCGACTGCGTGAACTTTCCGGAACGGCAAGCGACAGAATTGTGGTTCAACTGAATTTGGCGGCGGACAAATTGATTGCGGAGGAACGTGCCGGAACGATTGACGCTGCTACCCCGAAACTTTTGTCCGACAGTTGATTTTTTACATAAGAAATGCTACTTTACCACGGAGGATGAGATGAACGACGGAGACAAACATTACCGAATGCTGAAAGATCTCATCAGTCAGGGACCGGTGTCGATTGCGGCTGACGCGCTGCTGATTTTTCTTCCCTGCGACCACAAAAAAGTGACACTTGAAGAAAATCTTGCCACCATATGCCGAAATCTCATGCGCTTTTATCTTTGCAATTTACTGCATGAATTTTCGCCGTATGAAAAGCTTTTCGCACAGGGACTTGACGAGCCGCATTCCCGGCAACTTTTGGAATATTTTGTATCACATGAGGCGGTGTCAAGGGAAATCGCGCTTCCTCCGGAGTTGATCGTCAGCCCGGCAAAAACAAAAGCAATTTTTGCAATGGCAGAAAGTTTTCCTCAACCGCCCGAATCGATTCCGGCCCGTTATGATTATATGCACTGTGTATTGCGTGAAGTATTGAAAATCCGTTTTCTTCCCAAAAACGAGGCGTACATCCGGCTTTATAAAATTTCCGCACATTGGACGGGGGCTCTGCCGTCCATTGTACCGGAAGGGAAAAAATCGGGGTTTCCCGTCGTAAAAAATGCAATAAAATATCTTTTTCAGCATCGCCGCCGGCATGAGGCGGTTCTCGACCGGAGTGTGGAATGGGGTGCCGAGTATGAATCTTATCTGCAGAAATCTCTGCGTCTGGGGTATCGCCCGAAAACCGCAAAGTTCGCGGCAAAACGGGATTTCATCGCCGTGCATCCATTGAACGGCGAAGACTCCTGTAATTGCCCCGGACTCTCGAATCCCGCGATCAAACGGTATCACGAGGCGTATTTGAATTCGATCCGTTAAAGCTCCATTCCGCGTGTCTTTCCCTGTGTGTGGGCTTTTTCCGGAACATAATTCCGGTCGCGTTTTTGCCATGCCTGCCGGATCAGCGGCATATAATCTTTCTGTGTGAGAGCATTGATTGCGGAGTCCGGCATATCGGGCAGATTGCCGTTGCGAATATGTTTGAGCAGATTCGCTTTTTGCATCGGATTGAGCGGATCGTCCGCAAAATATTTGCCATCAATGCCGAGGCTTCTCTCATCGACAATTCCGACGGCATACGTTCGAGCCGTCCCTCTTTATGCAAATCCGCCAAAACGTGACGCTGAGCGTCCGAGATCGGATTCCGGCGGCGTTCTTCCGCCAAAGCGTCGGCTTCCCACTTGAGCCGGTCTCCCCGTCCGCGGCTGCATGACACATAAAACGCTTTGCGGTCCAGTTTTTGCGCCGCGATCACCACATGCCGCGCCGTCCGTCCCTGCGATTTGTGCGAGGTCGTCACCCAGCCGTAATCATATCCGGCGAAGTCCGACGGAAGACACCGCAAGCCGTCCGCGACCGGGTTCATGTCCTGATTCAGCAGTTCAACCATGCCGGGCGTTCCGGTTATCCGGGCAAGATTGCCGTTAAAAATCTTTTGTTCGCGCAAATTGACCTGAAACTGAATGACATCCCCCTGCCGCAATTCCATCGGACGCCTCTCCCCGACGGCGATGTAATCCGCCGCACCTGGCAGACGAAGCAACTTCCCGTTGCTCAAATGCAGACAATTCCGTTCGACTTTGACAATTTCCACAACCGTTCCTGCCTCGGCGATATTTTTCATCCGGCGGACGAACATCACGGTTTGCTCCGGATGATAGGTTTTCGGATTCCGCAGTCTGGCTCGGCTGAAGCGGGCCGAACGGAACACGCCCGGCGTTTGGACAATCTTTCCCAACGGCAGATGGGCACGGATTTCCGCCGTGAGCGCATCGCATTCCCGGTGCGTCGGAGAGCGACCGCGATCACCTGATCCTTCCGATGATACAAGCCGACAAAACGTCTGGCCGCCATTTTGAGGTAGCCGGCACCGTTTTCATGCAGAAATCCGTTCCGGTCGAACCGCTCAAATGCTTCCGCAAAATTGCCGTCCGCACAGGCTTTGACGCCCAGACGATATTCTTCCTTCTGCTGACGGAGGATCTCCGTCAACGAAAAACGTTTGATTTGAGAATGTTCTTCCAACAGACGAAAAAAGTCGCCGCGATTGACAGCGTGATGCTGAAGCGAATCTCCGACGAACAGGATGCGGAATTTCTTTTCCTCCGCCAATCGCAATAACGCCACACCGTCCCGGAGTGAGTTCAAACCGGACTCGTCAACGATCACAAGTCCGTTAAATTCCGGCGGACGCAAAAGGAAACCTGCCACCGTCTGCGAATGCGGAAAACCTTCCCGCTTCAGCACCTCGACTGCGCTATTCGTCGGCGCCAGCACCCGCGGAGCCTGCGCAAGCCCGCGCGCCAGTTCTTTCAGCGTGGATGTTTTGCCGGAACCAGCCACGCCGCGCAGCAGGACAAAACGGTCGCGGCTCCGCAGAATCCCCTGAACCGCCTCGCGCTGCGACGCCCGGTTTTTCTCTCCCTCGAATGCTCTGAAATGGACGTTTAGCGGCACATACAAACCGCGTTCCCGCTCAATCGCATCAAGCGCATATTGCTCCGCCTCCATCACCGCCAGCGGAACTATGTAATTCTCCGGCAGTTTCCGCAGTTCCGGATGTTTTGACAGTGCCGTTTGCAATTCAGCGAGCGATATGTTGCCGAGATTCCGTGTCAGGACTTCCGCAAGAATCTGCTCCGTTTTCAAGACGCTCTGCTGTTCAAACAGTTCCGGGAGAACCTCGTCGATCGCCTGTTCCGCGGAACGATTTTCTTCCCGCCGTTGTTCCCGCTGAAACGATTCCTGCGCCAACTTTTGCAGCAGTTCCATTTCCTCCCGCGAAAGTTGTTCCAACTGATGATTCCGGACCGCCGCCGAATCCGTTTCCGCCAGTTTGAACGACCGCGTTTCCAGCGAAATATCATGCCGTTCCGCCGCCGTCAAAGCACGTCCGAGATTCCGCTCCTGACGCGCGATTTCCTCGTCAATATCCCGCGTCCGTTTGGAAAAACGCTCCTGAAGTTCTTCCGATACTCCTTTGATTTCAAACCCGTTGACATTGCCCCGAAAGTCCAGACTTTCGACTATTTCATAACCGAGTTTCCGGCATTCTATCGCCATCGCATTTTGATACACCCGTCCGCAGTATCGGATCGCTTTGCACATCTCCGTATTTTCCAAAGCCTTGTATTGACCGTTTGCATCCCGCGTCACGTTGCAGACAACATTGTGCGTATGCAGCTGCGGATCAAGCAAACGGCTTGCATCATGTTGAAAAATCGCATAAACTATCTTGCCGGTAATCTCATGATTCTGCGTATTGACATTCGCTCCGTCCCGAATCCGAACAGCAGCAAAACGTTCCAATTCCCGCATCGCCAAATCCACCGATTTCCGATGCGCTTCAACCAACCAGTCATCAAATAACGCCATCACCGAAACCGACTTCTGCGCCGAACACTGAAAGTCATAAAACCGAATCTCGCCCGCAACCGTTCTCTGCGTCAATTTCCCATGCGTCAAAGGATTGATATTCTGCTGAAACAGACTGAACACCTTCGCCTGAACTTTCTGCTCCGACAGCCCGAAATCATTTGCCAAAGCCCCATGCCATACACCTTCAACATGTTCCTTTTCCGAATAATAATCGTTGCATGACAAGTGATTCAGAAAGAATTCCTTTCCCTTGCCGCGCACCGCCTTGATCCGAGCCATCGTAAACACAGCCTTCACCTCCGCAAAAAACATTGATGAAAGCATATTCCATCTCCATAAAAAAGACAACCGCAACCCCTCCGCCGATGAAAACACCTGCATAAATGTTCTCATCATCCCAGCCATGATTGAAAATGAAGAGGCAATATTCCTATCGCGATAGTGGATAGTGGTTCACCAAAAAAACGTAGGACCTCTGCTTGCATTGTACAATTCACGCAAAAACGCTCTCTATCAATCGAATTCCAGCAAAAAATGTTCTTAAAAATCAGGTTTCTGTTTGTAAAAACGTCGAAATGTGTTATGTTTTTCCAAAGAATGTACATTGTGAACTCATCATATAGGAATGCAAATGGAAGATCGTTGGCTGTCAATGAAGGAAATTTCCGAATATCTCGGTGCGCGCCGGGAGACGATCTATCGTTGGATTGAAACCAAGGATATGCCCGGACACCGTGTCGGCCGCAGCTGGAAATTCAAAAAAGATGAAGTCGATGCATGGGTCAAATCGGATAAAGCGGCGGAGCGTGAATAGACCATGTTTTACAAGATGATAGAAAAAAAACGTGATGCATGGCTCAGATCCGCCGCCTGCCCGGTTAGAGACTTATTGCTCTATATGATGAAGACCGGTCGGATGCGAGATGCGCAGATCGAAGCAATCAAAACATATCTTTTCCTAAAAATTGCCTGTAAAAATCGTTCTCTGTGCGACCTTTTCTGTTCCGGCGAGTTCAATGCCCTGTGTTTTGACAATATCGAACTGACATCCAAAGCAAAAACTGTTCTGGAAACGAATCAGGCCGCTGCTGCGTTGTTTGAATATGCCGCGTCACCAGATGCGGATGGAAAAGCGTTTTCCCCAAAGTTGTTGAAAAAAATCAAGGACGCACCGGATGAGATCGATTATGAATCGTTCTTTCGACGGGCTTTTTACAACGTCGCCTATACCGATTTTCTCTTCAGTTTGCCAATGGGTGCCGGGAAAACGTATTTGATGGCGGCGTTCATCTATTTGGATTTGTATTTTGCCGGGAATGAGCCGGATAATCCGGCATTCGCCCATAATTTCATCATTTTTGCTCCTTCCGGTTTGAAAACTTCGGTAATTCCGAGTTTAAGAACTATTCAGAATTTTGATCCTGCGTGGATTATTCCTGAACCGGCGGCGTCAAATCTGAAACGCAAGCTGATTTTCGAGGTTCTGGACCAGAACAGGACGGCAAACAAGTCGAACAAGACCAAGAATCCCAACGTTCAAAAGATTGCGATTCACCAGCCGCTGGAGGATCTTTTCGGGTTAGTCGCCGTCACAAATGCCGAAAAAGTCATTTTGGATCGACTTAACCTTGATGAGAAAAACGGCCAGTTGCAGTTGATTGAAAAAAACGATGATGAAAAAGACCGGCAGTCGAATGAATTGCGTAACCTGATCGGATCTCTTCCTCATCTTTCGGTTTTTATCGATGAAGTCCACCATGCCGCGACCGATGATAAAAAACTGCGCGCGGTTGTCAATCACTGGATGGAAAGACATACTCTGAACAGTGTCATCGGCTTCTCAGGCACTCCATACCTTCAAAAAGGGGAAAAGCTCGCGGTTGCGCCGGAACTGACCGTGTCCAATATTGAAATATCCAACATCGTCCATTACTATCCGCTGGTGGATGGAATCGGTAATTTTTTGAAAAAGCCGACCGTCAAGATCGCATCAGGCATGGAACGGACGCAAATTGTGGAAGCGGGAATTCGAGAGTTTTTCAGTCGTTATAAAGATACGGTTTATTCGGATGGAACCTGTGCAAAACTGGGCATCTATTGCGGTGGGTCGATTGAAGTCCTGGAAGAACAAATTTATCCGCTGGCGATCAGACTTACCGAAGAGTTCGGTCTGAACGCGTCGGAAGCGGTTCTCCGTTTTCACGACGGCAATAAAATCTACCCAAAGCCGCAGGGAAGTGAACTGCAGTTCGTCAGTCTTGATCAGCCATTTTCAAAAATTCGCATTGTTCTGCTGGTACAGATCGGAAAAGAGGGCTGGGATTGCCGCAGTCTAACCGGAATAATTCTTTCACAGGAGGGGGATTGCCCGACCAATATGGTTCTGCAGACCTCCTGCCGTTGTCTGCGTCAGGTTCAAAAAGGCGTAACGGAAACGGCATTGATCTACTTGAATGAAAGTAATGCCAAGACATTGAACCTGCAGCTGGAACAGCAGCACCATATTTCACTTCAGGAGTTTGAACGAGGAAAAGGTGTTCCGCCCACCAATATTTATCGTTATGATCGAACCGCATATCTGAAACTGCCGAAAATTGAATTCTATCAACTGAAAGTGGAATATCAAACACTGGTCATTGAAGAAGGACGTGACGCGGCAAAGGAAATTTCAGAAGCCGCAAATGAAGCGGTGCATCCCGCCGCAATCCTCAGGACTGCGGAATTTGCCGACAAACTGAAAGTGACGAATATCAAGACGGAATTTCTGAAATCCGTTAAGGTCATTGCCGACTACAACTGCTGGCTGGGGGAAATTGTCAAAGGCGGGTTCGGCTTTATCCGCTTTACCGATTTGAAACCGCATGACGCCGTGTTACGGAAACTGTTTGACGCTCTTACATATGAGGAAAAAGGAATCCGTTATTTCCAGCCCCAATACCGTATAGAGGCAATCAATGCCAATATCCGCAAAGCGTTTTACGAAAAACGTTCTTTCACCAGTACGGAAGAATTGATTCAGGAAGATGCCAGTCTGCTGAAAGTGGAAAATCTAACCAGCCCGGTTATGACAACGGAACCGGAAAATTTCTATCCGAAGCAGGACGAAGTTAAAAACATTGTTGATGCGGATAAAGGGATACTGGAAATCGATCCCAAGACGGAACAAACGATTAGGCTGTTGCGTGAAATCGGCGAGAACGGCAAGGCGGACGAGCTGAGCGCAAAATTCCTGCCGATGCCGCACAAAGACCGTTCATTCCATTATCTGCCGTATCGGACCGACAGTTCTTTTGAACAAAAATTTCTGGATGAAGTGCTGAAACAAAGCTGTGTGGATGCCCTGCATTTGGAAGTTTATTACAATGGCGACCGGGCGCTGACGGAGTTCAAGATCAAGTGTTATCAGCGCATGGCGACCTACTGGCGGTATATCGGCAAGTACACGCCGGACTTTCTGATTATCCGCCGCAAAGACGGTAAAATCCATCAGGCGATCATCGTGGAAACCAAAGGCGCAATTTACGCCAACGACCCGACGTTCAAGGAAAAACGTTCCTTTATGGAAGGCGCATTCCTTGAAAAGAACAATCAGAAATTCGGATACCGCCGTTTCAATTATCTGTATCTGGAAGACACGCTTACCGAAAATGATCGGATAACCGCCACAGCCAACGCAATCAAACAATTCTTTATGGAGTAATCAATCATGGCCGTTCATTATATACCGTTCTTTCCGAGTCCGATTGAGGGACAGGCGATTCTGGACAATTTCAAGCGCACTCTGCGCTACAAGGGGGCGAACGATGTCGCAGACAAACTCAAACGCGGCATGCCGCTCTATGAGATGGAAAAACAGGAGACCGTCGGAACCAACGCCGACGGCAATCTGGTGATTCGCGGCGAATGTGTTTCCGCCTGCGCTTATCTCAAAGACCGGGGCGTCAAGGTCGATCTGGTCTATATCGACCCGCCGTTTGCCAGCGGAGCCGACTATGCCAAGCAGATTTATATCCGCCGCAATCCGAAAGTCGCGGAAGTCATCGCAAAAGCAGAGACCGAACTTGAAGATGACGATTTTAAGGCATTTGAAGAGAAGATGTATGGAGATGTCTGGGACAAGGAAAAATATCTCAACTGGATGTATGAAAATCTCTGCGCCATCAAATCCGTCATGAGCGAAACCGCTAGCATCTACGTTCACTTGGACTGGCATATCGGACATTATGTAAAAATCCTGATGGATGAAATTTTCGGAGAGGACAATTTTAAAAATGAAATAATTTGGTGTTATGCGGGCAGGGAAATGCCCATGGCAAAGTATAACCCTAAACACGATGTATTATATTTCTTTTCTCGTTCAGACAATTATATATTTAATGCTTCAGATATTAGAGAAGAATATACAGCTGCAACAGAAGCGAAATTTAAATATACAGATGAAAATGGCGTGCGTTTTCAAGTACGTGGAAAAGCGATTACTGGTAGCCCTGTTGACCGTGCAGATGGCTTATCTATTGATGCCGAAACAAAATATCCTAATTTAACATATAGGCAATATTATTCTGGAGGAACCGCTCCAAGAGACTGGTGGCAAATATCAATGGTAAACAAAGCTGCAAATGAACGGGTAGATTACGCCACTCAAAAACCGGAGGCCCTGCTGGAGCGCATCATCAAGGCCAGTTCCAACGAAGGAATGCTGGTGGCGGATTTCTTCGGCGGCAGCGGCGTGACGGCGGCGGTGGCGGCAAAACTCGGACGGCGCTTCATCCACAGCGACGTCGGACTCAATTCGATTCAGACGGTACGCGATCGGTTGGTCGCCAATCATGCGGAATTCGACATAATGGAGGTCAAAGACGGCGTCTCGCTCTACCGCAATCCGGTGCAGACGATGGACAAGATCAAATCCTTGATTCCCGGCTTGCGCAACGAAGACAGCTTGGACGAGTTTTGGGAGGGCGCGATCATGGATAGTTCGCTCGGCATGGTTCCCGTGTACGTGCCGAATCTGGTCGATCAGAGCAGTTCCCGTCTGCTGGACGTGGTAATGATGAACCGGATTCTCCATGAGGCGATCCCCGATCTGGACAGCACGGTCAAAAAAGTGATTGTTTACTATGTGGACATCACCGACAAGGCGGAAATTGAAAAGTTCATCCGGGACGATGCAAGCACAGACAAGGAAATCGAACTGCGCGACCTGAAGGAAGTTCTTGACGATGTAATTGTCGAGGATTATGCCGAATTCACCTGTAAACAAGTGAAGCACGATTTGCTGACCGTCTGGCAGGTTGAACTTGAGAAGTTTGTCAGCGACCGTGTCCTTGATAGAATCCATGCTTTCAATGAAAAAAGTTTTGCTCAAACTTCACCGAAAAAGCCTTACACGCCCCTGACCATCAGCAAAACCGGGTTGGAACTGATTGAATTTCTCTCTCTTGACTGTACCTCCGCTGAAGGGATCTGGCATTCCGACCACGAGATAAAGATCGACAAACTCGGCTATGTCATCCGCGACGGCGTCAAGACAAAAGAGTTCTGGGACGGCACCATCGCCAGCGACAAAAAACCTCTTCGTCTGAAAATCCGCAACATCTGCGGCGATGAAACGAAATGGAGGATTGCCTATGTCTGAAATTTATACTGATGCGGAGTCAGAAAACGTTTCGCGTGAAATAAGCGTTGAACTGCATTATTACTTAAAAGACCAATCGCATTTATTAGATGCTTTTGTTGTTAATCGTTCACAATTTGAATTTTTACATCTTGCAAACGAAATTGCAAAGGCATTGGATGTTTCCTTGCAAATGGAAATTTATCCTTTGGAAGAAGGTGGTATTCGCCAATACTTTTGTTTCAAGGATAAGGATGTTAGAGTCGGGGTGTCAGTTGCAGTTGTCAGTATGGTTTTGTCGACGTTTATTTCTAATCCTATTTCTCAAATCACAGGGGAATGGGCAAAGAAAATGTTTGAAGATCGCACTTTGCTTGAATTGCAAAGAGAGAATCTCCGTTTACAGAATACAAACCTCAAATTAGATGCAAAACTAAAAGAGATTGCATTAGAGAAAAATCAGAAAGCATTGATTCACAAATCTCGTTTTTATAAAGCATTGCAGACTTCTCCCAAAATCGAAAAAGTGTCTATAAGATCAATATCCTCAAATAAGACAGAAATTTTTCCTGAACGAGTTGTTTTATATCAAGATTTTCCTGAATATATCATTGATTCAAACGCATTGCCGCCATTAGATGATGAGAATGCTGATATTGAAATAATATCACCGGTTTTGAAACAAGGCAATTACAAATGGCGTGGCGTTTACAAGAATGTTGTTATTTCTTTTGGCATGAAATCTGCAGAATTCAAACGAAAAGTCTTATCTGGAGAGATCAACTTTAAAAATGGCTTTTCCATAAAATGCTCTCTTAGGATTCAACGAATTTTAGATGAAAACGGAGAAGAAAAAATTCACAATTACTGCGTAACACGAGTTGACAGTTATTTTGTTAATGATTCTCCGGTTGAAACCGATGAAGGAAAAAGGAAACGCTTGGCAATTAAAAATGATGAGTTACAATTACGACTTCCTCTTGAATAAGGACATAATCAACAGATATGCTTTGCAAAACATACATTATTATGGAGATCATTAAATTCCTGAGGAGTATTCATTATGGAAATCGTGAATTTCTCGGCTTTGAGTACAATAAGCTCCCCAAAGTCAAGATTTCAGAAAAATCCTTTAATCGTTATCTTGTGGACTGGAAGAAAGAAGGGCTGATTTATTCCGCCGGACGCGGATGGTATTCGGATATTCCGGAGGAATTTGTTCTTTATACAGAGCCGTTGGTTGAGCTGAATGCGTTTCTGGCGAAGGCATTTCCTCTTTTGACGTTTGTCTGCTAGTCAGCTGTATAGTGCGAAACTGTTTGCGCAGGCAGATAAAAACGGTTTACTCAAAGTCGAAAGAATTGCGCAAACCTTTTTGCACAAAAAACGAAACGGTTTGCGCAAACGGATCTTTTTGAGCAAACCGTTTGCTCATTTTCTGCTCTTTAAAACAGAAAATCCCGGACTCTTTCCGGGTCCGGGATTTTGCGAATCGTTCAAATAAAAGCCTTGCGGTTAGCACTTTCCCCTTCCGTTGCCGTCACTTACTCCGGCTCCCATTCGCAGTTCTCCAGCTTCTCCCGGACCGCCTCCGGGACGGTGGCGAGGAACGCCACGAAAACCGGATCGTTCCCCGCCAGATAATTCGCGGCGAAAAACTGGTCGGTCACTCCGGCTTCCTCAAGCTGTTTCCGGTAGTTCTCCCATTCGTCGCCGAGCGCGCGGATGATTTTCAGCGTGCTGTACTTTTTGGTCGGCTCCGTCGCGGAAGCGCGGCGGGCGGCTTCCTGCGCGGCGAATACTTTGGATGTGATGATCTTCATGTCGCTCTCCTCTGTTACGCTATGATACAGGCGGGGGAATAGCCGAACGGATTGGAAGAATAATAAGAATTCAGCGATCCTGAATATAAAACGCATCTTTGCGTGACAGCGTCGAACACCTGTGGAGAACGCAACACATAAGTGTAAGCTGTTGAAGTGTCCCTGGTGTATTTTATTGGTGAATTACTCTGATAGTACTCCAACTGTGTATTCTCCATAATGTTTCCGTTTACCAAACCAAATACCTGCGAGCCGGAAAGTGCCCAGAATTTGGCATAATGCACGACAGAGCCTCCCCCTTCCTTGTTGCTTAGCGCCGTAACGAGTTTCGCGGGCTGGACAACTTGCAGGAATTCCGGGTCGATGTAACGGCAGAAGCCGTTCTTGTTCAAAAGCGATGAATTAACCGTGTCGAATATCGTCTGCGGTGTGAACCACTGGTTTGCCGCTCCGGAAGAATTAAGCCACTGAATCTGATTGCTTTGAACCGGGTTGTTGCTTCCATTATTCTGTCTATTGTCAAGATTCTTTTCGTACCATGAAGCCACCGGAACCGGATCGCCGATCTCGTAATCGGTTCCCTCGACAAGAGCCGTATACTCCGTTCCGGAAAACGTATAGTACGTTTTTAATGCCTGTGCAGTCGTATCTTCCGTCAGCGCGTAAAGCGCTTCCTTATTATCGTATGACACGACGAAAAGGCAATCCACCATGTCAAGGCACATGGAATGTGTCAAGGTCTCATCCTGCGCCTGAACTTGATCGTGTCCGACAACGCGGAACCAAAGCCCCGTGCCATCTTCGTGGGTATATTCCGGATGATCGACAACGAACACCGTCCCGACCGGGAAAAACTCTGGCCCTTTCCCCGCCCGGACGAAACTCTGAACCATGCCCCACGACATCGTTTCCGACTCCGGATAGCGGTTGCCGTCCGAATCGTTCCAGACTCCTGCGGTCGTCTGCGAAAAGAGCTTGCAGTAAAATGTTTTCCCCTCTTCCGACTTGTCGAGGAATCCGTTCGTGCGGTACTGATTTTTTGTCGCTTCGGCGCGGGAAGTCTCCGCGACGGTCTCCCCGTCTTCCGGATTCTCCGGATAACTCCCCGACTTGCGGACAAGAACCGTCCGGTCCCACCGCGCAAGCACGGAGCCGTTGAGAACCACGTCCTCCGGGTCGATCCACGTCATCAGCGTCCCCTCGTCCGTACGCTTGATGCCCATGCCCGTGCAGGCGGCAAGCTCCACGCGCGTATTCCCCTGCATCAGCGCGTCGATCTGCGCCTTGTTGTAATATTCCGGATTTGCAGAAGTCGGCGCTCCCTCCGACGTGTGGACGCGCGGAAGAAGCCGGATGCCGTCATCATGCAGGAGCGTCCGCTCCTCCGTCTCCCCGGCGGCAATCATTACGACCTCCATCTTGACCGACGAGCTTCCGCACTGGACCAGCTGCGCGAATTTGGAGCTGTTGCAGTCCACAAAGAACCGCACGACTCCGCCGCCGGGATTCAGAATCCGGACTTTATCGCCCTCCGAAAAGGCGGTCAGCTTGTCCCAATGATAATAGTTGCTGTCCACCGCCAGCGTGAGCGTTGCCCCGGTCAGATTCAGCGGAGTTCCGTCCCCACGCAGAAACGTGATGTCGATGCTTTTACTCTCTGTGTGCCTGAACTGCGGCTTGTCCCCGGCTTTCTCCGGCGAATCCGCCGTGCAGAACTTCAATGAATCTGCATTTACATAAAACATGTTTTCCTCTCCATTCATTTTACCATTCCTCCCTGATGCCAGGAATCCCCGCCGAACAGACGCACGCCCCAATACGCTCTCCTGGCAAAACGTTCCGGCATCCCGTCCCCGATCAGCAGCTCGCAGAACAGCTGATCGGCTTCCGCTTTGGTCCACCCATCCGGATGCGTCCGGTAGATCCAGTCGTGCACGAAAGCCGCGCGCAACGCCCGCGTGTCTCCCGGCGGGAATACCCACCGCCAGAAGAACCGGGGAACGGACGCTCCGTCGCTCCGGAATCCGTAAGGGACCGTGACACGCTTCCCCCGCCAGTCAACCGTCAGACCTCCCGGCTCCCGCAGAACGTAAACGTTTCCCTGTTCATCTTCCCGCAGAATGTCAATCAACATCATGTCACCTCGTAATGATTGGAATGAACGCCCGCTGAACAGGAGCTTTTACCCATTCTTGTGCAACTTCCGCGATTTCCGCATCGGAAAGAGCCACGTCGAACACGCGAATCCCGCCAAGGAATCCGCTGAAATACTCCGACCAAGTATGCGTCGAGCCGATAACGCCCTGTTGCAAAGAAAACGAACGCCCGATTTTCTGAGTGGAAACAAGAGCTCCATTTACATAAATCCGGCTGTTCTGACCATCATAGCTCAATGCAGCGTGATTTAATTCCGTCTGAACGATGCTGTTGTCCGGAGAAGTGTGGTCGCGTCCCATGCCGCCGACATCCCGGACCGCGGTATCGTAACAATATGCAAGCCCGACACCGTTACCGTTGAGTTTTCCCCACATGAACAGAACAGATTCGCTCCATGAACTCTGATCTGCCTTCGCCCACAATGAAATCGTGTATGGATTCCCGCCGCTCGGCAACTCTGCATCGGAGAAACTCAACTTCGATTCGGAGGAAAACTGGTATCCGGGAATTCCTTCGCACGTCGCGAGCGTTACCCCGCTTCCGGACATTGTAAAAGTTTGCCCGGTTTCAGCTTGCTCCAGCGATCCGCCGCCGGCATGGAAAACGACATGATCCGCTTGCGGAATATTGCCGTTGTGAGAATATTGATCGGACGCCTGGAACGCGTTCTGTGAATTCAGGACGATTCCCGTTGCGCCAGCCTCCGGCGTTCCCTCCGACTCTTCCAGCGGCAGAAACAACCGCCGCTTTTTGAATTTACCCAACAATGTTTTCAGTTCCGATTCGGAAAGTGCACGGTCGTAAACGCGCAGGTCTGCCAGCCGCCCCGACCATCCGAATTCATGCGAGGGATGGCCGCCGATGTAAGCGGTCGTTGCCGTTCCCGTTCCGAGCGTAACAGCCGCGCTCCCGACAAGAACGGCGTTAATGTAAAACTTGAGTGTTGTTCCATCGTAAACGACATCAAGCAGTTGCCATTTGTCCGTGAAAAGATTCTCAACATCAATAGACGTGTCGCCATACCAAACATCAAGGCTTAACTGCCCGTTGTGGAAGTTAAGAAAAATCATCTTCCCGCTGGATTTCGGTCCCCAGATGATGATGCTCTCCTGTCCATCGTTGGACGGATTCAGGAACCAGACGGAAATCGTGAACGGCGAGTTTCCCGTCGGCAGCCCCGCCGCCGGAAAAGAGATGATCGAACCGCCGCGGGTCATTGAGATCGACGGAATATTCTCATACGTTCCGAATTCAATTCCGGATGTGCCGAATGTCATTGTCTGTCCGGTTGCTGCCGTTTGTGTATCAGTTTCAAACGGCGCGTGGAAAACAAGCCCATCCGACGGCATTTCCTCTTCCGGAAGATCAATGACCAGTCCTTTCTGCCCGACAGCCGGACGACCGGCAAGCGGAAGAAACGTCTTACCGCAGACGATCCCCTGCTGCCCGACACCGACGCTCTTTTTGGTTAGATGCAGATAACTCATTGGTTATCCCTCCGTTGTTGCCGCCGGATCAGCAAACCAATACACAACATCGACCGTTTCGCCCGCAGTACCGTCTGCGTTGACCAGTTGCGCCGTTCCAGTGAATGCGGTTTCATCAGTTATGGCTGTCAGTCTCGCAAAAGAAATTGCCGCCGCGCCTTGCTCTCCAGTCTCACCTTGTTCGCCCTGCGGTCCCTGTTCTCCAGTCTCACCTTGTGGTCCCTGCGGTCCCGTCTCCCCGGTTGCTCCAGTCTCCCCCTGCGGACCTTGCTCACCGGCATCGCCTTTATCACCCTTGTCCCCTTTTTCTCCACGGAATGCGATTGCATCCGACCAATCTCCTGATGTGTCAGAATTCTTGATATAGATGTTTCCTTCATCTGTGGCAAGAAAGGCAAAGTTTTTCGGCTCTGCATCATACTGACTTCGCTCACTCTTCAAACCGGTCGCGTCGAACTTGAACGCTTCGCCGCGCTCGCCTTGAGGGCCCTGTTCTCCAGTCTCGCCCTGCGGACCTTGTTCTCCAGTCTCGCCTTTTGGACCAATCGGCCCCTGCGGTCCCGTGTCGCCTTGATCTCCTTGCGGACCCTGCGGACCTTGTTCTCCTGTGTCGCCTTTATCGCCCTTGTCTCCTTTGGGTCCCTCCGGTCCGGTTTCGCCTTGTTCCCCGACGAACCGGACCCATTTCCCGGCGAAATCAGCTGCGGTCGGATTTTCGATCTCCGTCTCTGACACGACTTCCGCACGGTATGGCAAAGCATCGGATGGAGTGAGGGAGAAGCCTGTTCCGGCGGCATCCGAGGCATAGGCAACATAGAGATAATTCGATATACTGGCTCCGCGCGGTCCATACGGGATTCTCTGCCATTCGGAGGGAACACCGTTTTCTCCATGCCGGATCCGCTGCCAGAGATCGCCATCAAGAAGTTCCGTGTGGATTTGCACTTGATCCGGCGAATACTCGAAAACAAGCTCGCGGGCGATCATCGCCTCCAGTTCGGTTTTCCGGACGGCTTCGTCCGGATCGACCGGCGACGGCGGTTCCCCTCCATCCGGATCGACGACGGCGGAAACGAGGATTGCAAGCCGGAGATAGATTCGTTTGGCGCCATTGGGATCGAACCCCCAGAGTTCGAATTTTGCGCGAACATTATCTTTCCCGTCGACTTTTTCGAGAAACTTTTCCGTGTTCGCATCAACCGGTACTCCGACAACGCCATCGGCAAGACGAGTCTTTATGATTGCTTCATTAACGGTTCGGCACATAACTTCTGTCTTTGAAGTTAGGTCGACATCGACCGCTGCTCTCCAGCTTGGGACCGCGCTCAAATCGACCGGAGAGTTGATCTCATCAACAAGATGTATCCACCAAACCGGCTGTTCACGATACCGCAGAAGAGGAGAATCCGCATTCCGCGCACCATTTTCCGTTACGCGGTATTGGTTTGTAATGTTGTAAAAAATATCCATCTGTCACTCCAAAAAGTTTTTTTGTTAAGAAGTTCCGGCTCTGATGCGGTCAGAAATAATCGGGGAACGTTCCTTCCGCGGGCAAAATAAAAGTGTCGCAATACTCAATCTTCCATCCGGCGTATCCCGTTCTGCCAATTTCCTTAAAATAATCAAGATCGGCTAAGGGGTAACTATCCAGTCCGATCAGCGGCGATGTATAGTTCCCCTGTATGGGGCCGGAGTCGAAAACAACATTATAGCATCCGGGGTATTCCACAAATCCCATTCCGTTAAACTGATAGGAGCTACCTACAACTCCGGCGATTACAATGCGGTAGGGACCGTCAAACGGTGGGGTGTAATTTTCGATTTTCAAACGAGATGTCTCTGTTGAATGTACTTCAATCTCATTCCATCCGTCATTTTCCCATGCTCTTTGGACTTCCTGCCAACAACCGAATGTAGAGTTTCCCCTGGTAGTAAACTCTTTCCATTTCCCGACAGGAGTTGTATCTTCATGTTTATTGCATCTTCTATGATAGGTTGTGAACCATTCATTGTAATCGCCGTAATAGATTCCGCTGGATGCATTCAAGTAAACAAATCCGTTGTTTTGGTAAATGCCCCCATAAATTGCCCGGATAATTTGGCTCCACGACTTATTCCAAAGCATTAAATTAGACAGGTTATTAGTTGTCGGAAGCAGGAGCCATTTCTGTCCATGTATTTCCGGGTATTTTTCGCTCCATGTATTTCCATTATGAAGATAAGCTGGAGTCGGGCGTACACGTGCTTTGTAATTGAGCGGTCTATCCCATGTTGAATAATCGTCCCAAATAGTGTTCCTTAAAATGGTATTTCGGTCATTTTCCGGCATAAACGTTTCGATTTCCAGCAAATCTTCCAACGCAGAATATTTCCCGATCGGTTGCAGAAATGCATAGCGGTCGGCACGCATGCGGTCGAAAATACGGATCCAGTCCCAAAGCGAGTGACGGACAAGTATTTCATTCGGTAACTGTTTCGTCATAATAGCGGTCCATAATGTGAATCGGCCCATAGTGAGCCTGAATAACTTTACCGTCGCGGATGACCGCAAGAAGATCATATACAACGGTATAAGTTCCGTTTTCTTCTGTCGGAAATTTGTCCTCTTCCGTAAAAACGTATGTAGTCCGAATACCGTCTACCGGGTGAAAATATGTCTCGTGCCATACATATATATTGGCGAGATTGTAGTTGTCTTTCCACAAAGTTCCATGATAAACTGCCGTTTTTGCGACACGCTTTCCGGCGAGCAGAACCCATCCGGCATTAGGATAAGTGTTGTCATACCCCTCGTAAAGCCCGTTGCGGATGAACAGTTCCAGACTGACAATATCCCCGGTTTCGTCTTCGCTTCGGGCGATTTCGCCGACCGACACTTTGAATTCGCCGGAATAGCCGGAGGATTCAACCGGGGATGTCGCGGCCGCGGATCCTCCTTCGCCTCCGCAGGGAAGATCCACGCGCAGCGTCCCGCCGGATTCGTTGAAAATCGTCACTCCGTCCCCGGTTGGATGCGTCATCGCATAACGGAGACAATCGTGCAGGTCGCGGAACCACGACGGGTCGATACGCGAAACAGTCGAATTTGGAAGCGTCGGGAGACGCGGACAATTCATTGCAGCACCTCAGGAGTAAAGATCTTCGTCATAGTTTTTCGAGTTCAAAAATGAGACGGTCAGTTCCCATTTTTTTCCGCATTTCCGGATCTTGCTTCCGCCCCGCAGCCAAATGCCGGTTCGTCCGAATGTCTCTTTCGGCGCCTGAATGGTGTAATCGGATCGGGCATCGCGTTCAAGATTCGCTTTCGAACCCGAACGCTTGATAAGCTGAACAGTCGTGATCCCGCTCCGGAATGATTCAACGCCCGGTTTGGTTTCGTCGGCAACGACGTTCCATCCATCCGGAGGTTTATCGCCCGGTTTGATCCACTTGTAGTTTGCGGCGGAATCGCCGCCGATTTCCGCGCTGACCGCCGTATTAAACCATTCAGGACGTGCAGGAAGAGATCCGGTTTTGTCAATTTTCCCGATCAGTTTGTGATTCCAACAATAACGGTATTTTTCGTGCTGCGCGATCGGCACGTCGTAATCCTGCGTGTCGTACTCCCATTCTTCCGACACGGCCGATGCGAAATCCGGCAGTTCACCCTCCGGAATTGCGTAAACCAATGTGATTTCCAAGACGTTTCCGGAGTCAAGCGGCGTGATCGTCCGGCTGTTCAGACGCATATTCGAGTAACGCTCGAAAAACGGATCCGCGTGATTGATGTAATAACTTCCGTAGTCGGGAAGGAGGTCATCAATCCCGTCCGATCTCGCCGTATATTTGACCGTGAGCTGTTCGATTCCCTCCTGCCCGCTGATTTGCGGGTAGCCCTTGACAAGAACCCATTTTAATTCTCCGATAACTTTTCTCATGCGAGCAGCCCCCCGGTTTCCTTTAGTTCGCCGACCTTCTCCAGAATATTCTCCAGCAGCTTGTTCCGCTGCAGATCAATCGACGGGATCCGGCTGCCGCCGAAATTCCCGTAAAGACCGATTTTCGTCAGGGAGTCCATCGAAATCCGGTCAAGTTTCTTCCCGGTTTCCGATTTCGCGGCTCCGGTGATTTCCTGCGCTTTGCCGACATCACCTTTTCTGTTTTTCTCCGCGAGTTCCGCCTGGGCTTTCGCCTGCCACCCGGTGACTTTCGCGATCGCTTTTTCGGTCATCGCGTCGATCGAAACGCCGGCCTTCCGGATATTTTCCCCGGCGGTCCCGAATTGACCGGCGGCGGTCAGGATGCCGTTTGTCGATTTTTCGACGAGGGAAACCCCTTTCTGCTCGGTCGGGCTCCACTTTGCATTCCGTTCCGCCGTCCGTTTTTCGGCTTCTTTAAATTCCTTCCCGTTCGCAACGTCGCGGAATTTCCGTTTTGCGGATTCTCCAGCCTCATTTGCAAACTGTTCGACCTGGGACAAAAATTTAGGTTTGTCGACCATTTTCAGGTCAACACCCGGAATTTTGTTCAGCATTTTGACGATGCCGTTGACGGCGTTCAGAACGGTGTTGACCACCCACGCGAATGCGCTTCCCGCCGCCCATTTGATTCCGTCCCAGATCCCGGAGATGACGGAACCGGCTGTCCGGAATGCGGCGGGGACGTACTCGATCAGGGAGTTTACGCCCTTGACAATTCCGGTGAACGCAAGAATCGCAGAGCCTTGAATTCCGTACCAGACCGCTTTTCCGGTTTCACCGATCGCGCGGAACACCGCGCCCCCGTATTCGCGAATCCATACATAGCCTTTCACGATTTTGGAAGCGGCGTTGACCGCGGTCAGCGCAAGCTCCGAAAAGTATTCGATCGCCCGGCCGTCCCGGGAGAATCGGAGGAGCTCCTCGCTCCACCCTTTCAGAACCGTCAACACTTCCTGCATCAGCGGCTGCAGGCTCTCGCCGATGTTCATGGCGGCGGAGGAAATCTGACCGGTAATCGTGGACCAGAGACCGATTGAAGTCTTCGACTGCTTCTCCATCAGATTCGCAAAAATGCCTCCGGAAGAGGTCATTTGCGCAAACGCCTTGTTGACGTCACCGGCGGTGATCCGGCCGGTCTCTGCCATTTTCAGAATCTCGCCGCTGCTCTTCCCGTACATTTTGCCGAGAGAGTCCATGATGGGAATTCCGGCATCCGTCATCATGTTGAGCGCTTCCGTATCGGCTTTGCCTTTGGCAAAGACCTTGCCGAAGATCGGAGCCAGCTCCGCGATTTTCTTTCCGGATCCGGCGGAAGCGTCGCCGAGACGTTTCAGCAGCCCCTCGACGTTTCCCGCCGGGATGCCGAATGCGAGCAGCGTTTTTCCAGCCTGAATGATTTCCGCGTTGGAAAACGGCGTAACGTTCGCGAACTCGTTGAGTTTCGCGAGCATCGCGTTGCCTTTTTCCGCTGAACCGAGCATCGTATGAAAACTCATGAGCGTCGTTTCGAGGCTGGCGCCGAGCTGCTGAACTTTCATCGCGACGCCGGTGATTCCGACCCCGGCGGTCGCCAGTCCGATCAGCCCGGCAAAATTAACGCTTTTCAGGCTCGTCGCCTTGACGACGATGTTATTCAGTCCGGAATAGACGCTCCGGAGTCCCCGCGTCGCTTGGGAGACTTTCGCGCCGAGTCGGATGATAAGATTGGAGACCGCCATTTTACGCCTTTCGCTTCGCCTGTTGATACTCTTCGCGCATTGCCCGCTTGACCGCCTCGAATTCGTCGTCGAACTCCGGAAGCGGACGGTTGACCGGCTTTTCAAGGTCGATCAGAATTTCGTCCAGATACGCCGTCGCGCGGTCCCAGCGCATCGCGAGAACTTCCCGCTCGGAAATGTGCAGATTTGCCATGAGACCGTAGATCATACGGCTCCACCAGTAGAATTCCGGCGGACCGCCGTCCTCCTCACCGCTCACTTTTTTTTATACGGATGTGTCATCAGTTTCCGGACGTCTTCGTCCAGTTTGTCCGCGTCCTCCGGAAAAATTCCGTGTTCTTCCATGAACGCGATTGCCGATTCGAAAATTCTTCCCTCCTCCGCCTCCTGCATTGCCCGGTTCCGGACCTCTTCCGGAGAAAGGGAGAGCAGATAGAGAAGGATCAGCCCGCGTTCGAAATCGCCCGCATTCGGGAAGCGGGCAACGACTGCGCTGATTACCCATGCGTGGGATACGGTTTTGTAATAGAACCGCGCGCCGAATTTTTCGATGTATTCCGGGGCGAACTCCGCACCGGAGGCCGCAGCCGCTTTCGCCTCTTCGAGACGTCCGATTGCCTGTTCCGTTCCGTTCATTGTCCGCTCCCTTTGATTTCCGGATAATAATATCCCTCGATTTTGAATTCGGAAACATCGCCTTTTTTCCGGCTGAACGTCGCGCTGTCGATATAGATCTCCAGCGTTTTTTCGCCTCCGGTTTTGAACGTCAGCTTTTCGCCGATCAGATCGTCTTTCGTGACCGGCGTCTCGGTCGCGGAAGCGAGCGGCGTATAGGTGCCGGAAAACTTTTTCTTGCCGACGTTCGTGTAAAGCAGACCGACCGTGTCGCCTTCGCCGTTGTCGATTTCCTTCTTGTTCGCTTCGAGCCCCTGTTCCTGCGTCTCACAGAGCCCCCAGACCTCGTCCGACGTTCCGGGATAAAGAACCGCCGTCCCAACTTGTTTCATTGACATTTTTTTGCCCTCACTTCGTTAAAAATTCAACGCCCGAAAGCGTCACCAGATACGCCGAAACGTTGTCCTCCGACTGGATCGGCACCGCCGACTCCGCAACGAATTCGATTCCTCGGATATCCGGCGCGGAAAGCCCGGCGGCGGTCGGCTCCGGCAGAAACGCGGAAAGAACTTTTTCCGTCAGCTCCCAGATTCCCTCCGCATCGCCGGAGAGATAGCGGTCGAATTCCCCGACCACGAAAACCATCGGGCGGATCGTCCGCCTCAGCGCGTCGTTGTCGTAGTCGACCGTGCCGATCGCAACGATCGCGCAGGGGAGATTCGCCATCGCTTCCAGCATCTGCCAGACCTGCGCGCCGTTGCTTGCCTGGGCGTAAGTCACATGCTGAAAGGCGTCCGTTGCCCGGATGCGGGCGGCAATCGCCTCCGCGATCTCCTGAATCGGCGTAAACATCAGTAACCTCTCATCTTTTCCCGTCCGAAAACCGGTTCGTTTCCGCTGAAAAACGCGATGGACGCTCCGCCGGTCTCCTCGTCCTGTTCGGCTCCGGCAAGCGTCATCGTTCCGGCGGCAATCTTCTCCAGATATTCGCGGACCTGTTTCACCCGGTTCGCGAGACTCTCCGGGAGTTTGCCTTTTCCGGATCGCGACCACGCGAGCTCCTCCGCAAGCGTGAGAGTCCAGTGCTTCAGCAGCGGAACCGATCCGGCGGCAACGACCGGAACCCGGAACCGGGTCCCGATCAGACCGTTGATCTCCGCCTCGGCGGAGTCGAGATCCGACTGCGCTTCACGCTCCATCTCCGCTCCCTGACGATCCTTGTAGAGTCCGCCGTAAAGGTCGGAGAGACGGCTGGTCAACTCCTCCACCGTGGCGTAGCTGCTCATCCGAGATTGCCTCCGATAATCAGTTGCGGAGCGATCAGGGCGGCCGCGCCGCGGTAATGCAAGCCGTATTCGCAGCGGTTCTTGTCCTTGACGCAGGTATCGGAATCCTTGTCCCAGCGCTGAAGCGCGCCGACCTTGCGTTTCTGCACGACGAGAGGCTTGATGCCGCGCCGGGTGTTGAGCAGATACCACTTGCCCGCGTGCGAACCGACAAGATACGGATTCACGAGAATCTCGCATTCGTCCTTGTGGATGTTGCTGACCGTGGTTCCGTTTTCGACGACCAGTTCCGCCTTGAGGATTTTTCGTGCGGTGTTCTCGTTCGTCGGGCCGACCATCAGCGTATCCGGAATCAGACCGAGCGGCGTCTTGTCGGGTTTACAGAACTGCATCATCTGGGAGCGCGCGGCCTCGTAGTTGGCAACCGAAAGCGCTCCCGACACAACGTTGTTGATCGTCGTTTTGCCGATTTTCCGCGAAGCGGAGAAAAAGTTCACGCCGTCCGCCCATTTGCCGGTCTCGGTCAATGCCTTGACCGAAAGCTCCGCCCAGAGATTGGCGGCGTTGAGTCCCATCTCCGTGAACAGCGCCTGGTAAAAGCCGATGTTGTCGTCTTCGATGTCATTGCGGCTGACGCCTTCCGTGTGCTCGAAATCCTTGTTGACAACTTCGAACATTTTTCCGGCGATCTCGTTGATGACGCGTTCGCCGACCCATTCGCGCATCCCGCCGGAAATAACCGTCATCGGGTATTTTTCGATCAGTGTCGCGGAGTTGATGACCGAGCAGTATTTCGTCCAGTCGGTCCAGCCTCCGCCGAGTCCTTTCTGCAGATACGCGTTGAACGCGTAATACAGATTCCGCATATTTTCGGGTGTAAGTTCCATTCTTTCCTCACTTTCTTTTATATCAGGATTTTGCCGCTGCCGCCGCTGCCGCTGCCGCCGCTTCGACGCGGGCCGTTCCCGCGGCGATGGCGCAGGGATCGCAAAGCAAATAGACGTCGCCGTCGTAAAGATCGACCATGAGACCGGCGACGATCTTGTTCGTCGCCGTTTTCCCGACCGTGTGGGCGTTGACCGCATACACCGGTTCGCCGCGGTCGGCGCGGCTCAGAGCGGCGGTCGACGCTCCGTTCTCCATCGTCACCACGCCGTTGAATATCTCGACTTCCCCGTCGGTAACGGATTTTGCAACGCCGATGACCTTCAGTCCCGCCGTATCGGCGGCGGGAACGGCCTTTCCGTCGCCGTTAAGGGCCACAAGATCGCCGGGGGTAATCGTAGAGCCGGAGGCAACCTGATAGCGCGCAAGCGCGTCTGTTCCGTTCAATCTGTTCATAAAAATTTCCTTTCGTAAATTTTTTAAGTAAAAAAGTAAAAAAGTTGAAAAGTAAAAAAGGTAGAGTAAATTGTCTCAAAAGGAGAATTGGTATGTATCAGTTTGAAAATTTTGAAGTCTGGAAAAAGAGTTGCCGCCTGACTGTTGAGCTTTACAAAGAATTGCAGAATTGCAAAGACTACGGTCTCAAAGATCAAATGACCCGCGCGGCAGTTTCCATACCGTCAAACATCGCAGAAGGAGCGGAACGCCGAACGAAAAAAGAATTCATCAATTTTCTTTCGATCTCCAAAGGCAGTGCGGCCGAACTGCGGACGCAAATCTATATTGCATCAAAAATCGGCATACTGTCGCCTGCTGTCAGCAGACATTTCACTGACGAATTAAAACTCATCTCCGCCATGCTTCACAAACTGATCGCTTCCCAATCCCCTCCAGAATAACCTTTTTACATTTTCACTTTTTTACCTTTTTTACTTTTCTGTTTGTTTCTTCGATTTGAGAAACTGGTCATCCGTAAGTCCCATCCGTTCCGCGAAATTTCTTTCTTCTGCGCTGAGAGTCGCCGTGTCATCATCCGTGCCCTCCGGAAGTTTTTTCGTCGGGACCGCATCCGCTGCGCGTTTCGGAAGTTCGGCGGAAAGCCAGGCAACGTCGAGCTTCATCAGCCCCTCGCGTTCAGCGTTGGTCGCACGGTTCTCCGCGATCGCCTTGTCGATCAGGGCTGTCTTTTTTTCCGTTTCCGCCGCAAGTTTCAGCGTGTCCGCTTCCGCAGCCTTACTCCGGAGTTCCGGAAGCTCCGCAGCGAGCGCTTCAAGTTTTGCGGCAACAACTTCATCGGTCGAATCCGAGAGAGCTACCGTATCATCGCCCAGCAGTTTCCGCAGGGCAATTTCCGTTTTGGTCATATTGACCTCCTTTTTTGTGCCCGGTCCGGGCGTTGGTTGTTCGGAAGCCGCCTCACCGGAGGCGGCGAGCATTTCAAGATTGTTCAGTGCCGGGACATTGTCCATCGCGATCGACGTGACCCGCAGCGGTGATTTCCCGTCCAGTCCCCGGATCACGGGCGAGTAGTAACGCAGCGCGCCCTGCCGGAACAGCTCCGAACCGAGCGGAAGCAGTTCAACATCGGTCGCATAAAGCCCGTCGTCGCGCAATTCGAGCGCCGCAAATCCGAGCGCCGCGACCGCCGAGGGAACCGCCTGTAGCGCTTCCGCCTCCGTGATCTTCGCTTTTTCCGCCGCCAGAAGCAGTGCATGGCGCGAGTCGATCGGGATCTTTTCCCCTTTTTTCGCGTTGTATCCGGCGATGGCACGCAGGTCTTCCGCCGACAGCGTGAGCTTGTAATCTTTCCCGTTCTGAGTGAGAGTGTTTTCCCCGATCCGGAAAAGCCGGAACGGCTTCGGCGCGGTCCCTTCGGAAAGCACATCGCCGAGCGCGACCCCGTCAAAAAGTGTGTAATCCATTTGAGCAAACCTCTTTGATCAATGTCTTTTTTCAATGTGATATTTTGCTTCGCGTACTCCCTGCCGGAGCACCCAGTGCTGTTCCGGCCACCATTTGTCCGCCCGCTGCGGACGCGTCCGTTTGCAGAGAACGAAAACCGGAACAAGCCTTCCATCCGGATTGCTGTACGCAAGAATATTCCGTTTCGCTCCCGCGCGTCCCGGACGGAAAAGTTTGATCCCGCTCATTTCGACCTCCTCCGCCGTTTTCCCGTAGGCAAGTTCCGAAATCGGGATCGTCAGACTTGATTTATTTTTTACGCGGATCGGTCCGCCGTGTTCCTTGTGTGCTCCGATATACGAAAGACACTCAATGACCGCGCCATGCTGACTGCATTTCGTTACTTTCGTATAATCGGCGATCCGTCTCCAAAGTCTGCGTCCGCCCTTTGCCCTGGCGTTTGATCGAGCCCGGTTGACAACGACCGTTGACCACGTTTTGAAAAACGGAAGTGTATTCCGGATACTCAGCATCAGAAGCCAGAGCCGCGCGGATGCCGTGGCGGATTCGATTCGTGCAATTATCATCTGTTTTTCCTTTTGTCCGACCCGTCCGACAGGCCGGTCATGTCAGACTGTTTCCGGAATTCGGGCGCAAAAAAGCGCACCCGGCAGTATCAGAACTGACGGGTGTGCGTCCATGGGCCAATCAGCGCCCAGATGAGTTAGAAGTTGTTAGACAATGGCATCTTTCGGAAGGTTGTCGGGATCCAATTCCAGTATTTCAATATTGCCAAGAACTTTTTGCAAGTGATCCACAAGAGCCTCTTGTGTGGATCACCTGCCCAATTTGGGTGGTCAAATTGAAGCAGCGCACATTCGACTTTAGCGGCTATTTCAATTGGTGCAGAGGTTTCTAAAGTCTCTGCCAGCTCAAAAATATGTCCTTTGAATTTGAATTTCATTATATTTCCCCTTTCAGAACCGACACCACGAAATTGAAATACTCTGGGTCTTGCTTTGCAAATGCAACAGGTCCCCTCAACATCTGTTCTACCCCCATTGACAGGACTTCTGTTGCATAGCGGTTACCGTTTATATCAACATAGTCTTTTCCGCAATAGGCGTTGAAAAAATTATCCGGTCGAGCTTTTTCCGTAGGTCTGTATCCCAGTCCTGTCAGTCTCCTTAAACTTTGAGGAGTTTCGCCTTTGCAGCGGTGCTCCAGAAATTCAACACACCGTTTATGCACATGCGTATTGAAGTCTTCCAGCCAGTGCATACTCTCATGGATTCCCGTACTTAGTTTGTGGGGACTTTCCGGATGTGTATTCAAATTCAGTTTTTTAGTTGCCAGTGAATAAAATGCCCGCTCGCTTTTTGTTGCACGCGGAACTTTTACCACCGACAAAACCATGCCTTGTGTTACTATATCACCGGAAACGCACTTTTCAAGTACGCCTTTGATCTGCTGTGTTACGCCGGCTACATTCCTCGTGGTTTCTGTCTTTATAACCGCTTTGACCGGTATTTCTTTTCCAAGAGTTTCGACCGCAAGCCGAATCACCATATCCTCTTGAATCTGTTTCAAGCGTGTTTGACGCTGATTGACCCGGATGAATGCCGCCCAAGAGTTGACATCCAGTTGTTCTTGCAGTTTTTCCCGAATGCGGTCAACTCTTTTCTGAATGTTTTGCTCTGCACGAAGATATTCCTCGCCGAATATGGCAAGATTCTTTTGCTCTGTAGCTCGCAAAGCCTCGCCAATAGGCAACTCCCGGTACTTGTTTGAGTTAGTTTCTACTCCAAATCTTTCCCTCAACCCCTCTTCCGTCTTTTTTCGCAGTTCTTCATTGCGGATGCTCGACAGATCAAACTCCTCGAACGCGTGAGCGGGATCGAATGTGAATCCGCTTTCCGGCGGTTCGATGGTTTCCGGAACCCGGTCCGGTTCGTCGTCGCAGTCCTCCACGCTGCATTTGCAGTTGAAATCGCTCGGCGGAAAAATCTTGTGCCAGATCGGATCGTCCTTCCGGAAGACCTTTCCGGCGAATCTTGCGTGGGAATCCCGCGGATTCAGCGCCGTGCTGCCGATGTACCGCCAGCAGGGGAAACGCTCCCTGATGTCCGGATCCATCCCGGCCTGATACTGCCCGACGGCAGCCGCCATCCGCGCATTCTGTTCAAGGATCAGATCCAGCCGCGCGGTCGACGCCAGATTGCGCAAACCGCTTGTCCCGTCGTCCTTTCCCTCCTCACGCAGAAACCGTTTCAGTTCGGTCCGGGACTCGGCGAGTCCGATTTCTCCACGGGAAAACGCATCGGAAACGTCACGGAGACGTTCGAGGATATGGTCCTCGGCGACGCGCGCAGCAAAAAACGCCTGCGCCCGCGCTTTCGCGGTCCACTCCTCCGCGATCTCGCGCGAGTTCATAACCGTTGTCAGATTCGCCCGTTTCGCGAGCCATTCGGCGGCGCCGTTGTATTCGACCGACGGTTCCGGAGTCGACGCCCCCGGAACGGGAAACTTCTCTTCCCGCTTGCCATCCAACCAGATTCTAACCGCGTCCCACCAGGTCATTTTTTCAATCGCTTCCTGTTTTTTTCGTACCCGGCGGCGATTCCCGCACAGATCACGTTTTCGAAAACCTGTTCAAAGTCCTCCGAATCGCCGAATCCGGCTCCGGAGGCAAGAGCCGTCAAACGTTTTTTGAGTTCATCCTCCCCGATGTTTTCCCCGGTGAGGGCGGCGAGTTCACGTTGGATCGGCTCCAGCCATTGCTCAAGCGGATCCGGATTCGATTTTTCCGCTCCCATTGGAAGCGGACCGCTTGGTCCGAATTGTCCGATCCGTCCGTTCCCGTCCGTTCTCCGCGCCAAATTCCACCCGAACCGCTCGGAAACTTCCTGCGGATCCGCCTCGAATCCTGCCTCATACAACGTTTTCAGCGTGTTCGCATTTTTTTCCTTGTCTTCCGGAGGAACGCAGTCGATGACAAGTTTCGGCGCGGACAACGTTCCAAAGTTGTATCGGGTCCACGGCTTCAAAAGCTGAAAGTCGATCACCCGCTGCAAAATACGGCAGTCCGATTCAAGAATATCCTGTCGGACCTTGCTCTGGGCATCGCCTTTACTTAACCCGGAGGAGTCTCCGGAACTCGCGGTCTGACCAAGGATGACCTTGTTCACCGCCGCTTCCAGATATTCCAACAGCTGAAAATACGCTTCGCCCCTGGAGGCGCTGTCCAGCAGCTGCAATTCCACGTTTTTTGTGAAGATCCCCCCGCCGCTGGACCCGAAGTTCCGGATCAGACGCTTGATGAGATTCTTTTCCCGGTCGAATGCGGACGGATCGACTTTCGCTGTGACGAACGGCATTCCGTGACGTTCTATAAATGCAAGCAAGTCCTTTTCGTTCAGCATCTTGAAGCAGTGCAGCCATGCGAGCGGACGGATCAGGCCGCCGCGCGCCGGATCCCCTCCGTGGAAGCGGAGTTTGTGATAAATGATGCGTCGGCGGTCCAGCTCGATCCCCTGCGGGGAATCCCTTGTAATAAGACGTGGCGAGTAACTGCCGCTAAAGCTGAAATGCCGCTGGTCGATGCGGTGGAATCCGGCGATTCCGCCCCCCGGCAGCCAGAGAATTTCGCTGACGGCGAAACCGGGAAGAAGCGCACCGAGAAGATCTTCCAAAAGATCTTCAAAAGTGTCTGCGGTATCGCTGTCACCGCACTCACGGAGGCTTTTTTCAAGAGTTTCCGCCACTGATTTTGCTTCGGGAGAGTCATCGCCCGGTTCCAGATGCCAGCCGCAGCCGATCACGGCATTTTTCCGCGTGGAAAGTGCCTGCATGACATCTGCATTTTTCTCCGAGATCTCCTGAGCAAGCCGGCATTGATCTTCCGTATTTCCGGTATTTGCGGCAAGCATGATCCGGTCGACCTTTTCCGGTGTAAGCTCCCGGCCCGCATCGTAATCAATCCGATCGGCCGGTTCTTCCTGTACGGTCGGCCGCACACTCGGCTGCCGGGGAAAATGTTCCGGCAACGGATTCCCGTATTGGTCAAGTATCATTTTTTCACCTCAATAATCATCGGAGTTGTCCGGTCTGTGATAGCCGTCTCCGCGTTCGCTTTCCGGCGTAGAAAGTGCCTCCATCCGGCACGGACCGACGTCGTTGCCTTTCGCGTGCCGGGCGAGCGCCAGCGCCCAGAACCGGTCGCTGTGTCCGTTTTCGTCGCGCTCGCCTTCGTATCGGATATTTCCCGCCGCCGTCGTTGTTTTCCGGATCTTGTGCAGATCTTCGCGGATCTCCGGATCCGACGCGATCCGGATCGTGCGGTCCTCGAAACTGGCACGCAGCGGCATCGCAAGCTCGGCTTTCACCGGTCCCGAAAAATTCACCGCTTCGACCCGGTACTTTCCGAACCGGTCCTGCGCGTATTCGGCAAGCATCATTCCCATGCCGGTCGAGTCGATACACATCCGCGCGAGTCGCGGATTGTTCAGCCGCGAGTAGAGATACTCGCTCTGTACCCGGAACGGCGCGTTGCGGAAAACCCGGTATTCGGTCTGCCGGAGCACGTCTCCGACAAGTTCGAGTTCAAAATAAACGCCGAGGTCTTTTTTGCGCCCGACGTCATATCCGCCGAACAGAAGGCCCTGTCTGCTGTCGCGGCATTCAGCCGCCGGAACCTCACACCCGGATATGAGTTCATACGAAAGCAGCGCTGCGCCGTCGGTCGACGGCTGAATCATGTACTGCGTCTGCCATGCCTCTTCGGTGCGGCATTTCGTCCGCATCATGGCAAGCCATTCGCTGCGCGTATACTGTTGTCCGGTGACCTCGTTGATTTTCTCAACAAAGCCTTGTTCGACCGCGTCGGCAATCGTTGTGCGGTGGTGGCTCCACCCCATCGGATTGCCGTTTTCGATGATGTCCCGTTCCATTTTGCAAAACGGAGTGTTCGGACCGCCGTCCACGCTCAGCGCGGAGAGCATTTCGAGCTGTCCGCCCCAGGTGGTGCACGGAAGCGCCATGTCGATGACGCGGCCGGAGTCTTTGTGCAGATCGGCCTCGTCGATGAGGACGTCTCCGCCTTTTCCGGCGAACGCCTCCGGCGTGCTGGAGAGCGAGACGACACGGCTGCCGGTCGATTCATACGTTGCGACGAATGCACGGATCCCGCGCTCGGTGTCGATGACTTGCAGATCATCGCCGAGGAGTCCCCGGCAGACAGCGTTTGACGCCTTAGCCCATTTCGCGATGTAATCCGTGATGAACTCGTGCGCGGTGAGTTCGTCGCGCGAGGTCACCCACTGCGTGAAGTTTCTCCGCCGCAGACATTTGTCGTTGACGCGGAAACTGGTTGCATAAGTGATGCCGATCCGGCGCGATTTCGCGTAAAGTTTCATGGGCGAGTCATCGACGATCCAGTCGCGCTGGTACGGTAGAAAATAATCGTTGACGCGATTCATTTTTTTCTGACTCCGAGGATGTCCGCCAGTTCGTCCGCGACCCGCTCCGGTTCGGCAACAGTATTTTCACGCGCCGAGAGTTTTTCAATCTGCTCCCGGTGCTTGATTTCCATTTCGGCGATTTCCGCCTTGAGTTCTTCGATCTCCGCGTTCGCCCGGTCGAGTTTTTTCCGCCACTCCAGTTCCTTCGCAGGATTGCTCACGGCGGCGAGCGAAGCCGCCAGAGAGCGGATCCGCCTCACGCTGTCCTCATCCCCGGAAGTCGCTTTGACCTCCTCCCGGATCAGCTTTGCGAGTTCGTACCGGGCAATATCCGTCACGCTTCCAAGAGCATCATTGTTCTCAAGAACCGCCCGCGTGATCGCTTCCGCTTTTTTCGCGGCGGAATCCTCGGTCGCTCGTTCAACATACGATTTGTACTCATCGGAACGCCTGATCGCGAGAAAAGTCGTATTGTGCAGATTCAAATTCCGTTTTTGAAGTTCCGCCGCGATCTCCGCATCCGCCCGGATGTCATCGTACTCCGCGCCGTCGTGCAGCATGCCGAGAATGCGCGACCGTACCTCCCACGGAAGGCGGGAATAGTTATTGCGCGGTTTCGGCTTCATTAGCAGACTCCCGGTCCCCAGAGGCGCGGATCGCGAGGTGCGTTCCGTGTCTCCTCAAATATTTTACGGACGTCGGCGGACAGGCGGCAGACCGCCCCCGCATAACCCGCAAGCGGAACGATCATCCGGTAATCAATGAGATTCTTCCACTCCACCCGTGCCTCTTCCGGCGACGGATTCAGTGTGATCAGAGCCGGATTGCAGAGAACGGTATCGAGATCCTGATACGATTCGTATTCGTAAAGAGCCTCCAGAATCGCCCGGCGCAGGCGGAAAATATGGTTACTTGTCATAATTGTGATCCCTTAGTTTTTGCATCGAAAGATATAAATTCTGGGTGAAGTTTTTCGATTCCGAAACTGCGGATTCGAGCGTGGACATCCGTTTTTCGATCCGGAGCTCCATCTGCTGCCGCTGTTCGCTCTGCAGATCCAGTTTGTCGGAAAGCTTGTTGATGGCTCCGGTCAGATTTCGGATTTCAACCCGCTGAGCTTGCGGGTTGTCATCAGCAAGATGCGCGTCGATTTTATCTTTGAGTTCCTTCAATTTTTCCGTCTCAAGGTTTTCGACTTTTGCTTCAAGCTGCTTTCGCGCGGCGGAATCCGCGGAGAGTTGCCTCTGGACCAGCCAGGCAATCAGCAGCCCGACAATTCCGGAACAGCCGGTCGAGGTCAGTACATTGAACAGCATTTCATTCACGGGAAAACTCCGGTTTGAGTTGAAAATATAAAAAAGGTGCCCCGGTTTTACCGCCGGGGCGACGGTCGGCGTAATTCGCCGCTCTGCCACGGGAGCAAGTCTCCCGGATTACGCGCCGGGACGCGGACGGTTTCTTGCGTTTATCTCCTGGTCACTTTCATCCACCGACAAAATCCATCTGACCAGTCAGAGGAGTCCGACAAGTCCGACCCGTCTGACTGAACAGATAAAAACCCGCCACCGGAATCGGCAGCGGGCAAACAAGGAGGAGTAGACAATGCCGAAAAAACATGTCTCTACTAAAGAGAGAAACGCTCACATTTTACAACTATTAAGTTGTATTTTGAGCGTAAAAATAACAAAAAATTCGCCACTCCGCTTCCGTCCGACCAGTCAGACAAATCCGACAAAAAATATGTAGTCACTTGAAAATTTATTTTATGACTACATATTATCACAAAAAAAGAAAGGTCAAAAATGCTCATCAGAAAAATGCAGAAACAAACCGTCCGCATCGGCGGCAAACTGCGAACTGACTTGCAGATATTGGAGAAGCAGACCCCGTTCAGCTTTTCAGAAATTGCCAGGAAAGCCATCCGGAAATATCGCCGGATCCGACCGGATCTCTCCACAATCACGCCCGACAGCACCTATTCCGGATCAGTAATTCGTTTTGAGCTGGAGTACAAAATTGCTCCGGAAGATCTCCGGAAAATTTTAACCTGGTACATCAGTTTGCAGGATTTCAACAAACCGTTTTACACTCCGCCGGAAATCCCGACGGAGGTTGCAAAAGTGGAATCCATATAAATGATACGGTTTACAACATTTCCAAAATTCAATTTCAACCAAAAACACAAAAAATGGAGGTTTTATGAGCTGGAAAGGTGAAAAAGGACCAACGTTGTATGACGCATTGGTAGAGCGTGGATTGAAAATGCCGGAAAAGAAGTTCTGGCATAAGTATTTATATTGTAGAATCTGTCTCAAACTGAAAATAGTTTTTGAAACCGGGCAATGTGACTGGAAAGGTATTGATGGTGATATAATTCAAGATCTTCTATCGCAGCTTTCCAATCCCCCAAAAGTTCGGAAAGGCTACACGTTTCATGGGGCGCAAACAAAAGAATGTTCCAGATGTCGGGCTTGCTTTGAAAATACGGAAGCAACAATTTTGCGGCTTCAGCGTTTAGAGCACGATTTGTTTTATTTTGACAAAGATCAGCCTCGTGGCTTTTCAGCCACTCTGAAGGCGATGCTATATCGTTGGATTTTGAAAGTTCTGTCGTTTTTTGATAAGATGAAAATTTATCTGCATAGGAGTCCCCGTATGTAGAAAAGATCCTGCTCATCTCTAGCAGGAAATAATTGGATGCCAGTTCTGCAAGCGATTCATAGAACCAATTATTATGCTCGTCTTTTGTTCCGCCAATAAAGTAATGAGTCAATTCATGTGCTAACTGATAGACATACTGACACCAATAGGATTCCTTGACGTTCAGCAGTATCACGCGATTGTGCGGGTTCTCATTGTAAAGGGTTATGGGAGAGTCATCATCGTGCCAATACGCAATGTCAATATGTCCATTATGAAGCAATGCAGGGGCAAGTTTGCTCAGATAGCAACCTATCAGTTGGAACATAATTTGATGCGAACGGGAAAATTGCTCGAAGTCCCACTCTGGGCTATTCCATATCCGCACATTGAGTTTCTTATCTCCGCATAGAAAAGTTTTCTCAAGTAAAGGCATTTTTCCCATTCTACACCCCTTTCGTATTCATTTTGTGCAAACCTTTTTTACACCGCGCCGAAAATTCCAGAAACGGTGGCACAAGTCATTTCCGATGTTCGGACCTGACCCGGTACAAGCGTTCGGTGAAACCGCCCTCTGTAACGAAATCATGTTCCTGTCGGGCGAGCTGGCGTCCGAGCAGATAAGTTTCCTGATTGATCAATACGATCATCACATTGGCGGCGACTTCGGCTTTTCTGTCAGATTTGTCCGCGGTGTCAGACTTGTCCGATACCAAAGCCGCCATGATTCGGCGCAATCCGGCAAGACTGGCGGGACGCGCCTGTCTTACAGCGAGGGCTTCCGGACTGTCCGCCAACCATTCCGGTAAAGAGCGCTGCCGTAAAAAAGCCTCATAATCAAACAGCAGTTCTTCCTGACTGGCTTTGGCTACATTGGTGAGTTTCAACTCTGTTTTTTTACTGGTTGCGGCAGCTTCCGATCCTTCCACAATATTGGCAACTCCGGAGCGCGCCGCCTGCACCATCTGGTCGAACGTGCGGTCACGACGGTCAATGTAGCGCTCGCAGAATGCCACGGTTGCGTCGTAAATCAACACGCCCAACTGATAAGTGACTAGCTTGCGGTATCCTCCGTGCGGAGGGATCAACGGTTCCGGCATGGCTTTTCCTTTCTCATCTGAATACAAACACGACCCAATGAATTACCGCTTGAACAACCGGGCCGCAACATCGTTTTTTGCGTTTTCCAACTCCTGTTTCAACCGCCAGTTCTCCTTTTCCTGTTCCAGTAGGTTGCGTGCTGTTTCTATATTCTCTTTTTCAAGTTCCAAGTATTTACGCGCGTTTTCCAAATCCGCTTTCTCACGCGCCAGTTCCTCAACTTTATGTTCATATTCCGCTTTTTTCGTTTCGGCTTTTTGCAAAGCACGTCTCAGAGTGTCCTGGCAAACTCTATTGTCCGATTTTTCCGACTGGTCTGACCTGTCCGACTGGTCCGATACCGACAAACCGGCATCAGAAAAGAAAGAAATCTGCATTTCCGGAAATAAACGTAATAAGGTTGAGCAGGTCATATTTCCGATACAATATCTTTTATTGAGATAATCTGCTATGCGCCCTTGCGAAAGATGCGCCTTTTTAGCTAATGCGGCTTGCGTTTTAGCTCGCCGATATGCTTCTTTTAGCGCATTGTATATATCTTGTTCATTCATTTTTCAACCTTAATTTAAGACTTTTATCTTAAAAATACCCTAGTTGAGTTTTTTTTCAAATCTTTTTCTTAAAAAAATCTTGTTTAGAGTTTGAAAAACATCTTATAAAGTGTTATTATATATCAATATAAGATTATTGGAGGCCGGGATGACAAAATTAAAAAACATGAGAATCCAGAAGAAAATGCTGTTAAGAGAAATCGCCGCTGTGGTAAATACCACGCCACAGACAGTTCAGCAAATGGAGAAGCGAGGTATTTGGAAGCCCAAAACAGCATTACGATATGCCAAAGCTCTGAATTGCCGTTGGCAGGACCTGCTTGAAGAACCGGAGTCCGTCAAATGACGCGACTTGCCCGGAAACGCAAACAGCTCCGTTTGACGCAGACTGCGATGGCGCACCTGATCGGGATCAGCCAGCAAGCCTATGCAATGCACGAACGCCGCGGCATCCGGAATGTGGATATGGCCGCTCGCTATGCCCGTTATCTTAGCTGCCGACCAGAGGATATTTTGGAACTCCCCCGCATCGCGGGGGAACAATAAACACAGAAGGAGGAAAAACGATGGGAAAACTAATCATCAGCAATTACGACCTGACGGAACGGATCTGTGTATTTACTGGAGCTACGATTGGAGCCGGATACGCAATCCGCATCGGCGAGATTATAGAAAAACTCCGTCCACGCAGTGTAGAAAGAATCCCGATCAGCTTTGCGGAAGCCGCCGCGTTTGCAAGCATTGTAATAACCCAAATAGAAAATCAAAACAGATAATCAACCCGAAAAAACAATAAACAAACAGGAGGAAACAACATGGGTAAGAATCTGCGGCGAAAAATGTTTCAGGAGCAAAAAGAGCTGGAGCGGGAAACTGGTTTGCGGATTGGTTGCTGTCTGTTCCCCGCAAAACGGGACTTGGGACGGGATATATTTAACGGAGCAGTTTTCCGGAAACCGAAAGTTCTATTCTGCATATACGAATCACTCGAACAGACCGCCTCGTGGATCGGTTGCGGCGATACCGTAAAAACCGCCAGGAGAGATTTTCTGAAAAATCTGCACGAATACCGGAATGCACAGGAACCGTGTATGCTGCTTTGCGATACGATCGGTCCGCAATACCTTCCGATCGTATTCAAGGGATAAAACAAACAGGAGGAAGATAACATGAAAGGGCGCGGGAAATGCTGAATAGAATCATAGACGTTTTCGCCGCGGCGGTCGTTGGCGGAATGCTTGGCTTGATAGCGCATTGCTGGATCACGCTGCTGATCCGGGAGGTGATCCGATGACCGCGCCGGAATTATTCGAGCTTCCGCGCGAGATCTACCGCTTTACCGCGGAGGAAGACCGCGCGCTGATCCAGCTGGAGCAGATGTTTTCCGGCGGAAGAGCCTTGACACAAGCCGAATGGTGGCACTTCAAGGAGGCCTGCCGGAAAGCGCGTGGCCGTGAAACCCGCCGCCGGGCAAGGAGACATCATGGCAGATGATGAATCAAAATCGTTTACTGTTCCGGAGCTGCTGGACGACATCGACCGCGATCTCCGGCGTTACGACTGGCCCGCCGATCTTCGCGACGAGACCCGGCGGAAAATCATCGCGCTGATGATCTTTTCGGCGGATCACCCGGACTGGGCGTGGACGCATTTTTATACAACGATTGGCCGCCGGACCGTCGGCTGGATCGCGGAAATCAGAAAACTGTCGCAGTCGACCGTTCGTCGGCTGCTGACCGTAACAGTTCCGGCGGAGATCTATGATCTGCTGCCGCCGGAGCCAAGAGCGAAAGGAGAATGATGAGTAAAATCGAAAAACAGGAAATGATGGAGATCAATTATCAGGACTGCTGCCTATCGTGCATCCATCACACGGGAACGCGCTGCGGCAGGACAGGGAGGAAAAGATCGCCGACGTGCGCAAAATGCGACCGTTACCAACTCAAACCATCTTTCAACAAAAAAGTAAAATACGACGAATAAAGGAGCCATTATGAAAACAGAAAACCGCAAAAGAATCGAAGACCAGATCCGGACGATCCGCGCCATCGCAGACTGCGACGCAGGCATCTGCTCATGCTGCGATATCATTGCCGAGGCCCTTGACGACGAGCTCGAAGATTTGAGCGACGAGTTCGGCGCGAACATCCTCGATGGCGAACTCGTGGTAGACGGCCCCGCTCCGGCAGCGCCGGACCCGTCCGAGCCGTCCGACCAGTCCGACAGACCCGTCTCCGGACTTGCCGCAGAGTTGCGCCCGTTCCTCAAGGGTCGTGGAAACTGCGGTGAGCGGGAAATCGTTTCCGCGATTTTCGCCAAGTTCCACTGTCGCAACGTGGAGCTTGCGGAAGTGCTTGGCGTCCGCCCGAATCTGATTGCAAAAGTCAAGAGCGGACTCAGCTCTCCGACGGTTGCCGTCGCGCTGGCAAGATTCATGGAGGAAAGGTAATCATGACGGAATTCATTGCAACGCTTGAAGAGTCGGACCGCGTTGCCGCGCGGATCGCGGAGCTCGAACTGGAGATCGCTCTCGTCAACACGCGTTTCGATCTGCGGAAGCAGCGGCTGGAACAGCGTCAGGCGGAAGCAAACGCTCCGCTGGTCGAAGAGCGGGACGCTCTTTACGCGAAGCTGGAAGCGTTCGCCATTCGGAATCCGAACAGCTTGGAAAAGGAGCGCCCGATACCGGGCGGCTCCTACAAAATCGTCCGCGGTCGGTACAGTGTTAAGTGCGATCCCGACATGGATCTGGAAGGGGAATCCGCGCGGTTCGGAATCCATCTCTACTCAATGAAGCCTGATCTGAACGCGATCGGCAAGCTGCTCGCCGAGGGCGAAGAGATCGAAGGCGCACACCGCGTCCTCGGTCGCGATAGAGTCAAAGTAACTCCCGACAAAAAACTGACGGCGTCACGGATGGACGAGGCGAAAAAAGCCGAATCCGCCCGGATCGCGGAAGCGTGAGGCAAACATGACGTTCGAGGAAGTCAAACACAGAATCGCGATGGGCACTGCGCCGGAAACGCTGGAGGACATAACGTCCGATATCTCCGTTCTGACGGAAGGAACCTCGGACGTTGAGCATCTGATCGCGATCCGGCTTTACGAGAGTCTGCGCATCCGGGGAAAGAAAGGGTGGTGCTCCTGGGCGATGGAGACGTTCGGTCACTACGATGATGCGGCAACGGTGAGCCGCCGCTGCGAGGTCGGCAGAATGCTCCGGCTTCTGCGAGACAACGAGACCTGCCTGTTCCGGAAACATCTGTCCACGCCGATCACGTTTCTGGAGCGTCTTCTCCCGATTCTGCACGATGAATCGCGGGGATTCCCCGCTTTGGTCAATTTTCTCCGGCTGTACTGGAAGGACGACTGGTCACGGGATAAGATGATTGAGGAACGCGACCGGTTTCTGTATCCGAACGGCAGAAAAAACGGGAAGCCGGTTCAGCTCACCTTCGACTTCAACGGGCTCCAGGCGCAGGAAGAGGAGGATATCGCGGCGTTTATCGAAGAGAAGCAGCTTCCGCCCGAACATGCGGGCATGCTCGTCCGCAATGGCGTGATGCTCTGTACAGCCGCGCTTCCGTACATGACCGCGCATCCGGAGAACTTCGACGACGAGGATATCCCGTACCTGGAAGATATGCGCGACCGTCTGGAAACGGCTGCTCGCAATCTTGCCGGATTGATCGCCAACAGAAACAGAAAGGTTCTTGCCGTATGAGTCTCTTTGCCCGACTGCTGAAAAAGCCGTGCGCAACCCCGGCGCATCCGGCGGTCCCTGATCTTTTGATTCCGGAATCAAAAGATCAGGCAGCCGCGCTTCCGGCAGTTGCGACGCCGGAAGCCCCGGCAAGGGAAATCGTTTGCTCACGGAAAAGTATGATTCCGGAATCACAAAATGGTGCGATCCGGAAAAGCATGATCCCGGAATCACAGAATTTCACTCTCCACCGGAAACCGGCGGATTACCCGCCGGAGGAACGGGCGCTGCGCGATCAGAAACTGGAATTCATCCGCGCCGTCTGGGAACTGTGCGTTTCAGAAGGCTTCACGGAGAAACGCGCCTGCGAACTGATCGCGGAAAAACGGGCGGAGGATTTTCCCCGGCTCATGACCGCCGGAAAGAACGGGAGCAGCGCCATGCGGTACAACAATTACCGCAACTGGATCAACGGCACCGGAAAGGGACCGAAGCGGAAACCGGGGCTCGGACGTTTGAACGACGGTTCGCCCGATTACCGCAACGCGGACGTTCTGTTGCGCAACTATGCGCTCGCCGGGACGAAAGAGTTGTACGGCGATCCGATGTTCTGGGGAGCCCTCCGCGGGCTCTGGCTCCGCAACAGCAATCCGTACCTCTCGAAAACCTACCGGCATCTCCGCTGGATTTGGGAAGCCGACTATCCGGATCAGATTCTGCCGTCGCTCGCCCAGGTTCGTGAACGGTTCAAAAAAGATTTTCCGCTCCGGATGCAGCTGCTTGCACGGAAAGGCGCAAACTTTTACGATCAGAATATCCGCGATTACATCGAACGCGACGTAGATTCGATTCGACCCGGCGAGGCATGGGTCGCCGATACAAAAGATTGCGATTTTCTGATTCGTGTTCCGGCTCCGGATGGATATACAAAATCCGACTGGGTGCCAGTCAGACCGAAACTGGTCGTCATCATGGATGTCAAGAGCCAGTTTCCTGTCTCGGTTCAACTGATTGCGGGAAACTGCAATAACGCGGTGATCCGCAACGGCTTCGCGGCGGCGGTCCATCGGTTCGGTCGTCCGAGAATATTCCTGACCGACAACGGATCCGATTACTGCAAGGCGGGATTCGGCGATCCCGTGGTCTTCACTCCGACCGTCGATTCCTCGAAAATCTATCAGCATTCGATCCTGCGCGAACTGGATGTCGAACACAACAAGGCTCTGCCGTACAACGCACGGGCCAAAATCGTCGAACGCTTTTTCCGGGAGGTCGCCGGGTACGAGCGCGATTCCCGCGCATACGTCGGGAACAAACCGGAGAACCGGCCTGCAACCGCCGACGTCTGGGCTAAAATCAAGGGACGGAAGTATCTCGACAGTGTTGACGAGGCATGCAAATGGATTGCTGAACTCATCATGATCTATCTGAATACGCCGTCGCACGGGAAGTTCCTGAACGGTCTCACGCCGATCCAGGCTTTCCGTCCGGAAATCCGCTACACTCGCGCCCCGCTCTCCGAAGAGGAATACATCCGGGCGTTCCGTCTGCCACTGCAGGAATCCAAAAAACTTGACATGCGCGGACCGTCCGTCCGGCTCAACAACGCCCGGTACGTCGTTATCCCCGAAGACCGTGAGCGCTCCTGGAAATATGATAACCAGCTTGTCATGATCAAGACGATTCAGTTCGATGACTCCCGCATTTATATTTACGGTCTTGACGGAACTTACATTGCCGAGTGCCGGATCGTCGAAAAGCTCGACTATTTCAACGCGCCGAAAGAGCTTCTTGCGGAACGTCAGAAAGAGATCCGCTCCGAATCCGTCACGCTCAACGCCCGCCTGATGGACTTGACCGGCAGGTGGCATTTGATCGACGGCGAGATCACTTATCAGCAGCCGCGCGAGGCTTTTGCCGCACCGGCTCCGGTCAAACTGCTCGACACCATGCACTCCGTCAAGGGCGAAAACCACAACCCGAAAATCCATATTCTCGAAAGCGAAGAACTCCCGGAAGACCGCAAATCGTCAAAAACGGTTTGCTCACGGAAAAAGATGATTCCGGAATCATCAAAAAACACGGATGCGTCATCCGCAGATCCGGAACTGGACGCCCTCGTCGAACGGGCGCTCACCGGGACCTTCGAACAGGTTTCCGGCGAAGCATTCCGCATCCCCGAAATCACCGAAAATAGCGAACAGGAAACTTTCAAAATTCCAACAATAGAGGAGAAAAACAATGACAACAGCTACGAATTGCCCGACGTCCTCTGACGTAATCCGCACCTCAATCTCCAACAAAATCAACCGATTCCTGGATGGTGTCGCGCGCCGCGCCCAGTTCTCCGCGATGTTCGGCTCCACCGGACGCGGAAAGACCTTCCATTCCCGCGCATGGGCGGCAAAACACGACAAAACCGTCTACGTCCGCGCCCGCACCGGAACAACCATGAACAAGCTCCGCAGGCAGATCAGCGCTGCGATTTTCCGTTCGGAGAACATGACCGAATCCGCGATCATCAAATACTTTCTGGATAATCCCGGAACCGTTCTGATCATCGACGAGGCGGTTCACCTGATTGGCAACTGCAACTACACGGCAGGAAACGCGCTCGACTCCGTCCGCGACCTGTATGACGAGGTTTCCGAGTCCAGCGGACGTATGGGGGTGGTATTGATCTTTACCGAATACAACATGGAGAGACTCCGCAAATGCAGACTGTCCTCATTCCTCGCCCAGTTCATCAACCGATTCGACAATCATCTTGACCTCGGTACGTCGATTTCCTTCGCTTACGAGATCAAACCGACCGTGGAAGCGCGTCTTCCCGGAGCCGATCCGGAAATCCTTGAATTCTTCCGGCAGTTCAAGGACATCCGGTCCGTCCACAAGCGCATCAATATCGCTCTCGATATTGAAGCACATTCAAATCCGCGCCAGCCGATCAGCCTTCCGATGCTCACAGCAATTCAGAAGCAGTTCGAATCCGGGTTCTATAAAGACGAATTGTGAGGCGTGCTATGGCAATGGTTTGTGATCTCTGCGGAAAAGGAGCCCGGCGTGCAGGACATGCCGTCGATTTATATCGTTTGGACTTCGCCCGGAAATATGAAGATGCTTCTATAGCAATATGGTTGGTCAATAATCAGGATCCAATCGCATCTTTCTGCGAATCGGACAAGGTGATCTGCGCTCATTGTCTCACCCGGCTCGGAGTATTTGAATCCGTAACGAAAGAACAGCTGAAGCGGCGGATACGCCTTCCGGCAGCGCCCAAAATGCTTCCGCCTCCGGAGGAATAATGATGGACCTCAAAATATACAGTTCATCCTACGGTTACAGTGCTCTGGAAATCAAGTCTCTGCTCTGCGAGTTCGCCGCCGCGCGCGGCAAGCACAACCTCGACGTATGGCTGGACGGCTGCCGCTTCGTTGCGGCGGAAAAGAAGATGAGTGTCGAATTCGCGGTATCATGCGAGCCGACGGTTGCTGATCCGAAAAAGCTCGGCAACCGGATCACCGCTTTTTTCCGCGACCTCGGCGATCCCGCCGGTCCGGTCCCCGTCTGCCGCCTCTGGCGCGGCAGAAAAGCCGATCTCGACTGGATAACCGGTCAGCTCGTCTTCGACGGGAACGAAATGTTCATCCTCTCCCGCGACGCCAACGCCGGCTGGTGCTGGTTCGCCGTCGATCAGGTCGAACCGGTCTGAGGTGTCCGATGCCGCGTCCGACTCGTCCAACCAGTCCGCAGAAACCGTCCCGCAGCCGCCTGCTTTCGGCGATCCACATCAAGCGTAAGCGCCTCCGCATTCCCGATCCGGAGTACCGCGACTTCCTCTGGGATCATTTCGAGGTCATCAGTTCCGCCGACCTCAACGAGGAAGGTTTGCACGAACTTCTCCGCTGCTTGGATCGCTGGAACCGTCCGGTCGCCGCAACGGAAAAGGCTTCCCGATTCATCTGGGTTCTCTGGAAACAGTACCTCTGCCCGCTTCTGCGCCCGCGTGAACGCACGGACGAATATCTTCTTGGAATCGCGAACAACGCCGCCGGAACCGCCCTCACAACGCCCGATTTCGACGCTCTGTGTCCGTCCGAACGCCAAAAAATCATTGAAGCGCTGAAAAAGCGCATCCGTCAGAATGGAGGTGATCCGCCATGACATAACATAAAATAGAAGAGAACGGGAGAAGCGGAGGACTGCAATCCTCCGCCTCCCGGCAACCGCCCCGGCGATGATGCGCCCGAACAACTGCTTTTTACCGTTCAAGTTGGCAAGAGAAACAATAGCAGTTGAAATCGGTTTGCGCAACCCGTCGGGGCATTTTTTTTGACAAAAAGTAAGAAGGATTATTATGAAGCAAAGAAAAAATCAAGTCGTAACAGATAAAGACTTGACCAGACGAGTTCATCACCCGGCTTATGGCGTCATTGTCATTTGCACAAATGAAGAGAATCAAGAGAGAATATACAACGCTCTCAAACAGAAATATCCGCAATACAAAATCAAGGTGGTGTGCGTATGATAATTTCCATCCGTAATTCATGCACGGATCCGAGTTCATACCGTGCTGCAAGAATTAAATCAATGTTCAACGTAGAGGAACGTGGAAACGGATTCTCCCTTGATGCAGATCTTCCGGCCGATGATCCGTCTTGGCGAATTGGTGTTATTGTCGGACCTTCCGGAAGCGGAAAAAGCTCTCTCGGACGCTGTTTTTGGCCTGACACATCAATTGCCGATCTCTCTGCCGATTGGCCCGCCGATAGACCTGTAATTGATGCAATCGCTCCGGGAATCAGCGTTGATGTTGTTACATCTTCACTGGCTTCCGTCGGGCTGGGCGACGTTCCCGCATGGCTGCGGCCATATCATGTTTTAAGTGTTGGAGAAAAATTCAGAGCAGGGTTGGCACGTATCATCGCCGAACCTCCGGCGCGGGTCATCGTTGACGAGTTTACTTCTGCTCTGGATCGAAACGTCGCCCGGACAGGAGCTCTCGCGTTCGCCAAAGCATGGCGGCGAACCTCTGGACAATGTTTGCTTCTGACTTGTCATCGCGATATTCTCGCGTGGATTCAGCCGGACTGGTATTACAATACTGCAGAAGGAGTGCTGCACTCCGGGAGGTGTCTTCGGCGTCCGCGACTGCACATTGACATCTACAAGACCGGATGGCGATACTGGCCGCTTTTTGAGCCGCATCACTATCTGAAGTTACCCAATATGATTGCTGCGATTACATACGTTGGATTCATTGACGATACTCCCGTATGTCATGCAGGAGTTACAACTCACTGCAAGGGCAAAGGGGAGATTGAGGCACGTATTGCCCGGATTGTCGTTATGCCGGAGTACCAGGGAATTGGAATTGGACATCGTTTCATCAATCAGATTGCGGAGTGGTGTTTGCAAGGATCTCCGGAAGCCCGCTTGCCGGGACGTCCGATGACAACATTGATCAATACGTCACATCCAGGTTTCGCGCGCACACTTCGCCATGACCTGCGCTGGCGACAGATTACCGCCACACTTACGGCCTCGAAATCCAAGACTCCGAAATCATCGTATAATATTAAATCTAAATATGGAGGTCACTTCCGTGCAATTCTAGGTTTTCGCTATGTTGGCGATGCTGGTCTCGCACAATAATCTAAAACAATCGACCGGGAGCCAGATCCCGGTCTTTTCTTTTTCCGCACAATGATCCGCACAATGATCCGCACAATGCGATCTGTTATTGAAAACCCGTCTTCGCACAAGATTTCCCGCCGATTTGTGTAAACATCAAGACGGATCGGATTGAGTTAAATCGACCTGCGTTGTCCTGAGTAAATCTTTTCCCTCTTTATATCAGCTCGTCAACTGACGTCGTATTACCATAATCTGCCTGGTAAATTTCATACGTTCATCTATGTGGACCGCTATTCGATGCGTGATGTTGCCGGTGCGCTTCAAGAAGAATATCCCGATGCGGCAATATTGGTTGATCCCGGTAAACAAGCAATCTCGAATTTTTCCCCGAAAGATAACAATTTTATAGTTCGACCGATTCTTTATGATGACCGGAAATTTGCGGAAGATCCCTGTTTGCATATTGAGAATATCCTTGTCGATCTTGCGATAGAAGCCGAAACGCTTTCTCTGATGGATGAATCCGAATACTCTATACTATTGTCATCGATGTTGCCTCATCCGGTCGGATTAAACCGGGCGTGATTGCCCGGCGTCTCACAAGACGTAAGGCAAAAACGGATATTGTGATATATTAAGAATCTATCCCTAAATAACGCCTAATTTTCTAAAAATGATAATACTTGCTGC
>URKJ01000028.1 GCA_900548385.1 uncultured bacterium | reverse complement strand
CATTATGAATAATGCTTTTTATCATCGTTTCTATAATAGGCCAAAGTAAAGAGACGTTCCAGTTCCTGAAACGTCTCGATCAAATTCCAGTTGCTGATGGAATGTTTGAGGTTCCGCAGCTGTTCTTTCCCGTTTTCAAGCGGAACCCGCTGTAAATGCTTTTTCAGAGCCGGTGTGAAATGCAGAATCAGCATCAGGATCAGAAGAGAACCGAGCACCGGCGGCAAATACGCATAGACGGAATGAAGCACTTTCTTCCATGCGGGAAGTTTCCGGAGCGCACAGATGTCTTTCCGGATTTCCGCGACGCAGCGGTAACGGAATTCGGGAGATTCTTCACAGCATTTCAGGGCAATCCGGTTCAAATCGGCAACCGCCTTGATCTTCAGGTCAATAGGAATCTCCGGAAACTCTGTTGCGTCCATTCTGGAATACAGACAATAAATAATCTTTCCAATGGCATAGATATCCGATTCAATGCCATTCGGTTCAGGCCATGGCGGCAGAAAGCCGTTGGTCCCGCCGTGCGCGGGTTCCGGGATCGGCGCGGAAAGACCCGGATCGCCGATTTTCAGCCGATGATGCAGAAACAGAATATTTTCCGGCTTCAAATCGTGATGCGCCAGACGGTTGGAATGGAGCTGTTCCACACCGTCCAGAATGGATTCAATATAATCCAGCATCTCGCTTTTGGAATAATTCTTGTTTTGAATACGCCATGCAAGCGTGTCCGGCTGATATTTAGACTGAATATCCCCCGCATCATCGGCAAGTTCCGTCACATAATACAAATACTCTTCCGTTTTGCCGATATACAGAATGTCAAGCAGATTTTCGTGACGGTTTGCAACATTCCGGTACAGGGAGATCGCTTTTGCCTCCGCTTCGACCCGCCCATGAGTCCGGGGCGTAATCCGGTCAAGAATACGGATCGCACGGCGGATGCCGTCATAATCAATCGCGAGCCAGACCGTACTGCTTCCGCCCTGACCGCACTGTTCAACGATATTAAAATCCGGGATCTGCGGTTTCCGGTTCATACGCAGCCCCTCCGGTTCCGGAGAAAAGCTGCACGCCTCCCGCGGTTTGCGGTGCTGAAAAACGGCATGTGATTCATCGGAACTCCCGGGTTTGGAACAACAGATTCAAACTCTGACCTGCAGAATATAACACGATTCGTAAAAGTTGTCAAACTTTACAGCCGAGATTTTCCCATCATTTGCAAAAAATGACTTGACAGCATCCGGTTTCCATGATATAAATACTGAACCCAACGATTTTATCAGAAACGGAGTGCTGTATTATGATTCGTAAAAATATTCTGGTCACAGGCGGAGGCGGTTTCCTCGGCTCACATCTCTGCGAACGGCTCCTGAACGACGGCCATAATGTCATTTGCGCGGACAACTTTTTCACCGGCTGCAAACGGAATATCGAACCTCTGCTGGATAATCACCGTTTCGAAGTCCTGCGGCATGACGTAACCTTCCCGCTCTATGTGGAAGTCGATGAAATCTACAATCTTGCATGCCCCGCTTCTCCGATCCATTATCAGCGCGATCCCGTCCAGACGGTCAAAACCTGCGTGCACGGGGCGATCAACATGCTCGGCCTCGCGAAACGGATCGGCGCCAAAATTCTTCAGGCCTCGACCTCGGAAGTATACGGCGACCCGCAGATCCACCCGCAGATCGAAGAGTACTGGGGCAACGTGAACCCCATCGGCGAACGCGCCTGTTACGACGAGGGAAAACGTGCCGCAGAAACACTCTTCATGTCCTATTACCGTCAATGCCGTCTCCGCATCAAGATCGTCCGCATCTTCAATACCTACGGCCCCAACATGCACCCGAACGACGGGCGGGTCGTCAGCAATTTCATCCTTCAGGCACTGCGCAACGAACCGATCACCATTTATGGAGACGGCACCCAGACCCGCAGTTTCTGCTACTGCAAGGATCTTATCGACGCCATGGTCCGTATGATGAACACCAACGATACCGTAACCGGTCCGGTTAATATCGGAAATCCGGGCGAATTCACCATGCTTCAGCTGGCGGAACTGGTTAAAAAACTGACCGGTTCCCGCTCGGAAATCGTATTCAAACCTCTGCCCTCCGATGATCCGCGCCAGCGCCGCCCCGATATTTCAAAGGCAAAGGATTTACTGGATTGGACGCCAAGCACTCCGCTGGAAGAAGGATTGAAACTGACGATCTCCTATTTCGATACGCTTCTCCGTTCCGGGGAGGCGTGAGAAAAACAAGAAAGATTGCCAATTTGCAATCTTCATGCAACATTCAGGTAATTTTCTGATATTACATTATATAAAACAAAGCGGTAATTTTTGCGGATTTACTGCTTTTTACGGGCAGCCGACGCTCTGTTTCTTTCATCTCTCCTTGGGGAAACAGAGCGCGGCAATTTTTTTTGTCTCCGTTTCCTGTTTTTCTACGGGAAACAAGTTGCATTTCTCCGCACGGGGAATTATATTGCCGCATGAAAAGAACCGGAAAAATCATTTTTGTTGCGGATGCGCATATTATGAACACCCCCGCTTCCTCGGACGGGTTTTTCGACATGCTCGGACGGATCGGGGAATCGGACTGTGACGTTGTCTTTCTCGGAGACATCTTTGAACTCTGGATCGCCTTTGACGCCTACGAAGAATCTGTCCATAAACGTTTTCTCGACTGGTGCCGCAGAGAAAAAGAAAAACGGATGATCGGTTTTCTCGAAGGCAATCACGAATTCTATGTTTCAAACCGTCATGCGGACGCGTTTTCCTGGAGTTCGGAAAAAGACTACTGTCTCCCCGGCGGTAAAATCTGCGTGACTCACGGCGACCGTCTCAACAAAGATGATGTGCTGTATCTGGTCTTCCGCAGTTTCATGCGCAATCCCGTAACCCGTTCGCTGGTTCGCCTGTCCGGTCCCCTGGTCGGGAGACCGCTCTCACGCAGAATCCTGCTGGGACTCAAAAACAAAAATATGAAACATAAAAAACATTTCCCCGAAAAATATTTTCAGCGTCTCGCCGATTCCATGCAGAGAAAAAACCGGACACTCTGTGTAATGGGACATTTCCATCAGTCGGCGTCGATCCGCGGCATTCATGTACTGCCCGCATGGGAATCTGAAAACGGTGAGATCGGGGTATACGACTGCGCCGCGGAACAGTATTACCGGATTCCGTGGCGGAACTTCTTTCCGGAGAAAGGACAATAACAGACATGGAACAGTTACCGGACTCTCTTCACTTCGTCGGCGTCGGCGGAATCGGCATGAGTGCTCTCGCCCAGATGGCGTCATGCCTCGGCTGCAGCACATCCGGAAGCGACCGGGCGCTGAACTCGCCGGAAAACCGCCGGATCATTGATTCGCTCCGGATGAAAGGCGTCGCGCTTTATCCGCAGGACGGTTCCCGGTTCAACAGCACACCGCCGCCGGAAGCCCTCGTTTATTCGACCGCAATCGAAAATGACAATCCGGATTTCGTCAACGCTCCGCCGGGAACGGCGCGTCTGCACCGTTCCGAAGCGATGCGCCTGCTCGTGCAGAAATGTTCCTCCCCGGTATTCGCAGTAACCGGCAGCTGCGGCAAAACCACCGTTTCCGCCTGGCTGGCGGAAACCCTCGACCGCGTCGGAGCATCTCCGGCTCTGATCTCCGGCGGACTCGCCAAGCATTTCATCCGCGACGGCTTTGCCGGCAATTATGCCCCGGGAAGCGGGAAACTGTGTGTTCTGGAGGCTGACGAAAGCGATAAATCCCTGCTGAACTATTCCGCGGATCACGCCATGATCCTCAACATCGGCACCGATCATTATTCCAAAGAGGAACTTGCAGACGTGTTCCGCCGCTTTCTGCTTCAGACCCGCGTATCCGCCGTTCTCGAAGACCGGGTTCTGGAAGCGGTCGGCGCCGACTGCATCCGGCATCTGAACACGGCGTTGTTCAGCACCGATCCCGATGCTCCTGCGGAGCTGCACGGACTCCGGGTCTTCCGGGTCACCGGCTACCGCTCGGAAAACGGAATCGTTCAGGCGGAAATTGAGGGACAGACCGTTCGTCTGCCGGTTCCCGGACTGCACAACGCGGCAAACGCGGCAGCGGTCTGCGCGGGTCTTTCCCTGCTCGGATTTGATCCGGCGAACACTCTTTCCGCCATCGAACAGTTCTCCGGCGTCTGGCGGCGGTTCGACTTCGCCGGCAAAACCTCCGCCGGAACCGCCATTTATGACGACTACGCTCATAATGTGGAGAAGATCTGCTCGTGCATTGAAGCGACGCATGAAGTCTGCCCCGGACGCGCAGTGTTTCTGTTCCAGCCGCACGGCTACGGGCCGTTCGGCTTCATGCGGCAGGAACTGTTTCCGGCTCTTGAAAAAACGCTGCGGCAGAATGACATTTTTGCGTTTCTCCCTGTTTATTACGCGGGCGGAACGACCTCATTCCAGCCGAAAGCGGAAGAAGTCGCCGCAGAATACGCCGCCGCCCATCCGGGCGGACGGTACCGCTGTTTTTCCGGACGCGCGGAAGCGGCGGAATTTCTGCGCTCGCCCGGTGCGGCGGAAGCAGCCGTCGTAATGGGCGCCCGTGACAATTCACTCTCCGACTGGGCAAAAGAACTTGCCGAAACCATCTGACCGAAAGGAGTCTTTCATGAAAATTCATCTTCCCCTTCTGCTCGCGGCGCTCACGCTCCATGCCGCTGACGAAAGCCTCATCCGCACGCTTGACAATCAGGATCTGAAAGTGACCGCCCTCACCGCTCTGCCGGACGGATCGTTGGAATACTCGCTGCCGGACAGCAAAATCCGCACCCGGATTCCGCAGGGACGCTACCTTTACGCATGGATCCCGAAACCCGCCGAAGTGGAACAGGCGGATCATTATCTCCGTAACGGCTCCCTCGCTCAGGCGGCGGCAGCCTACAAGCTCGCCTACGACAAGTACAAGCTCCTCGGCTGGGACCTCTACTGCATCGCCAAAGAATCGGAAGCGCTTGCCGGACTCGGCGAAAAAACAGAAGCCGTCCGCAAACTCGACCAGTTGAAAAATTACAAACTTCTGAATATGCGGCTGGTTCCCCATCTGAACGAGATCAAACGCCTGAATGCGCGGCTCTGCATTGAACTTGGAAAATACGACGACGCCAAACCGCTTCTGGATGAAATGGCAGCGGGAAATGACGATTCCAACGCCGCATTCGCCTTTCTTCAGAAAGGCAACATTCTCCGCCGGAAAGGCAATCTCAAGGAGGCATCACTGATGTACCTGCAGGCGACTTTGCTGTTTCCGGACTCCGGGGAACGCCCGGAAGCGCTGTACCGTCTTCAGGCGGCATTGACGGAACTCAAGGACCCGAACGCCGTCCGGTTCGCAAATATGCTCCGGAAAGAATACCCGGACAACCCGTATACAAAACGTCTCGCCACGCACAAGGGAAATAAAAAATGAGCATTGAAATAGACTCCCGGACTCCGCGTTTTCTCCTGACCGGAGGAAATATGAGCTATGCGTTTGAGATCAGCGGCGGTGTTCCCGTTCATCTTTACTGGGGGCCCGCGATCGACCGGATCGACGATCTGCCGTCCGCGGACGACCGCCGTCAGCGCCGTCACGCCCAGCCGGACCGCATCTGCAACGATTATCAGGAATATCCCGCTTTTTTCGGAGAATTCTACGGGGATTGCGCACTCAAAGCCGATCTGCCCGGCGGAGGGCGCGGCACAAAACTGATCTACGATTCCTGTTCCGTGGACGGAGACCTTCTGACCGTCATCCTGCGGGAAGCGGAATATCCGCTTGAAATCAAACTCTTCTATCAGCTTCTGCCGGGGCTCCCTCTTCTGAACCGCTGGAGCGAAACCACCAACCGCGGTTCCGGACAGGTAACACTGCGCACGTTCCATTCCGCAGCATGGCAAATGCCCGCACACCTGAAACGTCTGACGCATCTGAACGGGCGATGGGGCAAAGAGGCCATGCTCAACCGTCAGGAACTGACACACGGGCGGTTCGTCATGGAAAGCCGGACCGGACTTTCCGGTCCGTTCGCCGTTCCCTGCTTCGCTCTTGACGACGGGCGCGCCTCCGAACTGGACGGGGAAGTCTGGTTCGGCACCCTGCAATGGGCGGGCAACTGGAAAATCTCTGTGGAACTGGATTCATTCGACCATCTCGCCGTCACCGGCGGGATCAACGATTTTGACTGTGCGATTCCGCTTCCTCCGGGCAAATCGTTCAAAACTCCCGTATTCTCCGGCGGGCATACCGCGGAAGGATTCAGCGGAGCAAGCCGGGTCCTGCACGATTACCAGAAACGGTTCTGCTACCCGCAGGAAGTTTTGAAAAAACCGATGCCGGTCCTTTTCAACTCCTGGGGAAGCATCAACATCCATGTCAATGAGGAAAACATTCTCCGTGCCGCCCGTGCGGCAGCCGACGCCGGAGCGGAACTGTTCGTAATCGACGACGGCTGGCAGACATTTCTCGGAGACTGGTATCCCGATGTCCGCAAATTCCCGAACGGACTCCGCCCGGTTATTGAACAGGTCCGCTGCTTGGGGATGGAATTCGGGCTCTGGGTGGAAATCGAGTCGTTTGAAACAAAAAGCAAGCTCTATCACGACCATCCGGAATGGGCGATGCAATACCCGGACCGCAAACCGTCTGTCAAGCGGCGCGACGACGTGGACCGCGATTCCGTGATGCTGGATTTCTCCCGCCGCGAAGTCGCCGAATACATGTATGCCGCTCTCCACGAACTGATCCGTTCCACCGGGATCTCCTATCTGAAGCTGGATATGAACTGTTTCTTCAGTTCTCCCGGCTGGCGTTCTCCGGATGGATGGGTGCGGTATGTGGAAAACCTCCTGAGCGTCTTTGAACGTCTGCACGCGGATTTTCCGCTCCTGCTGATGGAAAACTGCGCGGCGGGAGCCGGACGTCCCAGTCTGGCCATGACCCGTTTCTTCGGTCGCATGAACCGGAGCGACAACCAGGACACCCGCGATGTTCTGAAACTGCACGAGGGATTCACGTTCCTGCACCTGCCCCGCATGGCGGGCGGCGCGTGCCATATCAGCGACTCAATCTACGGCATCAATCTCCGCCGCACGCCGCTGAAATTCCAGGCATACTGCGGAATGCTGGGATCTCTGGCGATCGGCAAGAATCTTCCCGCCTGCACACCGGAGGAAATCGCCGAAATACGCTCTTACACCGATCTTTACAAACAGATCCGGAACGTGACGAATTTTGCGGATTTCTACCGTCTGGAATGCAACGACTCCTACGATCTGTTCGCCTATCTTGCGGAGGACCGTTCCGAAGCGTACATTTTCGCTCTGGGCGCTTCACTGCAATTCGGCGATCCGATCCCGCCGGTCCGGGTCCCGGATCTGATCCCCGATGCCGTCTACCGCGTGGAATACATCGGAGTCGATCCGCAAACCGCATGTATGCCGTATGCGTCCGGCAAAACGATATCCGGACGCGGCGCGGCGAACATCGGCCTGCAAGTCGAACTCCTCGGCGATTACGACTGCAAGCTGATCCATCTGAAAAAGTGCTGAACGGCAGCGGTTTCCCGTATCACGAAACATGTCCCCGGATGATCTCCAGCAGACGGGGACTGAGAATCTCCCGCCGGTCGTCGTCCACCAGGCTGAACCGGTTGCCGTCATTCGGCGTACTGAGATAGTTCCAGACGCAATACGGGATTCCGTGCTCGATCAGCAGGGAAATAACGTCGTTCATCCAGTTTTCCCGGTATTCCAGTCTGCAGTGGCGGATCGTCCCGAATTCGCCGCACCAGAGGATCTTGTCCGGATGTCTGCGCACGAACTCGAATGCCGGTTCAAGCGCTTTCCGCAGATACGCCTTGTCCATCCGTTCAAACTGTGCATAATCGCCAATCTCCTGCCCGACCGTTTCCCGGTACTCCCGGTATTTGCCGATACCGGCAGGATATTCCATATTCCGGTTGTAAAACAGCGGCGGAGCCTGAAGAACTCCCCTCTGATGAGTGAACTCAAACGGGGTATAGGTATGAAACGTGTAAATGATATTCGCATCGTCAAACAGACGCAGGTCTTTCAGAGTGTGCGGGCTGTTCCAGCAGGTACTTCCGACAATGATCTTCCGCGACGGATTGAGTTCGCGCAAAGCCTTGACCGTCCGCTCCGCAAGTTCGTTCCAGAGTTCCGGATCGACGTTGCGGACTTCGTTCATCAGCTCAAACGCAACGGCGGGACGGTCGTGGAACCGCCGTTCAAACTCCACCCAGAGCGCGATGAAACGTTCTTTCAGCTCCGCATCGTCCAGCAGAGACACCGGTTCTGAAATATCGCAGTAATTTCCAACCGCTTTGTGCAGATTCAACACGACATTCAATCCGTACTTTTCACACCAGCCGACAAAATCCGCGATCCGCGCAAAAATGCGGTCCCGATACCGGTACGGCGATTCCTCCAGCACAATCTGGTCGAACCCGAGCCGGATGTGATCCATGCCGTAAGATGCAATACGGGCAACATCCGCCTCCGTGATGTAAGAGTCGAAATGTTCAAAATCGCCGACCGTCAACGGAAATTTCCACCGGTACGGCAGCACATTGAACCGTTTGTAATTGGTCAGCCACCCGCCGATCCCCATTCCGTGCGTGAACCCGGCGAACTGCTCCGCAGAACTTGCTGTCGTCATCGTTTACCTCTCCTTTTTATATTGATGATATTGATACTCCCCGCGGGGAAAGACTGCCGGAACAAGAATCAGAAACAGGGCGGAAAACAGAATCGCACATGAGATCAGCAGAAACAGACTCTGCCAGCGGCTGACGGACCATCCGGCAAAATTCCATCCGGCGGACAGCATTCCCGATCCGAGCAGAAGCGACGGCACGGCACGGGCGAGTCCGGTCGCCCCGTAGGAAAACGTGCCGCTGAACGCCATCGCCATCACCTTGTTTCCCGGAGTTGCCAGTTCCATCATTTCGGCGGATGCAAGGATCGAACTGCCTGCAAGCAGAAAACTGTATGCGGTCAGAATCCCTCCGGTCACGCACAGAGCAACCACTCCGCCATCCCGGATGAACCATAACGGACAGCTCAGCAGGAAATAAAGCAGATGAAACACCGGAAACGTTCTCCGCAGTCCGAGCGTCTTCACAACCCAGCCGATCCCCAGATACCCGAACAGCATCCCCGTCAACGACGCCGCCGACAGAAACACCACGATGTTGTCCGGTATATTCAAACCTTTTTTCAAATAAAGGATCGTCAGCGGAACGGTGCCGAATGTGGAGATGTTCAGCATGAAAAGGTACAGCGTGAATCCAGTCAGCCCCTTGTTGCCGACTGCCGTCAACAATCCCTCCCGGAATCCGGTCCGCTCCGGCAGACGGGCGGGAAACTCCGGAATCCGGGCGATGCAGATGCCGCGTCCGCAGAACAGCAGTGCAGCCGCGAACAGGATCAGCTGCAATTTCCAGACGGGCGGCTCCGCTCCGAGCAGCATACCGGAAACCAGCAGAAACACGACAGATGCCAACTGATGGCAAAACCGCATACGGCTGAAAAACTGCGTCCGGGACTCCCTGGTCAGAAACGTATCAAGCATCGGATACCACCCCGACACAAATCCGGTAACTCCAAGAGCAAACAGAATAATACTGCCGGTCAGGACAGCGATCCCCGCCCTGCCGAACCACGGAGCGGAAGCGGCAAGAAAATACATCGCCGAAGCAAAAACCAGCACACGGAGAATAAATGCACGATGCCCGAACCGCATCACCAGATACGCCATCGGAATCATGCAGAGCCCGTTGAAAAACGGCAGAAACGACGTTGTCAGCAGCGACAGCATATCTCCCGCACCAAGCATTCCTGCAAACAGGATAACAACGGCGCTGTCCGTCAGCACCACTTCTCCGGGAAAACCGCAGCAGGAAGAAAAAACCGCAAGCCGCTCTGCGGAACGGACGGTTGGAACGGAACGGTCGGAATTCATCGGATATTTCTCACGGACCCTGCAATCTTCAGAGTCGGTTTGATACTGGTGTGCACCGTTGTCCGGTGCTTCATCATCGGGCGGTTGATGATATAAAATTCCGTCCAGTCCAGAATATCCTGCGGAAGAAACTCAATGCGGTCGAATTCCACGGCTCCGGGCTGTTCGGGAATCACGTCTCCCGGACGGTCGTAGCTCATGACGGAAAGCTCCCGGAAACGACCCTCTCTGTCATTGTGCAGGAATGCCCGGTAAAAATTCTGACTGTATTCTCCGGCGAGGAAGAAAACCGCCGTCGGAAGACGGTCGACGGAGGCAAAATAACGCCCGAACACATCAAGCATGGTCTCCCCTCTCCGCGCTTCCACGTTGTCGATGCGGCATTCCGGATCAAGGTTGTGCAGTTCGGCGAAAAAACTGTTGTAGCGGTCGAAGCGCGTCGGATGCGACTCGCTCAGATGAACGGCGATATGGGAGTGCCCGAATTCATGCAGATGCCGCGCCGCCATCGCCCCGCCCAGAATATTATCGGAAGAGATGATGATATCCGCATCGCATTTCGTGTAAATCGCAATCTGATAAATCGACGGATTGCACTCCAGAGTCCGGCGAACGGTCTCATTTTCCGGAACGGAACAATACACGACAATATCGCTTTCCGCCGCCGCATCAAAAAACTTTGCAGGTCCCCGGCGGTGATCCGTCGCAATACAGGAAAAATCATGATGGGAAAGACGCTGCATCAGCTGCATTCCGTAATGCTGGAGATATGCATGATCACAGAAATCGAAGATGATCCGGATACCGCGACTCGGCTTGTGAGCATAATATCCGTACCGGTTCAGGGCCTCCACGACCCGTTCCCGCGTAGCCGGACGCACCGACGGCTCGTTATTGAGCACCCGGTAAATCGTCATGACGCTCACACGGAGCTCCCGCGCAATCTCTTTGAAATTGATCAGGCTGATTTCATTTTTCCGTTTCATAGACCTCGTCCTTTTCTGAAATTATACGCGGATTCCGGAAAAAAGCAACCCGGCGGACGGGAAAAATCCTGCCGATTTTTGTGAAAAGAATAACATCCGGCGGTTGAAAAAGAAAACAGGCCGCTCTATATTTCCACTATCGCAACGATCAAGGAGCCGCCATGTTGAATATTCTGTTTCCGAAACGCCCGCTTTCCGCAGGAATGAACGGCATCTCCCTGCTGTTTCTGCTCCCGCTCATTCTGTACACGTTGTGGAATACCGCCGCACTCGTAGTTCCCGGACAGGAAATCTTCCTGCGGTTCCGATGGACCGTTTACGGCATTCTGTCTGCCGTACATCTTTATGCGTCGGCATCGCTGATGTTCTGCGTATGGCCGCTGCTGCAGAGGATTACACCGGGGAAAACCGCGGCGGTCTGGCGCATGGTTCCGTTGGCGGTTCCCGTATTCAACCTCTTTTGGCTCATTGCCGGAATCCTTGAGCCGGCACGGATGCGCGGCGCCCTGACGGAAAGCGCGGGAAAATACGTCCGCCTTTCCTCCATACTTCTGACCGCCCTGATCCTCCTCGGCATCTGCGGCATGATTCTGCCGGATCTCACCGCAATACAGATATTGTTCGGGCTTCTGCTCTGCCGGACCTTGTATCTGAGCATCCGCGACTCCGCGGTCTCCCGGCAGGAGGCGGGCTCCCCCGGTCTTTCCATCCTCCTGCTGTCGCTGCTGTTCTTTCTTTACGGCATACAGCTGAGTACAGCCATACAGTCGGACCGGATGACGGCGGCTCTGCAGCGGGAAATCGCCGGACAGGCCGGAGTTCGTTCGTATAATGCGGAAGAACTGGACCGGCTGTACCGGAAGCGCTGTCCGGTCACGGCTCCGGAATTCGACCGGCTGATCCGGAATCCGGAACCGGGCGACAATCTGTTTGAGCAGTTCCCGGACCTGACACTGTGCCTGCCGTCCGGACTGGATCAGGTCATGGTCTCCCCGTCTTCTTCCGCAGAATTGGAACAGCTGTTCGCCGGTCATGCCTCCCTCCTCCGGAAAATCGACGAATGGTCCGCGCTGCCCGCGCTTGGCATCCATGCCGGCAGCAACCGTCCCACGATGAACGAACGCAACGTGTTTCTGAACTGGGCGCGTCTCCACATGCTCCGGGCGGAACTCGCAATCGCTCAAGGAGACAGAACCGCCGCGCTCCGTTACTGGACTCTTCTGCAGAACGTGCGGAATTTCATCCGCAGCATGCCCGATCAGCCATCCGATTTCACAGCGTCCTCCGTCGAAGCCATGCGGTTGAAACTGTTTCATGACATGAAAACAAAGTTTTCTTTCACTCCGGCGGAGCTGCAAACATTCCGTTCCGGTTTCGCCTCGGATCTGCAGGCATACGAAAACGGCAGAAAAATCATTCTGTTCCGGGAAACGCTGGATTGCTATCCGCCCCGGAAAATCTCGCTGAAAACCATTCTGTCCACGCCATACTCCGGGGGCAAGGCACGGAAAGAGCGGATGGACCTGCATGAGGTCCTCGCTTATATGAAAGACCCCGGCCGCACCCCGGCGGCACTGCATGATCCGGCTCTCTCCGCCCTGGTCCGCCAGATGCGGGGAAAACGCGCAGAGAATCTGGAAAAGCTGTCAACCGCGATGGAATGAGTCTTACAGCTGCATTCCCTTTTTACGGAAATCGCGGGGCGAACTTCCACAGATGCGGCGGAACTCCGATGAAAAATAAAGCTGGTTTTCATATCCGACCTGAAACGCAATATCCTTGATCGGCGTATTGCTCTCCAGAAGAAGAGAACGGGCAATTTTCATCCGCTCGCCGATCAGATAGTCTATCGGCGAACTCTTCAGATAAGTCCGGAACAGACGGTAAACCGTCCCGGAACTGATCTTGAATTCCTGGCAAAGCGCACTGATCGAAATCGACGTATTGAAACGCTCCGCCATGTAATTGAGAATCCGGCTCAGAAGTTCCGGATATTCGGTATATTCATGATCGGACGACAATTCCAGCAGAATGCGGTAGCAAAGAATCGACGCCTCGTTCGGGAAGCCTTCCGGCTTCTTTTCCAGCAGCGTGAACAGCTCCAGAAACAGACCGCGGATATACTCCTCCTTGCGGACATGGAACATGGAAATCTGCATCAGATTCAACGAATTCAGAATCGGCAGAAGCGAAGTCCCCGTCATGGAAATCGTGAGCTTTCTGCCGTATTCCGTGAGCGAGCTCATGCGGGTGTCGCTTCCGGGATGCACGATGAACAGATCGCCCGGCTGACATTCAAACCGGCGTCCGTTTTCAATATATTCGAACTCCCCCTCCTGAACGAATTCCAAAGCGAACGTGTCGGAATTTCTGCGCTCCCGCCAACAGCCGTAGATGTACTCGTCCACTCCGGCAAACCGGACTTGTAGTCCCCATTTATCCGCTGGATGACTGAAAACCGGATAATTGAAGTGATGGCGCGGATAATCATCCACATTCTGCCCGAACAGCGCGAACCCTTCCGGAAGGGCGATCGTGACATTACGAATTTTCCCGCAAATCTTCGGCATTGTCAGGATTCCTTATATGTTTGTCAGGATGTCTGATATTTTTTCCGTTTTTCAATATTGCCGTTTCGGCAATTACATGGTATAATGTATAGCAAATGAAATAACTTGCAAGAAAGATCATCATGAAAATTGAAAAAAAACTGAACATCTGGGGAAAAGGACAGCTTCTCGCCTTTTCCGGTCTTGACGGAGCGACCGACTTTCACAACGGTCTCGTCTTCTCCACTGCCGATACGTTCGGACTCATTTTGAGACAGCCGGCCGGCAGCGGCACGATCCAACTGGGCAATACCGTTCCGGCCGATCTGTTTCTGACCTCCGACCTGATCGAAAGCGAAACCGTAAAAGCCGTCTTTCCCGATGCCTGTCATTTTCTGCTGGAAGGCGACGGCATTTCCGTTTCCCTGCCGGAAGAGATCATGTGCCGGCAGGAGGGATCCAGAATCCTGATCGGAACGAAAGCCTGTTTCAAACCGGAGCTGATCCGCACGGATATTTCCTCCCTGATCGCAAAACGGAAACAGTTCTTCGCCTCTCTGCCCGACTTCGGAGTGACATCGGAAAATTCTCTCCGCACGCTCGCCAAAGCCTATTCCCAGCTCAAGGGGCAGATCTGCACGCCGGAGGGGAAACTGACCCGCCGTTGGACCACTCCCGACCGCTGGCCGCATCGGCATATGTGGCTCTGGGACAGCGTATTTCATGCGCTCGGACTGCGTCATTTTGATCTCCCGCTCGCCAAAGAAACGCTCTCCGCGGTCCTTGACCAGCAGCAGCCCGACGGTTTGATCCCGCACATGATGGGACCCGTTTACACCTCCCGGATCACCCAGCCGCCTGTTCTGGCGTTCGGAATCAGCGAACTGCTGAACATGTCGCCGGATCCCGACTATCTGCGCGCGGCGTTCCCGAAACTAGAAAGGTATCTGGAATGGATCATGCGCAACCGCGATACCGACGGGCTGGGTCTTGTCGAGTGGAACATCGAAGTCTCTCCGACCTGCCGGAGCGGCGAAAGCGGCATGGACAATTCCCCCCGTTTCGATTCCGCGACCGAACTTGACGCTCCCGATTTCAATGCCTTCCTTTCGCTCGAATGCGAGTGCATGGCGCATTTTGCACGGGAACTGGGGCTGCCGGAAAAAGAAGCCTGCTGGAACGCCCGCCACGAGCGGCTGAACCGGCTGATCAACGAACTGCTGTGGAACGGGGAAGCCGGGATTTACATGGATCGCGACGTCCACACCGGCAGACAAACCGGTATCGCCGCCTCGTCCGGATTTCTCCCGCTGATCTGCGGCGCTCCGTCTCCGGAACAGGCGGCGGCTCTGTTGGCGAACCTCAACGATCCGGCGGCATTCGCCACCCGGTTCCGGGTCCCGTCGATCAGCCGGACCTGTGAAGCCGCATATCAGAAAGACATGTGGCGCGGCCCCGTCTGGGTCAACATCAACTATCTGATCGCATTCGGTCTCGAACGGAACGGAATGCCGGAAGAGGCTCGCAAACTGCTCGCGGAAACCGTTGCGGAAGAAGAAAAATTCTATCTGAAATACGGAACGTTCTTTGAGTTCTATGACGACCGCGGCGAATGCGATCCCCCGGAACTCCTGCGCAAAGGCAAATGCGCTCCGGAAATCAGCCCGTATCATCAGGTATTCCATGACTACGGCTGGAGCGCCACCCTTTACATCGACATGCTCGCCAAACTCAACAGCTGAGCACCGCGACGCCGTACCCGCGCAGGATCTCCGCGAGATGCCGGAGATGCCTGTCGGACGGCGTTTCCACCTCCGGCATCGTATCCGCATGGCCGACCGAGTCGTATTTGGACCGGGCAAAGGAGTGATATGCCAGGAGACGGACTCCGCGAATATTCCGCAATCCGGAAAGAAACGTTCCCGCCGCGGCGAAATCAGCCTCCGCATCGTTGAATCCCGGAACAACCGGCATACGGATTTCAACCGGTTTTCCCGTTTCCGAAAGGCTCTGCAAGTTTGCCAGAATCCGTTGATTGGAAACACCCGTGCATCTCCGGTGTTTTTCCGGATCCATCTGTTTCAGATCATACAGAAACAGGTCCGTCCGGGGAAGTACCGTTTCAAAAGCCTCCCACGGAATTTCGCCGCAGGTGTCAACGGCACAATGAATCCCCTCCCCCCGCAGCCGGGAAAACAGCTCCGCGCAGAACTCCGCCTGCAGCAGGGGCTCTCCGCCGGAAACCGTAACTCCGCCGCCGCTCTCCCTGTAAAAAATCCGGTCGGCAAGCACTTCCCGGCAAATCTCCTCCGGCGTCACCCGGCGCCCATAGAGCACCAGCGCATCGTGCAGACAGGCTTCCAGACACGTTCCGCATCCCCTGCAAAGTCTGCGGTCAAGACGATGAACGCCATTTTCAATCCGGTGGCACGGACAGACAGACGCGCACGCCCCGCACCGCACACATTTGGAGGAAAGCACCGCAAGCTCCGGTTCCTGCCGCACACTTTCCGGATTATGACACCACAGACAGCGGAGCGGACAGCCTTTCAGAAAAACCGTCGAACGGATGCCGGGGCCGTCATGAACCGCAAAATGTTTAACATCCACAATCCGCGCCGCTGTCATTGCCGTGCCTCCGCCTGCATGATGAACGCCAGCTGTTCCTCCGCCGACAGATTGACGAATTTACTGTTCCAGCCGCAGACGCGCACCTGAACATCCTCATAGTTCTCCGGCTCTTTCTGCGCCCGTTTCAGCTCCTCCGCATTGAGGATGTTGAACTGCACCATCAGCCCCCCGGAAGCAAAATAGCCGCGAATGAGTCCGGCGATCACCTCCGCGCCGTCCGGGCCGGAAACAGCGCTTGGATGAAGCATCACGTCAAGCACCGCCCCGTCCGGACACTCCGCAAGGTCAAGCGACGATACCGAATTCATCAGGGCAATCACTCCGCGTTTTTCCATGCCGATAGAGCCGCCCGTATTGCGGCTCAGCGGATCTCCGGCACGGCGGCCGTCCGGGGTGGCGGCAGTCTGGCGTCCCAAAGTGAAATTACGGTCAATGGACCACAATCCGGTCTGAAACGTTCCGCCGCGGGCATTCGGTGTATTGTTGATCTTCCGTGTCACAAAATCCATGACACGCCGCCCGATCGCATCGGTTTCCGGCAGGCCGTTTCCCCATTTCGGAGCCCGCTTCAATGCCTGAAGCCGTAACGGCTCAAAACCTTTCCAATCCGCTTTCAGCGCACGGCGGAGTTCTCCGGTCGTGCAGAGACGCCGTTCCTCGACCAGCATTTTCACGGCGGCAAGCGAATCGACGACCGTTCCGAGCCCGGCGCACATGACGCCGCTCGAATTGTAGCGCGTTCCGGCATTGGAAACATCGCGTCCCGACTCGATACAGGCAGCCATCGTTCCGGACAACAGTGGCGACGGATTGATCCGCGCCCATGTCCGCTCGAATGCTTTCGTATCCTCCATCGTGACCGTCAGCACATGCCCCAGCTGGCGCAGATATTCCGCCTCCACACCGGCATAATCCGGCGGGAGCGGACATTCGGGTCCGATACGGACACCGTCAAACGTACAGCCGTTGTTGAACACGGCTTCCAACGGCTTGACAAGATTTCCCCATGCCGCCATCGAACAGCACATTTCCAGCCCCTGAACGGCAGGTTCGTAACAGCCGATCAGAATGTAGTTATAGCAATCCTGTTCCGTTTTACCGCGACGGCGGAACATGTCAAAGGCAACATCATCATTGCTGAATACAACCGCCGTCCGTCCGGACCGTATGCACTCCGCCACCTGCCGGAGCATACGGTCCGGCGTATTCCGGTGAACCCGGAACGAGAGTTTCGGATTGATCCGGTTCAATTCCTGATGAATTTCAAAACACAGTTCCGTCAACTCGTTGCAGCAGTCGACTCCCGGCTCCGCAAGTCCGCCAAAGCAGAAATTTTTGCCGTTCGGGTGCATCTGCGCATAAAATTTTGTCCAGAAAAATTTCAACAGTTCTTTCGCCTGCTCCCGCGTCAGGATTCCGCATTCCAGATCGTGCCGGTAGAAACGGATGAACAGACGGTCGAAGATTCCCTGCGACCGCAACGGTTCCCCTTCGGTCTCCTGACAGGTATCATAAATCAACGCAAGCTGAAGCGCTTCATACAGCGTTTCAGGCGGGCGTTCCGCAAGCGCCCGCAGAGATGCCGCCATCGGAACGGCTCCCCGTTTTTCCGCCAGAGCGGCAAAACGGCGGATCAGTCCGCATACGGATTCAAACGCATTCGCCGCCGCGGTATAGAAGTTCTCCTGTTCCTCATTCCGTGCGGATTTCAGCGCACGAAGCGCCCGGTCCCGCAATCCGGCGGCACCAAGAGACAGCACGCTCTCCCAGTCCGGAATCGTATGGCTGAGATCAAGCTGCGCGGTAAATGTTCCGGTTTCCGAATATTCCCGCACCCGGTCCATCGTTTCCGCCGGCATGGACCGCCGCACCTCGTTGCCGATCATTCTCTGGACTCCGCTCAAAAGACCGCGTCCCTCCAGATAATCGGCAAACCGGTCCTCCGGTACGATCGCAATCCGTCCCTCCCGCAGGATGATGCCGAACAGTTCCGCCCGCACCAGAATCAGCGGACGCTGTCTGTTTTCCCTGTAATACGCCTGTACTTTGCGTTCCAGCTCCGGATACTCAAGTCCGTCTTCCGGCTGCAAATGCTGATATTGAGTTTCCAACGCTCCGCGCACCTGTTCAAATCTGTTGCACATATCCGCCTCCTGAATCTGACTTTGCTGTTTCTATGATACAATACACCCCATATCGCAGAAAAAGAATGCACAAAATGGAGAAAAACATATCTTTTCAAGTATAAATCTCTTGTTTTTCAGATGCAGGCAATGTATATTCCGGACAAAACAGGGAGAGCACGGCAATGACGATGTCCCATTTTCAAGAATACGGCATACGGCCGTTCTGCGATCAGTTGAATCTGCAATTCCGGGAGTTTTTCTACGGCTACAACCCCGGCAGATGGAAGAGCCGCCTCACGAACAACCGTCTGGTGTGTGTTCTGGAAAGCGATGGCAACAGCACGTTTCAGGACGGAAAAGAAACGGTACCGCTTCTTCCGGGCACCGTGGTGCTGATCCCCGCATTTCACGAAATCACCCATGACCAGAACGGGAGCATGCTTCATCTCTCCATTCATTTCGGGCTGGAATTTTACTACGGGGTCGATCTGCTGATGCGTCTGCCGGATCTCTGGCATGCAACCGGCACGGGACAGATCGGCATGATCCGCCGGATGCTCGCACCGCCCGACCGTCTGCGGATGACGGCAACCATGCAGATGCTTTGCTGGAATGCCGCCGCCCGTGCCCTGGACGCCGCCCGGATCCCGGTGGATACTCTGCTCTCCGGTTATTCCCGCTACGCACCGCTGTTCGATCACCTGCTCCGGAATTGCCACGCAGGAATCGACGTTGCCCGGATGGCGGAGATCATGCGGATGAACAAGGAGACGTTCATCAAAAAATTCATTTACGACACGGGATTCTCCCCGAAACACTTTTTCAACCGCCTGCTGGTGTCGCGTGCAACACGTCTGCTTTCCGGCACCGATATGACGATCCGCGAAACGGCATTGGAACTGAAATTCTGCAACGAATTCTATTTTTCGCGCTTTTTCAAACACCACCTCGGCATCTCCCCGCGGGATTACCGGAAACATTATCGGAACACTCCGGAAAACCGGGAAGCCCTCAGCCGGGAAACAGAGCGGATCGCTCCGCAGGAAATAACGGAAAATTAAAAATACAAACCATAATCTTCTCAAAACGGCTTGCTACTTTGCAAAACAGCTATATATTAACAGGATGATAAAATTATTGGAAAAGAAAGGACACAACTATGCAGTTTCCAGTTGAAACGATCCGCCACAGCGCCTCGCATGTGATGGCGGCGGCGGTCAAACAGCTTTATCCGGAAGCCAAGTTCGATATCGGCCCCAGTACGGAAGACGGCTTCTACTATGATTTCGATCTTCCGGAACACTTGAAGGTCGAAGAACTTCCCGCCATCGAAGAAAAAATGGCGGAAATCGTCAAGGCGGACTATCCGTTTGAACGCATCGAAGTCTCCCGCGACGAAGCGAAAAAAATGCTCGCGGATCAGAAATATAAACTGGAACGTCTCGCGGATATTCCCGAAGACGGCGTCATCACCATGTACAAATGCGGCGACTTCGTCGACCTCTGCCGCGGTCCGCATGTGGAACGCACCTCTCAGATCGGCGCATTCAAACTGGTTTCCGTTGCCGGCTCCTATTACCGCGGGAAGGAAACCAATCCGATGCTCCAGCGCATTTACGGTATCGCTTTCCCCTCGAAACAGGAACTGAAAGAGTATCTCCAGCGCATTGAAGAAGCCAAAAAGCGCGACCATCGCAAACTCGGCAAGGAGCTGGATCTGTTCAGCATCTCCGAAACGGTCGGTCCCGGACTCGTTCTGTGGCATCCGCGCGGCGCGCTCATCCGCAACATCATCGAAACGTTCTGGCGCGCCCAGCATACGACGCACGGTTATGATCTGCTCTATACTCCGCACATCGGCCGCTCCGAACTGTGGGAAACCAGCGGACACCTCTCTTTCTATAAGGAAAGCATGTATTCCAATATGGATATTGACGGCTTCGACTATTACGTCAAACCGATGAACTGTCCGTTCCATATTGAAATTTACAAAAGCCGTACCCGTTCGTACCGCGAACTGCCCTGTCGCTGGGCGGAACTCGGAACAGTCTACCGCTATGAGAAGAGCGGAGTGCTCCACGGACTCATGCGCGTCCGCGGCTTTACTCAGGACGATGCACACATCATCTGCACGCCGGAACAGATTGAAAGCGAGATCATGGAAGTTCTCGACTTCTGTCTCTACATCTGGAAGACTTTCCAGTTCAAGGAAATCAAAGCCTATCTGTCGACGAAACCCGCAAAAGCGGTCGGCGATCCCGCCCGTTGGGAACAGGCTCAGAAGTCGCTTGTCCAGGCGATTGAAAAATGCGGGCTTGAATACGAAGTCGATGAAGGCGGCGGAGCATTCTACGGACCGAAAATCGACCTCAAGATCAAGGATGCGATCGGCCGCGAGTGGCAGACCTCCACAATTCAGTTCGACTTCAATCTGCCGGAACGGTTCAACCTTCAGTATGTGGGAGAAGACGGACAGCGTCATCAGCCGTACATGGTTCACCGCGCGCTGTTCGGTTCTCTGGAGCGCTTCTTCGGCATTCTGGTGGAACACTACGCCGGAGTCTTCCCGATGTGGCTTGCTCCGGAACAGCTGCGCCTGATCCCCGTCAACGAACGTCACAACGAATACTGTCTCGCGGCAAAAGACAAGCTGAAAAAACTCGGATTCCGGGTCGACTGCGACACCCGCGCCGGCAGTATGGGCGCCAAAATCAAGGATGCCCGGAACCTGCGCGTCCCGTACATGGCGGTCGTCGGCGACAAGGAAATGGAATCGAACGGGTTTGCCGTCCGCTCCCGCCGCGAAGATCAGCTCGGCGTGATGGATTTCAACACTCTTGTGAAAAAACTTCAGGAAGATGTTGACAATAAGATTTGACGTGCTATATTACTCAGATCGAAGAAGATAAAAAACGAAAGGGAGGGTACTCCTATTGCTAAGCTGTTGAAATATAATGACCGCGCGTATTCAGACGCGGATCTGCTCGTGATTGGTCCCGAAGGGGAACAGTTGGGCGTGCTGAAATTGGGTCCGGCCTGCCAGAAGGCAAAGGATGCGGGGCTTGATCTGGTCATGGTCGCCGAGGGAAGCAATCCCCCGGTATGCCGTATCATGGATTTCGGAAAGCTCTGTTACGAGCAGAAGAAAAAACTGAAAGACCAGAAGAAGCACAACCAGGCGCAGAAGGTCAAGGAAATCAAGTTCCGTCTGAACATTGATACCCACGACTATGAATTCAAGATTGCGCACGGAGTCGAATTTCTTCAGGAAGGCAGCAAGCTCAAAGTCACCATCATGTTCAAGGGGCGCGAAATGGCGCACCCGGAAAAAGGCTTCGAGCTTGTCGATAAAATAACTGAAAGTTTGAAGGATAAAGGCGTGCTGGACGCCCCCGGAAAGCTTCTTGGTAGAAACATTTGCGTTTCTTACAGTCCAGTCAAGTAAACGCAACCCTCCGGAAACGGCTGATTGGCGTCTGCCGTTACGGAGCAAAACAAACACTCTGAAAGGAGCCAAACGATGCCAAAGCTGAAAACAAGAAAAAGTATTGCAAAGCGCGTCAAGCGCACCGGTACCGGCAAGTACACTTACACGAAGCCGGGCCGTCGTCACCTCATGACCGGCAAAGGCGGAAAGAAGAAACGTCAGATGAGAAAAGACGGCGTTCTTCAGCCCTGCATGGATCAGCGTATCAAGAAAGCTCTGCCCTACGGCTGAGTCTAACCAGAGAAACGGAGATATATCATGAGAGTTACATGTGCAGTACCTTCCAGAAAACGCCGTAACAGAGCGTTGGATCGCGCCAAAGGTTTTTACGGAGCGAGTTCCAAGCGCATCCGTACCGTTTATGATGCGATCGACAAAGCCGATGCCCATGCATACGTCGGACGCAAACAGAAAAAGCGTCAGTACAGAGGTCTTTGGACCATCCGTATCAATGCGGCCTGCCGTCAGCAGGGACTCAACTACAGCAAATTCATCAACGGCCTCAAAAAAGCCGGAATCACGCTGAATCGTAAAGTCCTTGCCGATCTTGCCGTCAATGACGCCGCGGCATTTACTGCTCTGGTCGAAAAAGCCAAAGCAGCCTGCTGAACAAACGTCTGACCGATCGGACACCCTGCGCGGGCTCTTTCCAGGAGAGTTCCGCGCTTTTTTGTTTCTCCGGCTGCTTTCAAAAGCACTTTCGCAATGCTTCTGAAATCAGCCGAACTAAAATCAAGGACATTTCTTATGGAACTGCTGGATCAAATCCAAACCATCGTCAAAGAAGCGGAAGCCGCTCTCGCATCCGCAAAAAGTGAAAACGACGTCGAAGCCGTCCGTGCGAAAACCATCGGCCGCAACGGCGCATTCACCGCCCTCGGCCCCATGATGGGGAAAGTCCCGCCTGAACAGAAACCCGTTGCCGGAAAAGCGTTCAACGAAGCAAAGCAGACCCTGCTTGCCAAACTGGAAGAAGCCAAAAACCGCATCGCCGATTCCGCGGCGGAAAGCTCCGCGGAAAAAATCGACGTCACTCTGCCGGGACGCAAATGGCACGCCGGGCGCAAGCATCCCGTCTGTCAGACCTTTGACGAATGCTGCAACATCTTCCGCCGCATGGGCTTCATTGCCACGGGCGGACCGGAGATCGAAACCGTTTTCAACAACTTCGACGCACTCAACGCTCCAGCCGATCATCCATCCCGGAGCATGGTCGACACATTCTATTTTGAGGACGGGCGCATTATGCGTTCCCACACCTCTCCCGTCCAGATCCGCACCATGCTCGGACAGAAACCGCCGGTCCGCATCGTCGCTCCCGGCCGCTGTTACCGCCGCGATACTCCGGACGCGACCCACGGCGTTTACTTCCACCAGATCGAGGGACTTTACATTGACACGGACGTTTCGCTCGCCGACCTCAAAAGTACGCTGATGGCATTTGCCGCCGAATTTTTCGGAGAAGGCGTCAAAGTCCGTATGCGTCCGAGCTTCTTCCCGTTCACAGAACCCAGTGTGGAATGCGATTTCACCTGCGTGATGTGCGGCGGAAAAGGCTGCAAAGTCTGCAAAAACTCCGGCTGGATCGAATGCGTCGGCGCCGGAATGGTCAACCCGAACGTGCTGAAGAACGTCGGCTACGATCCCGAAACCTGTCAGGGATTCGCATTCGGTATGGGCATTGAACGCCTCACGATGATCAAGCACCGCATTGAGGACCTCCGTCTCTTCTCCGAAAACGACGTCCGCTTTCTTGAGCAGTTCTAATCTCCGTCTGAAAGGACCATTCAAATGAAAATTTCACTCAACTGGCTTTCCGATCATATCACGCTGAACTCCACGCCGGAGGAACTTGCCGCAACACTGACCCGCGCAGGGCTCGAAGTGGAAGAGATCATCTCGACCGCAACCGTGCCGCAGGGCGTTGTCACCGCAAAAATCCTCTCGCGGGAGAAACATCCGAACTCCGATCATCTTTCGATCTGCAAAGTCGATCCCGGTACGGGCGAACCGCTCCAGATCGTCTGCGGAGCCCCGAACTGCGATGCGGGAAACATCGTTCCGCTCGCCACCATCGGCACAACGTTCAAAGATCCCGACGGCGGCAAGGATTTCACCATCGGCAAAGGCAAACTGCGCGGAGTCGAATCGTTCGGCATGATGTGCAGTGCAAGAGAGCTCGGACTCAGCAACGAACACGACGGTCTGATGATCCTCCCCCCTGACACGCCGCTCGGTCAATCCGTCGCCGACATGTTCAAAGGCGACACGGTCTATTCACTTGAACTGACGCAGAACCGTCCCGACTGGCTGTCCCACTGGGGCGTGGCGCGCGACGTTTATGCGCTTCAGGGCGGAGAGCTCCGCTTTCCCGCCGCCGACCTTCCGGCGGCAAATGTCACCGAAGATTTTTCCAGTCTCGTCACCGTTGAAGCGGCGGACCTCTGCCCGAAATACACCGCCAGAGTCATTCGCGGCGTCACGGTCGGCGAGAGCCCGGAATGGATGCGGAAACGCCTGGAAGCCATCGGCATACGCCCGATCAACAACATTGTGGACATCACCAACTATGTGATGATGGAACTCGGCCTGCCGCTGCATGTATTCGACCGTTCCCTGCTCAAAGAGGGCAGGATCGTTGTACGCCGCGCCGGGGAAAACGAATCCATCACCGCGCTCGACGGAAAAAAATACGATCTCTCGCCTGAAATGCTCGTCATTGCCGATGCGGAAAAACCGGTCGCGATCGCCGGCGTGATGGGCGGGGAATACAGCGGTGTCCTGGACTCCACCAGAGACGTTGTCCTGGAAGCCGCTTACTTCAATAAGACCAGCGTCCGCATGACCTCCGCCAAACTCAACCTTTCCTCCGACGCCTCCCACCGCTACGAACGCGGCGCGGACCCCGGCATGGTGGAAAAAGCGAGCGCACGGGCTGCCGCTCTGATTCTCGAACTCGCCGGCGGGGAACTGGTTTCCGACCTCGTTTCCGTTGCGGCTCCGGCGGAACCGCAGCCGCGCATTCTCTGCCGCTACGGACGCATCCGCAGCCTGCTCGGAATGGAAGTCGCCGACCTTGAAATCTCCACGATTTTCTCAAAACTCGGAATGGAAGTGGAACCGGTCAACGCGGAATCCTGCTATGTGATCCCGCCGACCTATCGTGCCGATGTCACAATGGAAGCCGACCTCGCGGAAGAAGTCGCCCGCATTCACGGACTCGACAAGATACCGGATGTTCCGGTCAACGCCGTCAAATGCGCGGATTTCTCCGCCGATACCTTCGCTCCGGTCGCCGCCGTACGCGACGCTCTTGTCAGCACCGGACTCTGCGAATGCCTCGGAACCAGCATGATTGACGAGAAAACCGCTCTGCTCGACTATGATTTCACAAAAGAAGACCTCGTTGCGCCGATCAACCCCATCAGCCTTGATCTTGCGATCCTGCGTCCCTCCCTGCTCGGAGGAATGCTGGCGACGGTCAAACGCAACATCTCGCGCAAGAACACGAATCTTGCCCTGTTTGAAATCGGCAACTGTTTCTGCAAAAACCCGGAAAAATATCCGGAAGAACGTCAGGAAGTCGTCATCGCCCTCACCGGACAGCGTCATCCGGAGCGGTTCTCCGGGGAACGTTCCGAACTCTATGATTTCTATGATCTCAAAGGACTCATTGAAACCTTTCTGGAAGAGCGCGGAAATCCGAACTATACCGTCAGACCCTGCGACGACAAGCGCTTCACCAAAGGGGAATGCGCCGAACTCGTGCTTGACGGCAAACGTGCAGGAGTGTTCGGCAGAATCCATGCGTCACTCGTCAAAGGAATGCGTCTCCAGACACCGCTGTATATTGCGGTCTTCCAGCTTTCCAACCTGTTGACGGCATCGAAAAAACCGGTTTATTACAAACCGATCTCGCTCTTCCCGTCCACCTCGCGCGACGTGGCGTTCCTCGCCCCCGCCGACATGGAAAACGAAACGGTCATTTCGTTCATCAAACGCTCCAAAGTGCCGAATTTGGTCGATGTTCAGCTGTTCGACATTTTCAGCAACGAGTCGATGAACGGCAAAAAGAGCATGGCGTATTCGCTGACGTTCCGCAGCGGGGAACGCACGCTTACCGATGATGAAGTCAATAAAGCGCATGAAAAACTCCGCGCCAGACTGGAACACGGTCTCGGCGTTGAACTTCGCTGAGGAACAATGAAGAAAAAACCCGGAAAAGGAGCTGTCTTTGCCATGAACCTGGCGCTGCCGGGGTTGGGACAGCTCGTTTCCGGAAGATGGATCACGGGCGGCATCTTCCTGCTGCTCGCCCTGCTCTTTTTCGGACTGGGAGTCTGGTTTGCGCTGGCTCCGCTGTTCGCCATGATCCGGGAAATGCTCGATAATCCCGGCAGTACAGCGGAATACAGGATTGAGCTTGTAAACGTTTTTGTCTGTTTCGGACTTCTGATCCTTGTATGGATCGTTGCCGTCGCGGACGGTTTCCGGAACACAAAACAACATAAGGATACGGACAATGAATGAACAGCAACAGCCCGGAACCGCCGGTTCCCTGCCGACCATTGCGATTGTCGGCCGCCCGAACGTCGGAAAATCCTCTCTTTTCAATTCCATTCTGAAAAAACGCCACGCCATCGTGCATTTCGACAGCGGCGTGACGCGTGACCGTGTCTCCACGACCGGAGTCGTCAACGGACGCCGCTTCCGGCTCGTCGATACCGGCGGGCTCGGCATGGGAAAAGGCGAAAAACGCGGCGTCGATTTCTGGGATCAGTCGATTGAAAAACAGGTCGAAGTCGCCATTGCCGACGCCGACATCATCTTTTTTGTCGTAGACGTAACCAGCGGGCTGACCGGACTTGACGAAGAAGTCGCCCTGCGCCTCCGCTCCACGGGAAAACCGGTCATTCTCGTCATCAACAAGGTCGACGGGGATATTGCAACGCCCCACCTCCATGAATTTGACCGTCTCGGTTTTTCTCAGGTGTTTGAAGTCTCCTCGCTTCACCGTCGCGGCATTCCCGCCCTGATGAGCGAAGCTCTCCGCGATTTCGGTTCCGTGGAGCCGGAACGTGCCCTGCCCCGCCTGAAAATCGCGGTGCTCGGCCGCCCGAACGTCGGAAAATCCTCGCTCGTCAACAAACTGATCGGCGAGGAACGCGTGATCGTCAGCGACGTCGCCGGAACCACCCGCGACGCCATCGACGTGGAATTCACGCTCAACTGCGGCGACGAACAGGTTCCCGCACTTCTCGTTGACACCGCCGGCCTGAGAAAACGTTCCAAAGTGGACGGAGCCGTCGAACGCTACAGCACCATGCGCGCCGAAGAGACCCTCAACAGCTGCGATATCGTTCTTTTTGTAATCGAATCACGGCAGACAGGTGCGACTTCTCAGGATAAAACCATCGCGCGCATGATCGTGGATTCCGGTAAACCGGTCGTCATCGTCTCCAACAAATGGGATGAATGTTCCGGAATGCGGATGAAAGACGTCCTGCCGGAAATCCGTTACACGCTTCCGCACATGTCGTTTGCGCCGGTCGTGTTCATCTGTGCGAAAACGGGCTACAACTTCCAGGAACTCTATCAGGTAATCGCGGAACTGCGCGCCCAGATGGCGGTCAAGATCTCCACCGCCATGGTCAACCGCGTCGTCACGGACGCTTTCGAAAAGACCTCTCCGCAGGTCATCGGAACCAAGCCGTTCAAAGTCTACTACGGAACCATGACTGCCAACCCGCCGCCGACTTTCCAGCTGTTCGTCAACGACCCGAAACTCTGTCCGGACAACTACAAAGTCTATCTTGAAAAATACATTACCAAAGCGTTTGCGTTCTCCGGGATGCCCGTCCGCCTCATCTTCAAGGAACGCGAACGCCGCGAACTGGTTTTCCCGAAAATCGACAAACGCAAAGGAAAAGGCAAAAAAAATCAGCGGATCCGGCCTTACCGCGTGGACCGTCCCAAAGAGGAAGACGGAGATTGATCCATGCGGGACAAGTGGCTCACAGCCTCCGATGAACGGCTGATCCGGGAATGTCGCCTGGACTTTCACAAAGCCTCCGGAAACGGTGGACAGAAAGTCAACAAGACCTCATCGGCGGTGCGCCTGACGCATACGCCGAGCGGGATCACGGTAACTTCCGCCGAGAGCCGGAGCCAGCACGAAAACCGTCGGTATGCGTTGAAAGCCCTCCGGATGAAAGTTGCGCTTACGGTCCGGAAGACAGCTGATCCGGACTTCCGGATCGGCGATCCCGCGACCTCGATGAGCAATGCGTCCTATCCGCTCTTTGCGGCGAAGATTCTTGATGTGCTCTTCTCCCGCGGCTGCGATTTGAAAGAAACGGCGCTGATGCTCGATATCAGCGCCACCAGACTCACGAAACTCCTGTATCGCGACCCTGCTCTTTGGACAGAAGCCTGCAACCTGCGGAAAGCACACGGTCTTCCGCCGCTCCGCACACCGGAAAGATAAATCATGAAAGCCGGAATCCGTTTTGAACTTGACGCCCGTACCCTCCCCGCCAATGCGGACGAGGTCCTCACACCGCATATCGCGACCGCCTGCGGAGTTGCCGCCACAGACATTCTCAGCTACCGCATCGTAAAGCGGAGTCTCGACGCCCGCAGGAAACCGCAGGTCAGGATTCTTTATCAGGTCACGGCGGAAATCCGCGACGGCGTCACCCCGAAACGCAAAGTCGATCCCCCGGAAAGCGCGGAACCGACACTCCTGCCGGAAAATAAAGCGAAACTGAAACATCCGCTTGTAATCGGTTCAGGTCCCGCCGGACTCTTTGCCGCGCTTGTACTCGCGGAAGCGGGAGCGGAGCCGGTCGTGATCGAACGCGGTCGCGACGTCGTCCGCCGCAAACAGGATATTGATACGTTTTTCTGTTCCCGCACACTGAATCCGGAAAGCAATCTTCTATTCGGGGAAGGCGGAGCGGGAACGTGGTCCGACGGCAAGCTCTACACCCGGGTGCGCGACCCGCGCGGCAGGTATGTGCTGAATGAATTCGTCCGCGCCGGAGCCCGGCAGGAAATCCTGTATTATGCTCATCCGCATATCGGTTCGGACAGACTGCCGGATATCATCGCGGCAATCCGTGAACGGGTCCGTTCCCTCGGCGGCACCTTCCTCTGGGATTCGCAGGTTGTCCGGATCGAAGGCGATACCCGGTTCCGCGCCGTTCATCTCACCGACGGCACCCGCATTGACGCCCCCGCCGCTCTGATCGCCTGCGGGCACAGCGCACGCTCTCTGATCGAATCGCTGACCGGGCAGATCGAATTTGCCATGAAGGGTTTTCAAATCGGCTGCCGGATTGAACACCCGCAATCGTTCATCAACCGGACCCAATACGGGATGGAACAGCCGTGTCCCTCGCTCGGAGCGGCGGAATATCTGTTTTCCACGCACGGGAACGGACCGGTTCAGGGAGCAACGACATTCTGCATGTGCCCGGGCGGAGAAATCATCCCCGCTGCCAGTGAAGAGGGAAGACTTTCCACAAACGGTATGAGCGAATCCACCCGCGGCGGTCAATTCGCCAATTCCGCCATCGTCTCCGCGATCGCTCCGACTGCGTTCAGAACGCCGGCAGACGCATTTGCATTTCTGCGCGGGCTGGAAGCAAGCCTGTTTGAAAAAGGCGGCGGCAACTATACCGCACCGGCTCAGAATGCGCGGGATTTCCTCGAATGCAGATCGGGACGCCTTCCGCAAAGCTCAAGCTACCGTCTGGGATTGCGTCAGTCCCGGCTTGACAATCTGATCCCCGAACCGGTCGGTTCCGCGCTTGCGAACGCTCTGCGCCGTTTTGACCGCCTTGCACCGGGTTTTGTCCGCAACGGACTTCTGATCGGAATGGAAACGCGGGTGTCAAGTCCGGTCCGTTTTCTCCGGAATCCGGAAACGCTGGAAAGCTCCATGCGCGGGCTCTATCTGGGCGGGGAAGGCAGCGGCATGGCAGGCGGAATCGTCTCCGCCGCCATCGACGGAATCAGGCTTGCCGAAAAAATGCTGACGAATCCGTAACCGTTCTCTCCGGAAATCCTGTATCGCAGACGGTCACTTGTTTTTGCGCTGATAGAGAGAGCCGAAACAGCCGCCGTCTTTCCGCGGCGTCAGACCGATGATCAGCAGAGACGGCGGATCGTTCTTCAGAAAGACCTCTCCCGTTCCGTTCATCGGGTCAAGATGTTCTCCGGACACGCTGCTCCAACCCATCGACTTCAGCGAAGCGGCAAGGCCGGGAAGAGTCTGGGGAATGTCAAACTTGGAAGAAAACGCACCGTAAACGGCATCCCGTTTCGGGAAACGCATGGTCATGACCGGCGTCGCGCCGGCCGGAAGCGGAAATTCAGCCGGCCAGTCGTCAGGTTTCATACCCGACGGCGGAAGATCCATGGAGAACGAAATCACCGGATAGATTCCGTCCACCGAAAGCAGATAAAGACGGCGACGCAGGCCGTTTTTCAGTTTGAATTCCGTCAGCAGGGAATTGGCATTGAGGGCAAAGGACGCATCCGGGTAAAGTTTCCGCAGATTCCGGTAACAGACATCCAGAGAATTCCGGTTCAGCGATACTCCGAGTTCCAGGGAACGCCCGTTCACAATCACCTGTTCGGTCCAAAGCGGAGCGGACTGCACCGCCTCTTCCAGTCCGGGCGACCCGTTCCCGGAAAACGGCCAGAGCGAAAACACTTCCGCCGGAAGAAGCAGCGGAACCGTCAGAAGAATCAATACGGCAAAACGGCTCATAACACCCCGCTCATTGCAGATTGGACCGGGAATGTACGGACGCATTCGCCGCTTTCATCCACTGAGACACCAGCGGAGCCAGAATAAAATCCTCCAGTTCATTGCTGTACTCCAGCCGGGTATTGCAGAACGGACAGGTGGAAAACGCTTCAATATCCGCCGGAGCAAGCGTTTCATGGCAATTCGGACAGATCAGATAGCGGGTCTCCGGCAGAGATGCCGGGTCGGGACATGTAAAACGATATTTGGGGGGATTCAACTTTTTCATAACAGGGAACATAGCGCCGTTTTTTGAAAAAGCAAATGAATTTCCGGAAAAAATATCGCTTCGTTCTTTTGCATTTTCCTCTGCAGCAGCTTATAGTAACCGGAAAAATACAGGAGGTGCAATATGTCCGGTATCGCAAATTCAATCACGGAACTGATCGGCAATACGCCGCTGGTCCGTATCGGAAAACTGAACAAAGGCGGGGCGGAAATTCTGGTCAAAGTGGAATCGTTCAACCCCGGCTCAAGCGTCAAAGACCGCATCGGCTTCGCCATGATCGAAGACGCGGAAAAACGCGGGCTCCTCAAGCCGGGAGCGCTCATCATCGAACCGACCTCGGGAAACACGGGAATCGGCCTCGCTCTCACAGCCGCCGTCAAAGGCTACCGGCTGATCCTCACCATGCCCGAAACCATGAGCATCGAACGCAGGAAACTGCTTCAGGCTTACGGCGCGCAAATCGTTCTGACGGACGGCGCGGCGGGAATGAAAGGCGCAATCGACAAAGCGGAAGAACTTCATGCGCAGCACCCCGGTTCCTTCATCCCCCAGCAGTTTGAAAATCCGTCCAACCCGGCATGGCACAAACGGACAACCGGACCGGAAATCTGGCGCGATACCGACGGCAAAGTCGATGCGTTCATTGCCGGAGTGGGAACCGGCGGAACGCTGACCGGAGTCGGTGAATATCTGAAAGAGAAAAATCCCGCGATCCGGGTTTTCGCCGTGGAACCCGATGCTTCGGCGGTACTCAGCGGCGGAAAGCCCGGTCCGCATAAATTGCAGGGAATCGGCGCGGGATTCGTTCCGAAAATACTCAACACGGAAATCATCGACAGGATTTTCCCTGTCTCCGCGGAAGACGCCGGCAGAACGGCGCGGGATTCGGCTTCACAGGAAGGGATCCTGATCGGAATTTCCGGCGGGGCGGCGCTTTCCGTAGCGCTCAAACTTTCGCAGGAACCGGAATGGACCGGAAAACGGATCGTCGTTCTTCTGCCCGACAGCGGGGAACGGTATCTTTCCACCTGGCTGTTTGAAGCCGCACAATAATAACCTCTGGAGCTGTCATGAACGAAACTTCCCGGATCATGTTGTGGAGCACGCCGAAAAAAGCGCTGGATCCCGCAAAGGATTTTCAGCCTTACATGAATGCCTATCTGCTGAATGACGGAGCGGAACATGGAGCAGTCATCATCTTTCCCGGCGGCGGGTATTCCGTAAAAATGATGACCTACGAAGGCGAAGACGTCGCACTCAAATTCAACGAACTCGGCTTCCATGCGTTCGTTGTCGACTACCGCTGCGGCATGGACGCCTATCCGTTCCCCGCGCCGCAGGAAGATGCGTTCCGGGCTGTCAAACTGGTACGCGGACACGCAAAGGAATGGAATGTCATCCCCGACCGGATCGCCACTTGCGGCTTCTCCGCAGGGGGACACCTCTGCTGTTCCACGGCAGTCTGGTTCCGCGAGATCAAAGCGGATAACGGCGATGAATATGATGCCGTTTCCGCGCGTCCCGATGCAGTGATTCCCTGTTATGCGGTCGTTTCCGCATTTGCGTCGGATCACCCGCACACCGGCTCGTTCAATAATCTGCTGAATACAGCAAAACCGAAAGAAGCGGACCTGCACCGTCTGGCATGCGACGAACACGTCAAACCGGATTCTCCCCCGGCATTTATCTGGCACACGGCGTCGGATCAGGTGGTCCCGTACGAAAACGCAACGCTGTTTGCCGCAGCGTACCGGAAACAGGGAGTCCCGTTTGAACTGCATCTGTACCCGTATGGACCGCACGGACTCGGAATCGGAACACAGGACCAGTTTGCAGAAGTCCGCAGCTGGCCGGCACTCTGTGCGGAATTTCTGAACAATCTTTCCCGCTGACCGTTCCCTTTCCAACGGGCGGTTCGTTGAAAACGGAAATTCTTTCAACGCTTCTTATGCCGCCGGAGTTTCCGGTACAAAAAAAGCGGCACATGCGGATGCTGCATCCTGCATGTGCCGCGAATCATGTTCCGGCAGGGAAACGGATTATTTCTTCACCTGCGGAAACGTCTCCAGAGCCTCCTGGGCACAGGCGCGGAGAAGAACGGCCTGTTTCTTCCCGATATTATTCGGAACGAATTTGATTTCCGACGGTTTTTCCCCGAAGAGGAAACCGTACCAGACGCAAGCCTGAAGATAATTGCCGTCGTTGTTCAGATGAATTCTGTCGACTCTCATCGTCATTTCACCGGATTTTCTGTCTTTCATCCAGTATTCATTTCCGACGACTTCTCCGGCACGTCTCGGCAGATCCGGGAAGACGTATGTCTTGCGTTCCTCCGGGGTCGGAGCGGTATATTTCACCGGGGTCTTCGCACGGAACGCCTGAACGGCTTTTCCCACCGGGATAATGCGGAAATTATGTTTTTTTGCAAGTTCGGTATAATTCTCGGTCAGACGGTCATACATGCCGTTCTGGTCAAATCCCCAGCCGGGCTTGGCTCCGCCGATGCGTCCGTCGTCATTGCGGTAAGCCCAGGTCTGCTGAATCACGATCTCCGCCTGCGGGGCATTTTTGCGGATATAAGCGATCAGCTCATCCGCGGCGGGCTGGGTTTTCGCTTTGTTCCAGCTCTCAGGGCTGCCCTGCTGAATGGTGACGATATCCCACTTCGCAGCCTTGATCATTTCCGGCAGATTGACTTTTCTTCTCTTCGGCCAGTTGGTCGAATAAGGTTTGTAATTCGGATCGTCTTCCGCCTTTTTCAATTCGGCAATGTGACGGTTCAGCGTGCAGCCGCCGATCATCATCTGCGCGATTTCGAGCTTGTGCTCCTTCTCCGCTTTGACGATCTTCGGCAGATACGCCAGCACGCTCTGCGAGAAACTGTTACCGATCATCAGGACTTTGAGCTCTTTTGCGCTCAAGGTCACCGCAGCGAGCATCGCCGCGGCCATAAGAAACATTTTTGTCATAAAACTCCCTTTCTGTTTACAGAGCACCGGGTCCGGTTGACTCCGGGTTATTTGGGATTTATAATAGCATCGTTTCCCTGTCTTGTCAAGTTTTCCCATAATAATTACAAATCCGGTTTACCGCAAAACAGAATCGGCAGTTTCACCATCCGCGCATGTCTCCCCGCCGGAATTTCTCTGCTTCGTTTTACGGAGTACGGCGGTATTTTATAAAAAATCGCGAATATTTTTTGATTTTCATTTGCGCTTTTCATAAACTGAAACTAGATTGCCGGAAACCAGAAAGAAAATTCACCATGCTGAACCAACTGATCGAAACCTTGAAATCCGGAATCATTTCCTCCGGCGGCGACATCTGCCGTCCGGGTCAACACCTCACGTTTATCCGTCTTCAGGACCGTAAAGCGGCGAATGAAAACGGCGTGGCGACGCTGACGCTCGAATCCGGAGCGCTCCGGATCTCCGCGGCGTTCCGCGATACCGACATCGGCAATTCCGCCCGCCGTAACAACGAACAGACCTGGCTCACCGGCGATGCAATGGAATGTTTTCTGCAGGTGCCCGGCCATGACGACTATTTTGAATTCCATGTCACCCCGGAAAATTACACGCTTCAGCTTCATCTTCCCTCTGCGGAAGGACGCGCCTCTCTCCCGTTCGAGCAGAAACTCTGCAATGCCGGCATACGGACCAACGCGCGGATCGAACGTGACCGGAACCTGTGGTGCGGTGAAATCGTTGTACCGTTCGCGGGAATCGGACTCACGGAGGAATTGACGGACGGACTCGCGTTCGCGATCTGCCGTTACAACTATAACAAACCGGATCCGGAACCGGAAATTTCATCCACGGTCCGTTTTGCCGGAGAAACGTTTCATGCGCCCCCGCAATGGCACCGGCTCCGCATCGGATAATTTTCTTGAAACAGCGCTTTAAATCCGCATGAACCGGAACTATATTATTCCGGAACATCATAACTCATCAAGAGGAATACGGATATGTCTTTTGGAAAACTCTTTGCGTTTCTTCCGGCCCTGCTGATTCTGCTTACGGCCTGTCAGACCGACTACCGGACCAACGCGGCCGAGCGTGCCCGCGCATACGCACTCAAATACAGCCGGGATCTGCCCGAATCGGACCGGAATTTCATCCGTTACAATGACCCGGTCCTGATGTCCGATCTGCTGTTCTCCTACAGACAGCCGGCATTTTCGTCGCTTGACGCCGGTCCGAACCGCTATGACTCCTGGGGAATCCGGAAAACCAATATCTACGACTACATGCACACCGCATTTGTCTGGCATCTGCCGAAATCCGGCTTCTCTCTCGTTGTGGACGGCGCGGGCGAACGGACCCAGCGCGGCTGGACTCCGACTCAGGTTCTTTACAAACGGTTCGTTCCGGAAAACACAGCGTTCTCCGCCGCAAAGCTCAAAGCGGTCAACTTCATCGCCAACTTTTTCCCCGATTTGAAATCGGAAGAGATCAACGAAATCCGCTTCAACGAACCGGTCGTCTCCGCAACGGCGTTTCTGCTGACGGCTCAGGAAAATCCAAACCGTGACACACAGGTGCAGAAATGGATGAACTATATCCGGAGCGGAAACGGAACAGACTCAAAAGCAAAAACTCAAATATCCCTGATATGGACAAGTCCCGTCAACGGGAAAAAAATGGTCGTGACCGGTGAAGCTCCGAAAAAGAATCTCTATGGCTGGAAACCGGTCAAAGCATATCTCCTTGATCCGAAAGAACTGGAAGAATCCACGCTGAACGAGAGAATTCCCCTGAAAGATCCGCAGAATGAAGAGGGCGAAATCCTGATCACCCCGAAAGACGAAGCGGACCCGCTGATTGTCGAACCGGCATTCCACCAGATGCAGAATCAGCCGAGATAACAGATCATGCGGCGTTTCCACCCCACCCTGATCCGTCCGGCGGTGCTTCTGCTGCTTTCCATACTGGTCCCCGCATCCGGGCTCTCCCTGCGCCTGATCCGGGCTGGATCGGAAACCGGACGGATTCTGGAGTTCTGGCAGACACTTCCCGCGCTGTTCTTCCTCACTTTTTTTCTGTTCGGGCTCGGTGTTCCGCTGGTTCTGAGCGCCCTCCTGCTGAAAGACCGCCCGGAACGCGTCATGCTGACTCCGGCATCAACCGCTCTGGTGGTTCTCTTTCCGCTTGAACTGTTCTGTGACGACATGCTGTTTCCCCTGTTTGTCAGCCTGACACTGCTCTCTTTCACGTTTCTCCTGACTCCCTGTCTGCGCCCCTGCAAACGGTTCGGGGAATTTAACCGCATTCCCCCGGAACTGGCATTGAAAGGGTTCTGTCTGCTGGAAGCATCCGGAACGACTCTTGCCCTGATCCCGATTCTGTTCCGGACCCGGAACTGGCGACTGCTGGCGGATCAGGGATTGTTTCTGCTGTTCCTTGCGGTCCTTTATTTTGGCGTACTCTGGCTCCGCCGGAAATTCCGCTGATGCAGAAACGCTTCCGTACCGCCTATCTGGAACTGACCAACATCTGCAACCGCAGCTGTGCGTTCTGCCGTGGCACGAACCGTCCGCCGGGGCGGATGAGCGAATCCCTGTTTGCCCGTCTTGCCCCGCAGGTCGCGGAAGTCGCAGAGCAGGCATATCTGCACATCATGGGGGAAGCGCTCCTGCACCCGTCCCTGCCGGAACTGTCGGAAATTGCCGCAAACGCCGGACTCCCTCTCTGCATGACGACCAACGGAACTCTATTCGGCCATGCCAACGCCGCCGTACTGACCCGTCCGGTTTACCGCCAGCTGAACATCTCCCTGCATTCCGGTTTAACGGAAGCCGGACAGGAGCGGATCTTTGAATTCGCGGACTCTCTTCTTGTGGAAAATCCGGCGATCCGCATCAACTTCCGTCTGTGGGATGTGGGCGACCTCACCCCGGAACTTCAGCGGATCGCAAACCGTTTCCGTATTTCAGTCCCCGCACCATCGCAGACGCACCGGAGCATCCGGCTGAAGTCCCGTCTCTCTCTCCACCTGGACCGTTCCTTTGAATGGCCGTCGCTTGACTCTCCGCCGCTTTCCGCTCATGGCAGCTGTCATGGCGGAATCCATCAGTTCGGAATTCTCTGCAACGGAACCGTCACCGCGTGCTGTCTGGATGCGGACGGCGCAATGAATTTCGGCAATGCGGGAGAACGTCCGCTGCGGGAGATCCTGTTTTCCCGCCGTTTCGAGCAGATGCGCAACGCGTTTCACCGCGGGGAAGTGACGGAACCGCTCTGCCTCCGCTGCCGCTACCGCGAGCGGTTCCGCATATCGGAGCAATAAGCATATTTTTCCGTCTTTCAAACTGTACTTTTCCGAAATCCATGATATATTAATCCGGTAAATTAAGGTTGATTACATGGATCCGCAGCTTCACGACACACTGAAACGCCATTTTGGCTTTGATACATTTCTTGACAATCAGGAGCCTATCGTAGAATCCGTTCTCGCCGGCAGGGATCTGTGCGTCATCATGCCGACCGGCGCGGGGAAATCGCTCTGCTATCAGCTTCCGATCCTCGTCCGGCAAGGTTACGGCATCATCGTTTCCCCGCTGATCTCGCTCATGAAAGATCAGGTTGATTCCCTGTGCGAAAAAGGAATCCCCGCCGCCTATATCAACACCACGGTTCCGGCTGCGGAACAGCACCGGATTCTTGGCGATACCGATGCGGGATTCGTAAAACTGCTTTATGTGGCGCCGGAGCGGTTTCAAACCGATCTGTTCCAGAACTTCCTGTATCGCTGTCCGCCGGAAATCATGGTGGTTGACGAAGCGCACTGCATCAGCCAGTGGGGACACGATTTCCGTCCGGCGTACACCCGGCTCGGCGAAATCATCGAGCGGTATGCGATCAAACAGGTCTGCGCATTCACCGCCACCGCCACCACACAGGTACGGGACGACATTCTCCGGCAGCTCCGCAGGCCGGACATGGAACTCCGCGTTGCCGGATTCAAACGCCCGAATCTCTCGTTCTCCGTCATTCAGTGCCAGGGCTCGGAAGACAAGAACCGTGCTTTGCGGAAACTCCTCCGGAGAAAAGTCCCCACGATCATTTACGCCTCGACCCGTAAAAACGTGGAACAGCTTCACACCGAATTCGGCTTCATCCCCTATCACGGCGGAATGAGCGATGAAAAACGCACCGAAGCCCAGAACAAATTCATGACCGATCCCTGCCCCGTACTCGTCGCGACAAACGCGTTCGGAATGGGTATCGACCGTCCCGACGTCCGGCTCGTAATCCATTACAACATCACCGGATCGCTGGAAGCCTATTATCAGGAAGCCGGACGCGCCGGACGGGACGGCGAGCCCGCCGACTGCGTGCTCCTTTTCTCTTACAGCGACCGTTTCATTCAGGAATTCATGCTTGACATGAACAATCCTTCCGAACAGCTGATCCGGGAGGTGTATGACACGCTTTGTGAAATGGCGCTCGAACAGAAAAGCAATACGTTTGAGTTCTCCATGGACGAACTGCTTCCGCGACTGGAATTCGCTTCCAAGGAGGGACAGCTCCAGCCGGTCATGGCGGTTCTCGAAAAAAACGGCTGGATCGAACGCGGATACCGTCAGCAGAACAACGGCATTCTCTCCATTCCCGGCGATCTGGAGCAGCTTGCCGCGGCGCATGAAAGCCAGTCGACTCAACGCTCCCGCTTTCTCCACCGCATAATCCGCAAGTTCGGCACCCGGCTCGCAAACGGCGTTTCCTGCACTCCGGAACAACTTGCACAAACAGCGGGACTCAATCCCGACCAGATCAGACGGGTTCTGAACAACCTTACTCAAACCGGGTGTCTGCACTGGACGACTCCGTTCACCGGACGTTCCATCACCCTGCTGCGCCCGGAGGAAGAGGAACTCGACATTGATTTCACCGCGATCTCCCGGAAACGCGATATGGAATTCCGGCGGCTGGAAGAAGTGATCGGCTACACCAGAACCCGCAAATGCCGTCAGGATTACCTGATCTCCTACTTCGGCGAAGAAGTCGGCAACTGGAGCTGCCGGAACTGCGACAACTGCGGCAAAACCGGAAGTATCGGCGCCGCTCTCCGGGACCTGACCGAAACCGAAGAGGAAGCCGTGCGCGCCATTCTTCATACGGTCGACGCCTTTTCCGGACGCCTCGGACGCGGCAAGCTGAGTCTGATTCTTGCCGGGTCACGCCGTCCGGAGCTTGTGGAACGCGGACTCGACCGCAACCCGTTCTTCGGACGGCTGAAAAGCCTGAAACAGAACAATATCCTGATGTTCATGAAAGCTCTGGAAGACGCCGGCTGTCTGGAACGCGTCGGCGACCCGGAATATCCGTGTCTGGACCTGACCTGTTTCGGAACCAACGTCATGAACGGTATGGAAAAGGTCCGCCTCACTCTGCCGGAAACAGACCTCCCGGTGCCCCGCAGAACAGCGGCAAAAAGCAAAGCGGAACGTCCCGTTCACGTCGCGGATTCGCCGGGGGATCTCGGCCTCTACGACAGACTCCGTCTGATCCGTGCCGGACTCGCGGAGAAACGTCATGTCCCGGTCTACTGCATCCTCTCCAACGATGCGCTCGCCGGACTCGCCGAAGCCAAACCGGAAACACCCGACGAAGCGCTGGATATCCGCGGAATCGGCATGGCGAAACTGACGACGATCATCCCGCCGTTTCTGAAGGAAATCGCGAAATGGAAAGCGGAAAACACAATAAAATTTTAAATTCAATCATCAAATAAAAAGGATTTGACCATGATCGACCTTGAATTGCTGAAAGACCTGATCCGCTGCAAAGCGGTCAGCAAAGATCTCCCCGCAGTCAACCGGGCTGTGGACCGGATGCACCGTTTCCTTTCGGAACACGGGCTGCACTGCACGGTCGAGGAACTGGACGGACGCAGGATTCTGTACGCTTCCACCGTTCCGGGCAAAACGCCGGATGTTCTGCTGAATGCGCATCTTGACGTGGTCCCCGCACCCGATTCCATGTTTGAACCGGAAGAACGGGACGGCAGACTTTTCGCACGCGGCAGCTCCGACTGTCAGGGCAACTCCGTCGTGCTCGCACAGGTGCTCTGCGATCTTGCAGGAAAAGCGAATGTCGGCGCGATCTTCTCCACGGACGAAGAAACCGGCGGCGGGACCACAGCCCGCATGGTGGAACTGGGCTATGGCGCACGCAGGATCATTCTGATTCTGGACGCAGCCCCCTATGCAATCGCCCATGCACAGAAAGGGATCATCGCCCTCACGCTCCGGGCTCACGGAAAAGGCGGCCACTCCTCGGAACCGTGGAATCTGGACAATCCCATCGACCGGCTGATCGACGGCTACCGGAAACTGCGCGACGCGTGGCAACCCCTGCCGGAAGATCACTGGGGCGACACCATGGCGCCCTGCATTCTCTCCGGCGGAAGCGCCGCCAACCAGGTCCCCGACACAGCGGAAATGGTGCTGAACATCCGCTTCATCCGGGAAGAGGAGCAGGAAGACATCATCCGCCGGGTCAGAGAACTGTCCGGACTGGAAGTCATCGTCAACGCGACCTCCGCACCCGCATTCGTCGATGAAACGCACCCGCTGATGCAGAAGCTGAAAACGGCGATGCAGAAAAAATTCCCCGGACATCCTGTCGAATTTTTCCGTATGCACGGAGCAACCGACGCCCGGCATTTCGCGAAAAGCGGCGTACCGATCGCAATATTGGGAACCGTAGGCGGCGGCATGCACTCCTCCGGAGAATGGGTCTCCCTTCAAAACCTGGAAGAGTACCGCGCTCTGCTTGAGGAGTTCATCCCGGAAATCGCCGCGGACTGAGAAAAAGCGGCGGAGCCGTCCGGCACACGGTCCGCTCCGGAAAAATAGAGACGAAAATCCGCTTTCTCTCTGGAAAAATCGTAAAAACAGGCTACTGTATGGAATGATGAAAGGATCCGGAGCACGTTTATGTTGTCAATGTTATATAATATCGTTTTCCCGCTGGCGTTTCTGTTTTTTCTGCCGGGACTGCTGATCAAGCTGATCCGCCGTCCGGGAACCAAAAAAAATTATCCCGAACGGTTCGCCGTCTTCACCAAAGAAAAAAAAGAACGGCTGAAAGCACTGAACCATCCGGTCTGGATGCACGCGGTAAGCGTCGGAGAGACCAATCTTGCGCTGACGGCGCTCCAGGCGTGGCGGAAACTTGACCCGGAGCGCAGATTCGTACTGTCGACCACGACCACAACCGCTCAGGAGATTGCCCGCAGGAAAGTGCCGGAAGGCGTCGAAGTGATCTTCTGCCCGATTGATTTTCTTCCGTTCGTGCGGAAAACGTTCGACGTGATCCAGCCGTCCGGACTCATCATCTTCGAAACGGAAATCTGGCCGAATCTGATCCGAACGGCAAAGAAACGCGGTCTTCCGCTTGCATTGGTCAACGCCCGCATGTCGGACCGCTCCATGCGCGGATACCGCAGATTCCGCATGTTTTTCGCTCCGGTCCTCCGCTATTTCGACGCAGTCTGCGTTCAGACGGAAGCCGACCGGGAACGTTATCTGATGATCGCTCCCGATATGGCGGACCGGATCGTCGTCGGGGGGAATATCAAATTTGACCAGCGTGCTCCGGAGAATTTCAAACTGCCGGATCTGACCGCCGTTTTCCCTGCGGGCGCCTCCCCTGTCATCATCGGTGCAAGCACGCATCCTTATGAGGAAAAAATGATCGTGGATGCGTTTCTTCAGCTGCGCGATCAATACAGCGGAGCGGCGCTGATCCTCGTTCCCCGCCATGCGGAACGCGGAGCGGAACTCGCGGAAATGCTCAAATCGAAAAACGTCACGTTCCTCCGCCGGTCCACCGGAGAACGGACCGGAGAGGGATATGTGGAATGCCTGCTTGCCGATACCACCGGGGAACTGATGGGGTTCATCGCCGCCTCGGACATCGTCATCATGGGAAAAACGCTTGCCGGAAATCATGACGGACAGAACATCATCGAGCCCGCCGTGCTCGGCAAAGCAATCGTCTGCGGACGGGAACTGCGCAACTTCCGCGAAGCAATGAGCATACTCAAGAAAGCCGATGCCGTACTCACCGTGGAAACCGGCGACGAACTCCGCAGGGCGCTTTACATGCTCTCCGCCGATCCGGAAATGCGCAACAAACTCGGCAGACGCGCACACGAAGCCATTACCGCCCACAGCGGGGCGATCGCCAAAAATATCGAACTATTGGAGAAACTGTTTTGAAAACGCAAATGCAGCTGGCCCGTGAAGGGATCATCACACCGCAGGTTCAAACCGTCGCGGACAAGGAACTCCGCCCGGTCGAATTTATCCGTGAACGCGTCGCCGACGGACGGATCGTAATTCCCGCAAACATCAATCACAAAAATCTTGTCCCGATGGGAATCGGGCGGGAACTCCTGACCAAGATCAATGCCAACATCGGCAACTCCGCGATGTCAAGCTGTCCGCAGGCGGAAAAACGGAAACTGGATCAGGCAATCCGGTACGGTGCCGATACCGTGATGGACCTCAGCACCGGCGGAGACATCGACCTGATCCGCCGCTCGATCATCGACGCAAGCCCCGTCCCGGTCGGCACGGTGCCGATCTATGAAGTCGTTGCCAAATACGGCTCGGATGATTTCAACGGCGACGTGATCGTCGATACCATCCTGTCCCAGGCGAAACAGGGCGTGGACTACATGACCATCCATCCCGGACTCCTCCGCCGTCATGTGCCGATTGCGCTCAAACGGGTGCTGGGCATCGTCAGCCGCGGCGGATCGCTGATCGCACGCTGGATGCAGCGCTACGAACAGGAAAACCCGTTCTATTCCCGGTTTGACGACATCCTCAATATCTGCCTGGATTACGATGTAACACTGTCGCTCGGCGACGGACTCCGTCCCGGATGCCTTGCGGATGCAAGCGACGAGGCGCAGTTTGCGGAACTCGACACGCTCGGCGAACTGGTCCGCCGCTGCCGCGCCGCCGGAGTGCAGGCAATGGTGGAAGGTCCCGGACACGTCCCGTTCAACGAGATCGAAATGAACATGAAACGCGAACAGGAAGTCTGCGGCGACGCACCGTTCTACATCCTCGGACCGGTCGTGATCGACTGCGCGCCGGGCTACGACCATATCGTCGCGTCGATCGGCGGCACGGCGGGCGCATACTACGGCGCCGCCATGCTCTGTTATGTAACGCCGATGGAACACCTCGGTCTGCCGGAAGCGGAAGACGTCCGCAACGGTGTAATCGCATTCAAAATCGCCGCTCATGCGGCGGATGTGGCGCTCAAAAAACCGGGCGCGGTCAACCGCGACAACGCCATCGGCAAAGCCCGCGCGACATTCGACTGGGAAAAGCAGTTCGATCTCGCCTTGGATCCCGACCGGGCGCGCGAATACCGCAAACGCGCTCTTGACGCCTCGTCTGTCAAACCGCAGCACGGAACCAAATTCTGCACGATGTGCGGTCCGGACTTCTGTTCCATGCGGATCAGCTCGGACTTGAAAAACGGAAACAAAGAATGACCGGAGAACCCGACGAACTCGCCGCCCGTTTTCTGAATGATGAATACTTCATGCGGGCGGCTCTCCGTCAGGCGGAAATTGCCGGATCGGAAGACGAAGTTCCCATCGGAGCGGTCGCAGTCAAAAACGGTGTCATCATCGCGCGCGGCTGGAATCAGGTTGAGCGGCTGAAAGATGCAACGGCACACGCCGAACTGCTCGCAATGACGGCGGCTGCGGCGGCCGTCGGCGACTGGCGGCTCGACGGCGTCACGATCTATGTGACAAAGGAACCCTGCGCAATGTGTGCGGGCGCGTTGGTGAACACAAGGGTGGAACGTGTTGTCTATGGTATGGCGGATCCGCGCTCCGGCTGCGCCGGGTCGGCATTGGATGTGACCGGATTTCCCGGAATGCTTCATCAGGTCCGCGTAACCGGAGGAGTCCTGGAAGAGGAGTGCAAAGCCATGATCCGCACGTTCTTCGCAAGGGTCAGAAAAAAATAACTGAGGTATCGTCTATGGGGAAAAAATATTGGAGTCTGTTTCTTGCATTCAGTATGCTGCTCTCCGCCTCTGCGGCGGAAAAGCCGGCGGAAAAAGCGAAAAAAGCGGAACTGCCGTACAAGAGTCTTTCCGTTTTCATGGAGGCCATCCAGCTTCTCCGGGAAAAATATGTGGATTCCGGCAAGACCTCCTATGAAAACCTGCTGCGCGCCGCCATGCGCGGAATGACGCAGGAACTTGATCCGTTCAGCAATTACGAAGAACCCGAACGCTTCAAATCCACCATGGAGGACACCCGCGGCAAGTTTCCGGGAATCGGGATCGTCCTCTCCGCAAAAAACAACGCTTTTGAAATCGTCTCCGTCATGGAGGACGCCCCTGCCATGAAAGCGGGACTGCGTCCCGGCGACGCTCTTCTGGAAGTGGATGGTAAAGATACCCGCATGCTTTCTCTCTCGGATTGCGTAAAACTGATCAAAGGCGCTCCGGGAACATCGCTGAAACTGAAAATCTATCGTCCGGAAGGAGATTTGACAAAAGAGTTCACCGTCACCCGTGCCGAAATCGCCCTGACCTCGGTAAAAGCGGCGGGGATGATCTCTGACAAAATCGGTTATCTGCGCATTACGCAGTTCTCCGCCTCCACTGCCGCCGATATGGAAAAAGCGATCAGAACACTCCGGGAAAAGGGGGCGGAAAGCCTGATCATCGACGTCCGCAACAATCCCGGCGGTCTGCTCAATTCCGCAGTCGAAACGCTCAGCCGCTTTCTCCCGGCAGACAAACTTGTGGTCTCCGTGGAGGGACGCGCGGAAGAGACGGTCCGGCACAACACCGTCAACTGTTGGAAAGACCGTGAAATCCCGATTGTCATACTGGTCAACGAAAATTCCGCAAGCGCGGCGGAAATCCTCGCCGCCTGTATGCAGGATTATAAACGCGCGATTCTGGTCGGTTCCAAAACATTCGGCAAAGGCTCGGTTCAGGTTCTGATCCCCCTGTCCGACGGCGGAGCGCTCCGGATTACAACCGCCAAATATTACACTCCGAGCCGGCGGCTGATTCACGGGAACGGCGTATCTCCGGACATCGCGGTGAACACGACTCCGGCACAAAGCGCGGCAATCGCCCGGCATTTGGCAATCCGCGGCGACAAACTGCCGGAACTGCGCTCCGGGAAATACCGTGACGCGCAGCTGGAACGCGCCATCGAAATACTCAAAGGAATAAACATCTTCCGCAAAGCGGAAAAAGATTGACTATGCCGCATTCATGCGGTATATTACGGAAACGGAGGTTCTTATGTTAGGTGAACGGGATTATATGCGGCGCATGAAGGAGCCGGAACAGACAGCGGCTTCCGGTTCCATGTGCCTTCTGATTCTGATTGCGGTCAATGTCGTAATCTGGATGCTGGGCCGTCCTTTCGCGGGGCATCTCGTCCTGACACCGGAAGCGGTACGGCACTTTGAACTCTGGCGGTTCATCACGGCGGCGTTCACCCATTTTGATTTCTGGCATCTGTTTTTCAATATGTTCGGTCTCTGGATGTTCGGATCGCTCTCCGCTCCGACCCTCGGCTGGAAAAATTTCCTGAATCTCTATCTGATCAGCGGCACGTTCGGCAATGTGCTGTGGTATGTGTTCAACATCGACACTCCGGCGGTTCTGCTCGGCGCATCGGGCGCGGTAGTCGGAGTAATCATGGCAACCGCAATGATCATGCCGAATCTCCGCGTGCTTCTGCTGTTTTTCCCCGTTCCGGTCAAACTCAAAACAATGGCGATCGTCTACATTGTCCTTGAAGTCGTCCAGCAGGGCGCAAACATTCAGTCGAATATCGCCTATCTCGTGCATATCGGCGGCTTCTTCGCAGGTTTTCTGTTCATGCACCTGTTCCTGAGTCGGGAAATCGTCTGGAGCCCGCTGGACCTGCTCCTTGGAAAACAACGCCCCGTCTCTCCGCGCATGGAGGAATTCCGCCGCGCTCAAAGACCGCACAAGCCGCCGCGCGGATGGACCGTTTCCTCGTACCGGAATTACACCGGCGGCGCCGTTTCGCCGGAAGAGATCGACCGGATTCTCGATAAACTGTCCCGGACCGGAATCAACAGTCTCTCCGAAGAGGAAATGGAGATTCTGCGGAAAGCGCGGGAACAGATGAAATCGCCTAAATAACCGAAAGGAACTTTTCCATGAATATACTCTGGGTCACCAGTGAAGCGGTCCCCTACGCAAAAACAGGCGGACTCGCGGATGTTTCGTCCGCACTCCCGATCGCGCTTGCCGAACGCGGACACAAAGTCTCCGTCGTCATGCCGTATTATCCCCAGCTCATGGGAAAACTGAATCTGAAATTCGATGAAACGCACGATCTGCTGCGCGTTCCCTTCGGCGACGGCTGCGAATGGGCAAAAGTCAACGTTCTGCGGCAGAATGAAAATCTCACCTGGTATTTTCTGGAATATCACCGGTTCTTCGACCGCCCGAATCTGTACGACTGGAACGGGCAGGAATATGCCGATAATGCCCAGCGCTACATTTTCCTCTGCCGCGCGGCAATGGAACTCGCGGCGAATTTCCGCCTGGCGCCCGATATTCTCCACGCCAACGACTGGCATGCAGCCCTCTGCTGTGTTTACCTCAAAAGCGGACTCTATTCCGGTCATGAACAGTTCCGCAACACCCGGTCCATCCTCACGATCCACAACATCGGTTATCAGGGCAATTTCGATAAGGGAAATCTCTATTGGACCGGGCTCGGATGGGAATATTTCAACTGCCTCTGCCTGGAATTTTACGATCGGCTCAACTTCCTGAAAGGCGGCATCATGTGCGCCGATATGGTTTCGACCGTCAGCCCGACCTATGCCCGCGAAATCCTCTCGCCGGAATACGGCTTCGGACTCGACGGCGCACTCCGGCACCGGGCGTCAACCGGACGGCTCCGCGGAATTCTGAACGGCATCGACTCCAAAGTCTGGAATCCTGCGCACGACAAGTTCCTGCCCGCCGTTTACTCTGCGGAAAAGCCGGACGGCAAGGCAGAATGCCGCCGTGCCCTTCAGGAAAAATTCGGACTCCCGGTCCGGAAGGATGTTCCGCTGTTCGCCGTAATCTCCCGCCTTGCCTATCAGAAAGGACTTGACGTATTCGCCTTCGGCCTTGAAGAACTGCTGCGGGAATGCGATTACCAGTTCGTCGTCGTCACCTCCGGCGATAAAAACATTGAAGGTTATCTGCAATATCTCGCACAGAAGTATCCGCAGAAATTCGCATTGTATCTCGGCTACGCGGGCGAACCGGCGGCGCACCTCGTGGAAGCGGGCGCGGATCTGTTCATCATGCCGTCGCGCTACGAACCCTGCGGGCTCAACCAGATGTATTCGATGGCATACGGCACACTGCCGATCGTCCGCCATACCGGAGGACTTGCCGATACGGTGTTCAATTACGATCCGGCAACACCGGACCGCTCGACCGGGTTCGTTCTGTGGGATCTCAACGCGGCGTCGCTGAACGCCACGATCCGCTGGGCTGCCGACATCTGGAAAAATCATCCGGAAGCCGTTGCCCGGATGCAGCGCAACGGCATGACCACCGATTTCTCCTGGAACCGCACAGCCTCCGAATATGAGAAGATGTACAACGATGCGCACCTCTGATTTTGATTACACTCTCCCGGAAGAGCTCATCGCCCAGAATCCGCCCGAACACCGCGGCGATTCCCGGATGATGGTCCTTGACGCCGGAACGGGAACATGCGAGATCATGCCATTCCGCCGGATCACCGGTTATCTCCGTCCCGGCGACTGTCTGACCGTCAACAATACCCGCGTAATCCGGGCGCGCCTGTTTGCCCGGAAAGATACCGGTGCTCATATTGAAATCATGCTCCTGCGTCCGCAGGCCGATCCGTCGCGCTGGAGCTGTTTTCTCAAACCCGGAAAACGCGCTCCCGCCGGCGTCACGCTCGCTCTTCTGCGGCAGGATGAAACGGACTCCCCGTATTCCGTAACGGTTGTCTCCAAAGATCCCGCCGGGGAATGCATCGTGGAGTTTTCCGGAGCTTCCGTCGACCATATTCTTAACGAGTGCGGGCATATTCCCCTGCCGCCGTACATCAAACGCCAGAGCCTGCCGCCCGATGCGGAACGGTATCAGACCGTTTATGCAGAAGCGCCGGGCGCGGTTGCCGCCCCGACTGCCGGACTTCATTTCACCAGAGAGATTCTTGCCGCATTGGAGCAAAACGGCGTCCGGCGGGCGGAACTGACCCTGCACGTCGGACAGGGCACATTCAAACCCGTCACTGCGGACGAGATCACGGATCACAAAATGCACTCGGAAGAGTACATCCTCCCGGAGCACGTCGCCGGACTGCTGAATGAGACCCGGCGGAACGGACACCGCATCGCCGCAGTCGGCACGACTTCCCTGCGCGTTCTGGAATCATGCGTCAACCCGGACCGCACGTTCCGGGCGCAGTCGGGCAGTACGGATATTTTCATCTATCCGCCGCACGATGTACTTTCAGCCGATATTCTGCTGACGAATTTTCATCTTCCGAAAAGTACGCTTCTGATGCTTGTCTGCGCGTTCGCCGGCTATGAACACACAATGAACGCCTACCGGATCGCCGTCCGGGAACGGATGCACTTTTTCAGCTACGGCGATTGCATGCTGATCTTGAAATAACACCATTACCCAAGGAGAAAACCGATGTCCGCCGCAATCATCCCATCCATGTGGAGCAGTTTTGTTATGGAAGAATCCCCGGAGCAAATGGTCCGGACCATGCTCCAATACGGCTACCGCTGTACGGAACTCTCCGATGAACACAGCGCTGTTCTTCTGGACCGGGGCGATCCGGAAACTGTCGGAGCGGAATTCAAGCGCTTTATGGATGAACAGGGATTCTCAACTCCACAGGGACACCTCCTGCTGCATTGCGACCTCTCCGTCGGCTCCGCGAAGGAGAAAGCGGATCTGTTTGAAACGTTCCGCAAATGGTTTGCGCTTTACCATGCGCTGAACGTCAAGGCGGCGGTTCTGCATCCGGGCGGGTTGCGACATGGCGCGGAATACCGTTATGGAAGCGGAGAGGTATGGGATAATACGGTCGCCAACCTGTCCGGTCTGCTGCAGCTTGCCGAGGGGGCGTCTTTCACGATCTGTCTGGAAAATCTTCCCCGGACTTATCCGACCGACCGCGAACTGGAACAGCTGATCGCGGCAGTTCCGGACGGAGAAAAACTTGGAATCTGTCTGGATACCGGACATCTTGCGCTCAATCACGGCAACTGTGCGGAATTCATCAGGCGGACTGCGTCCCGCCTGAAAGCGCTCCACATCACGGATTGCATTGATTGCCCGGACGGCGGCAAACACGATCATTTCTTCCCGACGACCGGCAGTATTGACTGGCGGGAAACGGTCCGTGCGCTCCGGTCCGTCGACTATCACGGACTTTTCAACTACGAAGTCCCGCGGGAACGTCAGGCTTCCGCCTCCATCAGCCGCCTGAAGCTGGAATACAGCCGCCGTCTCGCCGATCTTCTGCTGGAAGATCCGGAAATTTGATGTCTCCAGCTGTTGCAAAATGCGGAAAGAACGTTTATAGTAACCGGGAACACCTGAAATTCCAACCAAACAGAGGAGTCACGGCTATGGCTAAAATCTCGGAAAGCGTCTGTCTGAATCATCCCAGCACCCCGGCGGTCACCCGTTGCGCAACCTGCAGCAAACCGATATGCAAACAGTGTATCGTAAGCAAAAACGGTTCCAGCTACTGTTCCAGGCAATGTGCGGACAATGCAGCGGAATCCGTCGGGAGGGTCGGCCAGGTTCTGGAAAACAAGAAAAAGGCTGATGCAAAAGCACGCAGAAGAACCGTAATCGCAGCAATCCTTCTTCTTGCCGCTGCCGCCGCGGCATACTGGTACTACTCGCAGAACAAAGACGACGTTGACCGGATGGTCAAAAAAACAGAACGCACGATCAACAAAGCCGCCAAAGACACCAAAAAATCCATTGAAAACAAACTGCCCTCCAGTTCCACCTACAAACGGGAACGCGAAGACATGGTCCAGTAACCGGGATCGCGCGGCACGGCAGCACATTGTTCCGTGCCGCAAAACTCCGCATGGATGTCACGAACTGTATCATTCAATCACATATTGCACATAAAACATATCTTGAAGCCATCGCCCCGAACGGATATATTACCTCCATTATAAAGAAATTCTTTCTCAAAAAGTATGAAATAAAAAACGGGGAAACATTGTCATAAAATACCAATCATTGACAAAAAATCGCATCCGGGCTTGAACGGCCGGGCACTGTTACTATATTACCCTCGAACCATTCATCAGAAAATCACAAACAGGATACAGCATGAAAAAAGCATCGGTGATCATCATCGGAGGCGGCGGACGCGGCAGTATCTATTCCGGCCATTTGCGGACACTCTCCGATCGGGCAGAAGTCGTGGCAATCGCGGAACCGCGCGATTTTTTCCGCGACCGGATCGCGCAGACTCATCATATTCCGCCGGAAAACCAGTTCCGGGACTGGCACGAACTGCTCAACCGCCCGAAATTCGCCGATGCCGTCATCATCACGACGCAGGACCGGATGCATCTGGAACCGGCAATCGCATTCGCCAGGCTCAAATATGATATTCTCATCGAAAAACCGCTGGCTCCGACTCTGGAAGAGTGCCGGGATCTGATCGCGGCAGCCGAAAATAACGGCATCATCATGTCTGTCTGCCACGTCCTCCGCTACACCAACTTCACCCGCAAACTCAAAGAACTGATCACCGGCGGAAAGATCGGAACCGTGATGAGCGTTCAACATCTGGAACCGGTCGGACACTGGCGGTTCGCACACTCCTATGTCCGTGGGAACTGGCGAAAAGAGGAAAATTCCTCCTCCGTTCTGCTTGCAAAATCAATCCACGATCTTGACTGGATTCGCTATATCGTTGATTCCGCTCCGAAACAGGTTTCCTCGTTCGGCTCGCTGATGTTTTTCAAAAAGGAGAATCAGCCCGGAGGCGCCGCGGACCGCTGTCTGGAATGCGCATTGGAGCCGCAGTGCCCCTACTCCGCTCCCCGCTTTTATCTGGACCGCATCCGCTCCGGCAACATCGGCGCGTATGTGGAATCGGTCGCAGGAGAAGCAACCGAGGAAAATGTTCTGCGCCAGCTCCGCAACGGGCCGTACGGACGCTGTGTATTCGCATGCGACAACGACGTCGCCGATCATCAGGTCGTCAATATTGAATTCGACAATGGAGCCACCGCGGTTTTCACCCTCGCCGGCTGTTCCAGATACGGAGACCGGCGGACTACCGTATTCGGCTCGCTCGGCGAACTGTACGGAGACGGCGAAACGCTTCGCTGTTATTCGTATCTGACCGGGAAAACGGAGGAAGTCGCAATCCCGCCCCCGGCGGTTCCCGACCATCACGGCGGCGGCGACTACAATCTCGTCCGCACGTTCATTGACGCCGTTCTGACCCGCAGCACTTCGGAAATCGTCACGGGACCGGAAATCTCGCTGGAAACCCATTATCTCGTCTTCGCGGCGGAAATTGCCCGGAAAACCTCCTCAATCGTAAAAATGAAAGAGTTTTTCCATCAAACAGGTGTTGAAAATCTGCTGAATCATAATAAATTACAGGAGTAATCATAAAACACCTAACATAAAAGGATGCAAGGATGGATTATTCACGCTATTTCAGGGATTATCCCGACAAGGACGGACGTTTCGGAGAGTACGGCGGTCGTCATGTCCCGCCCGAACTGGAAACCCCGTTCCGCGAAGTCGCGGACGCTTATCAGTCGATTTGCCATTCGGCGGAGTTCATCAACGAGCTCCGGCGGATCCGCCGCGAATTTCAGGGACGCCCCACTCCGGTGTATCACTGCAACCGTCTCTCCCGTCACCTCGGCAACTGCCAGATCTATTTGAAACGGGAAGACCTGAACCATACGGGAGCTCATAAACTCAATCACTGCATGGGCGAAGGGCTGCTGGCAAAGTTTCTCGGCAAGAAAAAACTGATCGCCGAAACCGGAGCCGGACAGCATGGCGTGGCGTTGGCAACCGCCGCCGCGTATTTCGGACTCGAATGCGAAATTCACATGGGACTCGTCGACATCGCCAAGCAGGCGCCGAACGTAACCCGCATGAAAATTCTCGGAGCAAAAGTGATTCCGGTCTCCCGTGGTCTCCAGACTCTGAAAGAAGCGGTCGATTCCGCGTTTGAATCCTATCTTGCGTCTTACAAAGATTCCATTTACTGCATCGGTTCCGCGCTTGGCCCGCATCCGTTCCCGCTGATGGTGCGCGACTTCCAGATGTGCGTCGGACTCGAAGCCCGCGATCAGTTCAGGGAAATGACCGGTATCCTGCCGGATGCGGTTTGCGCCTGTGTCGGCGGCGGCAGCAACTCGGCGGGCATGTTCTCCGCGTTTCTCGGCGATCCGGTGGACATCTACGGCGTGGAACCGCTCGGCCGCGGCCCCGGAAAAGGCGATCATGCCGCGACAATCTCATTCGGCAAAAAAGGAACTCTGCACGGATTCGACAGCTATGTGCTGGAAGATGAAAACGGCAATCCGGACCCGGTCTATTCGATTGCCAGCGGACTCGACTACCCCTCCGTCGGCCCCGAACACGCATTCTGGAAAGACCTCGGCAGGGTCAACTACGTCACCGCAAGCGATGAAGAAGCGATCGACGCGTTTTTCAAGCTCTCCCGCTATGAAGGCATCATTCCCGCGTTGGAATCCTCGCACGCAATCGCCTATGCAATGAAGCTGGCGAAAGAGATGCAGACCGGCGCAGTCCTTGTCTGCTGCAGCGGACGCGGCGATAAAGACGTGGATTACGTTGTCGAACACTACGGCTATGGAGAAAATTACCGGTTCCCGGAAAAATAATTCTCATTTTATCCCATCCCGCCGGATTTGCTGCGGGATGGGATTTTTCACCAGTTCAAACGTTTTTGTAATCAGCAAGGCGGACGATACGTCCGGTTCTCATAGACTCATCCGCGGCAAGCGCAACAAGAGCGCAGTCACACCCGTTCTGTACACCGGAAACGATTTTTCCTTTCCCGCTCAGCAGACTCTCAATGATCTCCATTGCCATAAAACGGTCCCCGCCGCCATGGCCGTCTCCGGCATACTTCAGTGTAACAGAATGGTCATCCGTATAACGTTTATACGTCAGACAGCCGGAAAAGCACTCGCAGACAATGGTCCCTTCCGTACAGGAAAGGTACATTCTGCGTTCCGGAATTGCATTCGCCAAGGTCAGTTGAAAACTCATCTTGATCCCACCCGGATACTGCATGATAACCGCGTGATTATCATAAATATCTTTTTCGGAAGTAAAAGGATTGATCCGTTTCTCTTCAGGAACCCACTTGGCGTAAATATCATGATCCAGCCGGTCCCAGAGCCCGCTGTATCCGGGAATGAAGTAATCCAAGCCGCCAAATCCGGCAACGGAATCCGGAACTCCTCCGGCGAACCAGTTCAGCAGATCAAGATCATGACTGCACTTTTCCAGCAGATAAGGACCGGACTCTTTGCGGAACCTGCGCCAGCCGTCGAGCGATGCCATGGAATTTCCCCCGCCGGACGATTCCCGGTTTTCCGAAGCGGCAATATTGATGATGTTTCCGAATGTTCCGCTGTCAAGCAGCTCCTTGACCTTCCGGTAAATCGGCGAATAGCGTAAAACGAATCCGGTGTAGACCGGTATTCCCGACTCCTTTTGCGCCTTGACGATCCGGGAACAGTCTGCAAAAGTCGTTGCCAGAGGCTTTTCGGAAAAAACCCGTTTTCCTGCATTGAGCGATGCCAGAATGCCGGAGCAGTGATAAGCATTCGGAGTAAAGATCATTACCAGATTCACATCCGGATCAAGGATCAGGGTTTCCGCACTGTCCGCAATCCGGAAATTTTCCTGCCAGCATTCGCGGGATTTCTTCAACTGCTCAGCCTCCGGGTCAAAAGCCGCCGCCACGGCAACACGCCCCTTGCCTTCCCGCAGAAAAGTCGATACAACACTTCGACCGCGTGCCCCGCAGCCGATCACCCCCAGCCGTATTTTGTCCATAATCTCCTCCTGGTTGATTGATTTAAGCCGGTACCGATACTATATTACCGGAAAGAAAAAACAAAATGACATTTTCAGGCATTTTTATGTTATTTTCATCCTCTCTTGAAGCAATCATGAATTCAGGGACCTTTCCCGAGAACGGGCGGCTGCATTCCCGTATATTGCCGGAAACGCCCCTTCTGAAACCGGAAAAGCTGATCGTATCCTTTCAAAACTACTCCGGAAGCCACACCCATGTACAGGCATTTCATCAACGCTGCGTACTGAAAGTTCATCTGAAAGGAAAAAGCATGGCGCATGTGGACGGAAACAGATTCTTACTTTCTCCTGGCAGCGGAATTCTGATCTTTCCTTTTCAGCTCCACTTTATTGGATCGGGCGGAGACCGGGAACAGTATCGGCTGCTGGTTGAATTTTCACTTTCTGTGGAAGACCTTGATGCAATCTCCCCCCTGAAAAATCACCCGTTTCAACTGGATGATGAAGACCTGTTTCTTCTGCAGCGGCTGGTGGACAAAGCCGACAAGCTGGATAGTGCCGGAACTTCTTACTGTTTTGCGGAATTTCTGACAAAGCGTTTGCAGAAAAACGGGACAGGGATCCTGTCTCCGGAATCTCCGGGCAATGACAAATTCAATCAGATATTCCATTACATACAGACTCATCTGGACCAGCCGCTCTCACTCAAAACGCTCTGTGAGCAGTTTCATTTATCGGAAAAATCTCTGCGGGGAATTTTCCGTAAAAATCTGGGTCCTTTTCCCTTGGGCGGACAGTTGCGCAGTCTGCGCCTGCACCGGGCGGCGGAATACCTGCTGTATACGGATCGGAGCATAGGAGAGATCAGCGCCCTGTGCGGTTATACGGACTCATTTGTATTCAGCCGTTCCTTTAAATCATTCTCCGGGTTATGTCCGCGAGCGTACCGGAAGCAGCATTTGCGGCCATAAATAAGAATACATCCCGGATGATATATTGAAATACGGAAGCCTTATGCCATCCTCCATTGAATCAAGAAGAGTGAGTCGCATCTCATTTCTGAATACCACGATTCCCGGAAACATGTTTTTCAGGAAACAGTGTATCTGCCTTAATTTCTTTAAAGGCAACACTCATACAAGAACATCTCTGCGTCATTGCTCCGGGCGACATTCTTATCAAAGGAAGAATATACTGTTATACTTGTAAACCCGATATCCTTCAAATACGGTTCTAATTCGCCGAGTTCATAAAGGTGTGTCTGAAAATCCATCAGCTCCTGCTGCAGCAGTTTATCGCCATCATACAATTCATACTTACCCGGAGAAAACTGTGTATGCGTTTGAGGTGCATAATAATTTTTTGTTTTCAGAACCAGGTCAAAACCTTGCCGGTTTTTCACCGAAACAGAAATTTTGTAATCGTCGTCATCAGCACATCTGTCCGCGACGGTATCAACGGCAAATACGAATCTCCCTTTGGGCGCCAACAGGTCTTTTAATTTTTTTAAAATACTTTTACATTGTTCTATATTTGTAAACAACGATACAGAACCGGAAGAGATAAAGATATAATCATATTTTTTATTTGATGAATACTCCAGAATATCGGCATGGATTATTTTTGCATCAGGAGCTTTTTGTTTTAACTTTTCTAACATTTCAATGGATGAATCCATTCCGTCAATATCAAAACCACGCTCCATAAACGGAACAAGAAACCGCCCGCTTCCGCACAGAGGCTCTAAAATTTTTTGTCCCTTTTCTGCATAAGAAAGATAGAAATCAAGTTCGTCCTGCGGAGCTTTTTCATGCAGAATTTCATATAATTCTGTACATAAACGACCATAATAGTTTTGTTTCTGTTCACTCATCTGCTTTATGCCTTTCCCTATTACGATACTATAAACCTCAATTTACCGATTGCAAGCCCCGCAGTAGACTTATCCGGCATCTGGAACAGCAAAAGAATGTCCCTTTCCGGAGTTGTAACAACTGGCATTATGCTGAAAGTTGCGGCAGACAGATTTGTCGGGTGCGGCATTACACGTTCCAGAAATTCAGGAAATTTACAATAAAAAATACTACACAGTCCTCTAGGGAAGTTGCTGTATGATTTATGTATGATATATTACTTCTGCTTTCACGAAACGGAAAGGCATTGAAAGACGGGAAAGCTTCAATACACGGCAATAGAGCAAAATGACATCGCAACGGGGACATTTATCGAAATCATGGATGAAAATCTCTTCCGACATAAAACAATGAATGAACAAAAGCTGCTCCGCTTCGGTTTCATAAGACGGGCTGATGATTATGTTTATGAAGCACCAATTATCAAAGGAACGTTTTTGATGACGGTGAAAGTTTCCGGAACAGGAAAAGTCAATACCAAAGTGGTGGATACCGCCACCGGTGATGAATATGTTCTTCATCTGGTATCCGGCGCCTGCGGGGAATTCATCGGAAAAATCCGGAAGGATTATGAAGATGTACTGAAAACCGTGGCGGAATGCTGTTTCGATACCGAGGTGTTTAAAAGTGAAAATGCAAAACGGATTATTCAGTATATTGGCGAAACCCGGCAAGACAGATTGGAATTTCTATGGGAAAAATTTCCGGACAATGCTATTTTTCGGCGCCGCGACAATGCAAAATGGTATGCAGCTCTGTTGACAGTTTCCCGCAGAAAACTGATACCGGATGCTCATGATGAATTGGTTGAAATTGTTGATCTTCGTCTGGCTCCGGAAAAAATTGCTGCAACAGTGGACGGCAAACGCTATTTTCCCGGCTGGCATATGAATAAAAGACACTGGATATCCATCATCCTTGACAGATCTGTTGCATGGGAAGAGATCCGTCTTCGCATTGAAGAAAGCTATCTCCTGGCGGAAAAATCCTGAAAAAAGCAGCGTGCCTCAGCATACGCAAGGATAAAAACGGGAAGGAAGTTTATGCAGCAGGTAACAATAAGAGATCCGAACAGAGGACTTGAAAAATTATTGATTCGTTCACATTATCTCATTAAGAAGACATGATTCAGAAATCGGAATTTGCAATCGGCAAACAATGGGATATTGTAAAACAAGAGCGGCATACCAATCGTTCCATAAAAAGTTGCCTAATCGGGAGGAGAGACGCAATGGGGCATAAAGGAAATGATAGATTAAGCAATATGGAGATTGGGATTTCCCTGTTATTGCTGATACTCCCTTTAATGTTTGTTTCTTTCATTTATTTTGCCAAAACAGGCAACTCTTGGCTCTATATTTTATGTTGTTACCCAATATTTCCGTTGTTGATATTGGCACGTTTTGATCAACGACGCCAGCAAATAAAAACTTCTTTTATGAGAGAAATAAATGGGAAGCAAGATATCGACTATGATTTTAATAAAACTTTCCCTTTACAAATGGTAATGAAATCCTGTATCTTTCCTGAAATAAACACCATATATTCGGATTCTCAGGCGACTCCCTTTGTTGCACAAAAGGGAAACGTATCATTTTCTCAAATCAATTGTGCAGTTGGTAGTAATACGACTGGAGTTAATCGATACCTTCGACTTGGTGCATTTATTTTTTTTAAGCTCAATGTAAAACTCTATTCACAATCTCAGACAATCATAATTCTTCCTCGGCGCTGGAAGTTTCAATTCGGACTAAAAAAAGCATTGTATTTTATGGGATATTGGTCGCCAGTACCGAAACCTGTGAAAATAGAGTATCTTAACCAGCAGTGGGTTTATACCCCCGATCCCTTAAATCAACTTTCGTCCTCCAATGAATTGGAATCTATTCTTTATTTAATAAAATGTTTTTTAGACGAATTAAAGTTGCATGGACTTGGAAATATATGTATTTCTATAAATTCTAATGCAATGCATGTGGCTATGCCCGTGAAACTAAAAATTTCTATATTCAATTCAAAAAAGAATATTCAAGAACTGAAGCAATATTTGTCACAGATAGATGCAGTTATTCAAGGATTGGGCAAAATAGAAATGCAGTTAAAACATCGTTAAGATATGGAGATTTGCAACATTTGGCAGAGTCCCCTGTTCACCATGAGGCTGATTTTGCGGAAGTGTGCGCTGCCAAGGTCCCGATGTGCAATCATCAACTAGGAAATAGTTGAGTTTCTATTTGTTTAGTGATTACGGGCTCATACTTATACTCATTAACAAAAGTCAATGGATACATGGGAATTTTGTTTGCAAGCAAAATATGCAAAAATTTTGATGAAACTATAACTTCAGGAGCGCGTTTATAATATATTTTATTTTCATCTTCAGCATATATTTTTGAAACAACATAAAAATCATACCCCATATTAAATTCAATATTGTCAATAATATAGCTTGTTTCGTATGGTGAAAACAGCACTCCGTGCGGACAAATGTTTTCTCCTTTTAATGTAGCGATATTTCCCTGAATATAATGCAACGCTGATGCTGAATAGAAGATTCTTGCGTCATGTTGATTTTCGCATTGTTCTTTAAATTCAAATCCGGTAATTCCATTGTCTTCAATAAGCTCTCGCCCTTTCGTTGAAACTATGATTCTTTGTTCAAAAACATCCGCTTTTAACAGGTTGATATCCTGTAATTTCTTCTTGATAATGATAGGACCATGTATTTCTCCTGAATATTGACAGTAGTAGGGGCATCTTTCTTTATAAACAATATTTACATCTACACTATTATTAAGTAGCCCAACAGATCTTGGACATGCATAATAATAGTCATAATCCTTTAACATCGCAACAGGAACTTCGATCTGAATAGTACGCTTGAAACCATGTTGAAGTACAAGATAATTTTCTAAATAGGCCAAGCTTTCCTTATCATTATAATTAATCATTAGTGCCCTCAAACCTTTATAAGTCCCTTTCTTTTTATATAGAAATCGATCTTGGATGGAGGCAGGAATCTTTGCACAAACAGCTTCATCGTTTGAGATACTGCCACCCCTTGGAGCTTCATATCTTACAGTTATTAACTTATTTTGTTGAGTAGGCATTTCTTATACTCCTTGTAAATTTATCGATCTTTGCCTGCAACCCTTCTTGTGTATTACACACAGAGAAGTTAGAAATGCTTAAACCTATGACCCCCGATAATGCACAACAATAGCATTTTTCATCAACTTTTCAACTTCATTATTGCAAATTTTCAAACAGCCGTTCAATTCCGGAACCAGTTTACGGGGGTCTGAACGAGCCAAACGACCCAAGCAAACCACGGGCGCAAAATAGTAAAAAAAAGACCTTGAACTCGGAAAAAGAGAACAAGGTCGAGAA
>URKJ01000027.1 GCA_900548385.1 uncultured bacterium | reverse complement strand
AGATGTAGCTCCGTCTCGTGGGCTCGGAGATGTGTATAAGAGACAGGTCCTGAGTAGTCGTGCATTAATCATTGTTTTTTACTTATATATTACCTTGTGTAATCAGGATAATCCTGTTCGTCATCGGCTCCGGCGGTCGTGAGACTGCCGGGGACGATTGTATTTGCTTACGACCTGTATTCTACTCTTTTTTCAAGTATAGAATCACGACTAACGGTTACAGAGTGAATAAAAGACCTTACGTTCATTCTCCGGGATCTGGTCGTTTTCATCATACTTGGCCAGATACGACATGATGCGGCATGCTTCCTGGTATTCCGGCGTATGTTGTTACCGGGATGTCGCTGTGCTGTGGTGGCGAACGATTCTGATCTCTTTCGGATAAGGTTTCCCCTGCCAGTCCCGATTGCAAAAATCAACCAAGCCATTCTGGAATTCATTCCAGATCTTTTGCCATAGGATTTCTGTCTCCCGCTTGAAAGGATATTTATGGCACACCTTGTTGCCGTTGAGTAAAAAGCCGTGTGGAAGTGTCCATAAAACGAAGAACAGGACTTGGGAGTGCCGGTTCAACATCCGATTCAGCAAACCCAGATTGCGGTCAAGGTAATTGAGATAATAAAGATACGGTTCTCCCATCTTCGGTGTTGGTACTGGTAAATTTTGGTATACGGAAAGCGGTTTGATCGGAAACGGGAGTTGCAGAATGTATCGTTGCAGTAACTGGCAAAGCTCTCCCATAATAATCCCTGGACGTTTTCGAGCATGAAGCGGCGGTGATGAAGTTCACGCTCCGTGCAGACCGCTTCCGGGAACATATCCCAGGCATCCATTTATCCGCGAGCCTTGCCGCTCATGGAAAACGGCTGGTATACTACCGGTCTCCTGTTTAACCGGATATTGCTCAGGTAAAGCGTCCTGACCTTGACAAGTGTCTGCCAGTGCGAGACCTTGTAACGGATGTGGTGTCATACGCCTGTGTGTGGAATTCAACCATGGTCAAGGGATGATTCCCCGCCTTTTCAGGAGAGAGAACCAAACCACCGGTTCCGGCAAACAATTCTACTGCTCGAATGGACATGTTTGAGATTCCAATGACTTCCCGTTGATGCAACCGTTACTTAACGTGACGAAAAATCAGAAAAAGCAAGAGAGAATGTGATGTTTTTGCCATTAAATATCCGTTTGTGACTTGTAATTTATAAAGAGAGGCGGTACTATACAGACAGTGGTATCAGATGCATTGTGCACGCAATGCATCTGTGCTGTTTGAAAAAGGTTATATTTCAGCAATAGTATCCCAAACCGATCAAGTCGGGAAATCGGTATTTACTTCCATCGCAGATGAAGTGTATCCGGTTGGGAAATCGGTACGCCAGCCAGAAATAACTTGGTGTGTGTCTGTCCGGCAACTGCGACAGTTGGAACATGCCGAATAACGGACGGGAGGCGTGCTGTTTGTCGGAACGCGCTCTTCAAATCCGGTTTCCCGTGTCAATGGGGCTCTGGCTTGTGAGAACGAAGGGAGCGCAAGCAAGCCGAACTTTTAATTTTCGACAAGGATCCAGGTGTTTTTTGATCAGATAAGCAGGAGACTTTGTGTCTTTGTTTGACCGTGAAATCCGGAAAATGGATTCCGCGTTTTTTTGTTTTTTTTAACTCAAATATTGGAGAAGAAAATGGCTATAATTGACTGTGTCAGTTGGAGACCTGCAAATTCAAATATTTTTGCATGGCATTATCCCGACAGCAACCTGACTACTTATACGCAACTGCTTGTAATGGAAAGTCAGGAAGCTGTCATATTTAAGGAAGGACAGATGATCGGGAAATTCGGACCCGGACGCCATGTCCTTGATACAAAAAATCTTCCCCTGTTGAATACTTTTTACGGAATCCCATTCGGAGGGAAGAATCCGTTTACAGCAGAAATCTGGTTCGTAAATAAATTACAGCCGCTTGATATCGGTTATCAAACCTCATGCTTCCGCTACCATGACCCAGACTATAAAACTATGGTTCCTTTGTTCTCAAGAGGCAGATACGGTATAAAAATTAAGGATTCCGAAAAATTTTTGAAAAAAATTGTTGGGACAGCGGAGCAATTCACCGACAGCGACATTACAAATCTTTTTCAAGGTGAAATAGAAATAAAACTGATTAGCTTGATTTCTTCATTCATGCACTCGAATACCGTTGGCTTGAAGGCAATTTCAAGTTATCTTGAAAAAATTTCAATTTCTATAAAAAAAGATTTAATTCCTTTCTGGGAAAATTACGGATTTGATCTGACCGCATTTTATGTTATATCAATCGACATAGACGACAGTACAGATGAAGGAGCGGAAATCTTACGTGCTATGGGACAGCAAAGTGCCCAAAGTATTGCAGGGTACACATGGCAGCAGGAACAGTCATTCCGTGTTGCAGAAAAAGCGATGACGAGTGATTCGGAGTTCGGGATTATCGGCGCCATGATGATGGCCGGCGGCGGTTTATTTGGCGGAAATTCCAATTCGAATTTGATGCGTCCGGTTAAATCTACAGCCGGAGCGGAAACAAAATCTCACGGTCAAGTCGGTCAGGAAACTCCCGTCCAGATGGTCTTTTGTTCTAAATGTGCGAAAAAATATCCCAACACTTCAAAGTTCTGTCCGTATTGCGGAGATATATACAATCCGTGCCCGCAGTGCGGCTCTGACAATGCTAAAAGTGTTGTTCGCTGTGTCAGCTGCGGTCATGTTTTGAAGGAAGCGGCGTCCCTTGTATGCTCAAAATGCAAAACCCCCTTGACAGAAGATATTGCATTTTGCCCTAATTGTGGTACTCCGGCCTCAAGAAAATGTCCACGGTGCGGAACCGGTGTAAAATCCGGGTTGGCTTTTTGTCCCGGATGCGGGAAAAAACTTTTTTAACAGGGAGATGCTGTCATGCATAGAATGCTGTTCAACCTTCTTTTTATTGTCGGGTTGGGAATTATCGGGGGAGGTTTCTTTCTTGTTGTTCCAGAAGCATCAAGAAGTAATGTCGCCTATCTTAATGCAGGTGTCATTTTTCTCATCTATTTATCTTATTGGATTAAATATGGCATCATTTTCCCCTCAAAAGGAGATGCGGGTGACTTTTTAGCCGGAAGCGGCATATACTGGCATGTCCAGGGAACTTATACTTTTCTCTGTGTTCTTGTAATGGTTTCAGGTTGGGCGCTGGAATGGAAATTCAGCACTCAACTACTGTTGCAGATCGTTGCTTTGTTCATTTTTTTGATTTATGTCGTTTGTTCTGTTTTTGCTATAGAGCATGTTTCTAAATGTACAAGCAAAGATCGCGCTACGATGACCAGTGTACGCGATCTTCAGCAGATGAGTGCATCCATCAGTGCCAGAGCAGCACTGCTTCCAGCCGATTGGACAGAAGCAAAACAAAGTGTCCTGAAATTGGAAGAGGAGTTAAATTATTTTTCGGGCATTGAAAATCCAATTTCTGCGTCTATTGATGAAAAAATAATGGTTCAATTACGATATCTCCAGAGCATAATTTCTGATGGGCAGAATATGGAGGCTGTGCAGAAGACAGCCCATGAAATCATGTCATTGATTCTTCAACGAAAAATCATAAAAACACAGGATAAGGGTGCAATATGACAAAGAAAATATTCTGTCCCAACTGCCATCAGGAATATGATTTAGAGGAGGAATTGAATGGACGGAAAGTGGAGTGTTTTGCCTGCAAGCACCATTTCGTTGTTGATTTTCCCGATACGGAAGTGTCCGGTGACAATCATATTACCGCTGATGCGGCTGGCGTAGACGGAAATTCACAAGACAATTCCGTTTCTGATGATTATGTTCAAAAGGAATCTCAAAATGAATCAGAAGAATCTGGATTTCTGAAGGGGAAAATTGCCCCTGAAAGCGTGAATATCTATGATGATATGGCAAGTGCAGCTTTTGATTATCTTTATGAGGCTGCATGCAAAATTATTGCCGAAGAGGACAGTGTTCAGGAAAAAATAGATCAGACAACCGAAGAAATCAAAAAAGATGAACAACAGACTGAGTCTGAAAAGAAAAAAGCAGTTACATGCTTCATTATTGCTGGTTTATGCGTTCTTCTTGTGTTTGTTCCCGGTTTGCCGTGGCTTGCCGCCGCAGCTTTGATCCCCTTATTCATGGGAATCTCTGCCAGAGGGAATATCAAAAAGTTTGGGGAAAAGAAAATTAAAGATCAGGAATCTCTCGAAAATTTTAGACGTGACTTCATAAATATTTGCAGAGATTATAAGATAAATAAACTTGGAGTTGCTTATGTTCCTATCGCAACCCAAGTTCCATTTGAAGGAAAAAGTTTTTTACTTGACGACACAAAACATGTTGGGAAAAAAGATTTTTCTCTCTACAAAATGAACAATCAGGCAGAATTCATTACAACGATTAACTGTTTGAAACAACTGCAGGACAGTATGCCCATTGTTGAAAAAAATGATAATTGCGAAGAAATACAAACTTCGCAGTTGTCTCATTCTCTTGATAGCGTTCATTTCTTCGATTATATCGGAGAAGCAGACCGCAATTTGCGTGCAGCGGGGTATTTTCTTAATGATTTGAGTAAAACTTCGGTCTCATTGCCGATTATTGACCCGCATGGAAAGCTGTCAAAGTTTCTTGATGAATTTTGCACAGACTCTGTGGGACATCAGCCTGTTATCTCCGTCTTTCCGGTCAGAACCTATCAGAAAGAACTCGAACAATTCAACGAAATGAATGAAGTCCGAAAAATGATGGTGAAGGAAAATGAAAAATTTGAGCGGATGCTGCGTGCTTTTATGAAAGATATTGCAGATTACGTTCAAATGATGAGCAGACTGAAAATTTTGTCGACCAATAAAATAGTCGATTTCTCAAACGCGATGTTGCTTTTAGCATTTAGAGCGTCATGCAATCATTATTCATCCGCTTTGGAAGCCGATGAGATTCAACGTTTGCATGAAGAAGAGTTTAATTATCATGTTAATGCTGCAGACTATGAGCCATTTGCTCTTCATGACGCTTCACGAGTCAAATTTGACCCGATTTCAAAAAATTGGGTTGGAGAAGATGGTGGTAGAACAAATCATCCATTTGGCATTCATCAAATTCAAGAGGAAGTGATAGCCCCGTTGAGTCGAAATCTTCTGCGCGAAAACAGGCTTGAGCGCTTAAAGATTTACAACAATATAAGAGACCAGAAACTTGATTATCTCAACCAATGGCATCGTGATACTGACGATTTTTATGGGCGGGGACGTCAGGAAAGCAGTGATATTATAAATCTTATGCAGACGTCCCTTACCGAGTTCAATACCGCATTAAGTCAGTACAAGGCATTTGAAGAAACAGAAAAAAGCATGATGCAAAGCTGTAATTTAAGTGATGCCGTTGTGAAAAGCAAAGGCTCAACGATGGCATTTTCTATCGCGTATTGTGAGGAACAGACCAAACAAATCCGGATGCAGCAGGATGAGTTCAACAACTATATTGAGCGTTTGAAAGAGGATATTGATCGAAGAGCGGAAGAGTTCGATTATACAAGATTCTATGATGCTTACTTGCAGGATGGACATAGCCGTGAGTATGTTCAAGCTATGTTTGGCGCTGAAAATCTTTCGGAGCGTCAGAAAAATCTTTTGGCGGCAGGCGAATTTATTGCAGAAAATGCAAGCCTTCCGCCGGAGCCGGAAGTCGTTGAAAGTGTATTCGGTCTTCTGGGGACGGACTTGAATATGGAAGTCGCAAAGGCTCTTGCTGAACTTGACGAAGAACACGCAGTGTCTTTTAATGATGACGCAGATGATTCCAGCAATACAGATGTCTTATCTGATGACGATGATTCCGACGATGATTCCGACGATGATTCCGACGATGATTCCGACGATGATTCTTTTGACGACGATGATTCCGATGAAGATTTTGACGACGAAGAGTCTTTTGACGAAGATTCCGATGAAGATTCCGATGAAGATTTTGACGACGAAGATTCCGACGAAGATTTTGACGATGAAGATTCTTTTGACGAAGATTCCGACGATGATGAAAAGAATCAATAATGTAAGACTTTATGATGAAAGGAGCGAACAATGCCTGATATTGTTGTAGATACTTCAGAGATGGCTGATTCTCTAGACCATGTTTCATCGAAAGTAAGCGAAACAACACTTGCAGTTGTAGCGATGCAGCAGGAAGTCTGCGAAATTGAAAAACAGTCCGCAGAAGAAATTTGTGAAAATGTGAACAGGGGCTTTTTTACACTTCAGCATTCTCAGATTTCCCAGAAAAAAGTTCTTGCTATGTCCAAGGCGGAAGCGCATCTTGTCGGCCTGCGCCAGTCGGCTCTGTCTTTGTGCCGGATTAAGGAGCAGATGACAAGAGATTTCCAGCGCATCACTTCTCGCTATACAAAACTATTCAAGAGTTTAAACGAGGCACTTAAAACAAGAATTTACGCCATTGACCAGCCGGTATCTGCGGTTTCTGATAAAGAGTATGCTTCACTTTCCAGAAGAATTACAAATTGCGGAGGTCCGCTTGCTGTAATTCAAGACGAAATATTGAATTCACAAATTCAGCTGACAGTATCCCGGTGCAAGAAACACTGTATGTTTCTGATCGAGAACGCCAAGAAACTAATTGAATATAACAACGAGTTGCAGACTGTTATCAATGGAATCAGCAAGGATGAATCGGCTCAGAATATTACTACCAGATATATGCCGATTCTTTTGATTGCATCTACAGACTTGAATTTGGAGAACACGGAAACATCAAATCTCATAATTGGGAAAGAAAAATATCAGAAACGGATTGAGACAGAAATTAAAAAGCTATATTTTGAGATAAAAGATCAACTGTGCTGGATTGATTGTGCTGATCCGGAAAAAAAAATAGTATCGGATCTGGTCAAGGAAAAAATATCGCAAAAGAGGAATTTCGATGCGAGGACAAAAAATATGATGCTCAAACTGTTGGATGAATCTTACTGGCAAACTCTGGGAGGGATACAATGAGTTACAGCAGATCTTACACGTTCGGAGTCAGTGGTTCTGTCAATTATCCTGCATCGGAAAATGGAGGCTCTGTTTCCTATCACGACTCTGTAGAGGTTAATCTGTACGTCGATACATCTCCATTTGACAGAAGTGTTGTTTCATGCGGTCGTGATGTAAATGTTTTAACGGCATCTGTCGCAAGTGCCGCTGTGGAAATGTGCAGAACCAGAAAACAAACCGCGAAATTAATTTCCAAATCCATAATCAACGGTTTTTTTGGGATGATTCGCAGTGAACTGTCTCAACAGAAAACATTGCTTGCGACAAGGCTGCCCATGTTGCTGCAGGACTTAAAATCCAGAGCGGCACAATGCATGGGTAAAAAAGAGCAGATGCACCGGGATTTTGAACGGATAACCACTCGATATTCCGATGTTTTCAGAAAGCTGGATGACAATATGGTTGCTGCCTTAAAGCAGTTGGATATTCCGTTATTCAACATCTCCGATAAGATTAACAAATTCGTCTTTTCCGGATTGCTGGGGAGTGAAGCCTCTTTCTCTGTTCTTGGAAACATTGATTTTATTCAAGCAGATATTCAAATTACAATCGCTATGCTAAAAAAATCTGCTCTGGCTTTAATTCATAATGCCAAGCGGAACCTTGAGTACACAAAGGTACTCAATTCTTCTATCGAACATATGTTGCGAAAAGAAGAGTTGTCTTGCAATAAGGAAATTTTTATTCCGGTTCTCGTGATTGATGGTGATTCCGTGAATGGGAAAAACTCCTGCAGCAGTATCATTATTTCCAGACAGTTTCCTCAAAAAAATATAATTCGTGAGAAAATTTCCGGTTTGAAGGAAAATATTTTCAAAAGAAAACCGAGCGAGTTTCAAAAGAATTCGATTGACCATTTTTTGAAGCAGCGGATTTCTGATTTTGCACAGGAGAACTCGGAGTCCGCCAATACAAAACGAATAATTGACGAGATGCTCAGGATCTGGCAAACATCACAAGATACAATGATCTCATAATATGGAGGTTTTCATGAAAGAGCTTAAAGAACTTCGTCTTGACAGCAACACGTTAATTCTTGATGGCCATCGGGTAATGTCTTCGATCATTCCGCAGACTTACAAAGATATGGACAATGATATTGCCGTAAAGGGCGAAAGCATCATTGAAGGGGCTGTTTATGCACGGAAATTACAAATAGAATCAGGGCGTCTTGAGGTCAAAGGAGCAATGATGATCTTAGATCAACTGATAGAAGACAGCGGAAATTCCGAAGAGATTAAATTCCATAAGGCCGTTGCCTGCAGCAATATGATTTCAATGTTCTCAAACAGTAAAAAATTCTTTTGTGCAGATTTGAATGCAAAGCAGATCAAATTAAAAAATACGATCATTGCAGCAAACCTTTTCGGGAATGATATTATCATAGAAAATTGCATTATCCTTGGCGGTATTTTTGCGACAAAAAGCCTTCAGATAAAAGACTGTGTTGTTGGAACATTCAACTCGCCAAGCGTCAGTCTGGATGGAAAAATCTTTACTCTTCTGCCCAGCGTGTTTTCTGTTGAACCTATTGTTTACTCGCAATCTGTTCGTCTTATTAACCTGACTCTTGCAGATTGGGCCGCGTTAATGAAAGGACAACCGGAGTTGCCTGATTCCGGTGCGATAGAACTTAATTTGCAGCAGGACACCCAAACTGTGACATTAACGGATAAAGAGGGGAATGCTGTACTTTGGCAAACGTATTCTGTTGCCGCAAAAGTTCTTTCTGCGGATCTCCTTGACTATAAAAAGCTCCAGAATCATTTCCTGTTTTCTGTTGGAACGCTGGGAGAGCAACTCGCTAAACCGTATATGCTTGATCAAATGATTCCTCTCGATTTGAATTCGATTTCTGCGTTTTTCTACAAAATTTTGAATGGCGAAATTGTTCCGAAGTCTCTTGACGGGAAGTTCTCTTTCGCTGAAATTAAACAACATTACGCGGAATAAACGCTATGGTAAAAGGAAGAACGGTGTAATCACAGGAAAAGGTGATCCGGTTTTTGAGGTTCCCGCAAACTTAACCGCTCAAATCCAAGCGTAAAATCTTCACCGGATTTGTGTTTCATGCGAGGCAGGAGGTTTTACCGTTGACATCAATATTCCGGGAATCCGCCTCTCCGTGCAGGAACCATTTCTGTTCCCCTCACGGAATGGCGGAAAACACATCCGGACGTTATCTGTTGTCGAAAAAAACAAAAATATTTAGTAAATATGTTCCAGATTCCCGTTGGCAATATTGTATTCCTCTGTTCTGCTATTCACCTGTAGAATCAGCATCCCTCCGGAAACCTGTACGGAACTGGAACGCTGGTTGATCGTCCGGATAAAATATCCTGTGGCGCAGGCATACACATCGACTCGGTCATCCCGGAGAGCGCCGACATACTCTCCATCACAGGATACAGCCAGCAGTCCGGGAACTGTTATGTTCCGCGAGGTGGGGTACCCATTCTCATAAATTTCGATCCGTTCGCCGTTTTTCTTTGCCGTCATAGCCATGATTGTTTCTCCCTGTTTGATTGAGTGGTTTTATTCCTGTCTGGCAGACAACTCTTTTTTCCTGACACTTTCGGAACAAATTCCTCCATTTTCCCATCGGCAGTAAAGCAATAAAAAGTTGATGTCCACTTCGTTTTATCTTTGCCGGGCAGTATTTGCTCCGCAAGCCAGCAATTCCCGGAACGGAAGACCCGTCCCCCATGTGAAATCATGCGGAACAACGGATAACCGTGCTGAGAGGAAACGAAGAAAAAAAGTTCATGACTGCCGAAATAACTTCCGTTCCCGGTTGATGCCAGTGTAAAGAGATAGTCCGGTTTCCCATCTCCATTGAAATCGGCGGTCCATGCGTTGCCGTGCATCTCGTTGACCTCTTCCGGCAGGAGAAACTTCTTTCCGTTGATGCAAAGAATTTTTCCGGTATGGAGTGTCAGTCCTTCCCAGTGGTAAGCTTTTCCTTCGATGGAAAAATCCGTTTCGCTCATGATTTCATTTTCAGCATGGCATCCCGCAAAAGCGATAAAAAAGACAGATATGTACAGAAGCAAATGGCGAGAAATTCTGATTGGGGCTTGCGGGATAGTTTTTTTCATATTTTGTCCGGTCCTCCGGAAATCAACTGTCACAGAACATTCATTCCGCAGACAATATCATCAGATATTTTACTTTGTTTTGCTTCATTCATCCGTGTAAATATATTATTTAGGACCGTATCCGGATTGCTTTCTGAGAAAAACGGTGCGATTGCAGATCGACCGATTCAACAACGCCACCGCAGTTCACTCAATAAAGTTCTTGCATCGTCAGCTTTTTCAGACAGGACTGTTGTTTGCTCCGTATTGCGCAGACAGTTCATGGAGTCCCTGCCTGACAATTTTTCGAATTTCTGCCAGTTTTTTCCGATACGGAAGGCCGGAGCTTAACACGGTATGGTTTTCCAGAAAAGAATCATCCTCCAATCGGATCGGAGTCCGCGCGAGTTCTTGACGGATGCCCCGGTCAATCGTTGTCAGCAGCAGATCAAGTTCTTCCAGATATTTCCGCACCGGGAAGCGGAAATAGTTTATCTGGAGTTTATCGGAATCACAGTTTGGATACTCCACAACGCGCCAGCATGAGTATTCCCCATGACGTATGGCAACAACCGGTTCATAAATCCCGGCATCCTCCGGAAAGCCGCAGCTGCAGGTAAATGGCCAATGTTCGCCGTTTTCCAGTGCGCACAGAGCTAATTCCTTCGGATCCTGCTGCAGGTGGCGGCTGATATTGCTGAGGATTTCCCAGCCGGTTGATCCGTCGTTATTGTGGCGTAGATTCAGACTGAATCCGGGAGCGGCATGTGGATGCGTCGGCGATAATGCATTCCAGTCGCAACAGCCGTGCTGGATCAGGAATTCCAGATGTTCCGGATAAGGGACTCCACACCGTTCCGCCTGTTTGACCACGGTGCTGAAGACCGTTTTCTGATCGCCCTCGTGAAGATGTTCCAATTCTCCCCATTCCGGAAGACGCATGAAACAGAATTCCGAAAGCGCCGCACGGTAAACGTCGTTCAAATGCTGATTCCAGTCACGGTGAGTCAGAATCGGGAGGGTCCAGAGGTATTTCAGCATCCGCAGATCGCCGCGCACGGCGGGCTCGAAAATATGCGCATCAACAACCGTTTTGATGGTACAGTCGTTATATGTGTAATATGGTTCCAGCAGGGCGAGAATTTCGTAGGCTTCATCCGGAAGCTGCTGATAGTAGCGTTTTTCAAACGGAAGCATATCCGCCATGGTATGGTGACGCTGATAAAGACAGCCCAGAATCGTCGACAGCGTCGGATACGGCTCATCCGAAAGCGGAGTATGCGCCCGCCGCACCCGTCGGAGGTAATTTTTGATATTTTTCACAGACTCCGCGTCGCAGTTGAGCAAATCGTCCCGAATTTCCCACCATGAGTGGTGGTTGCCTTGAGGTTTACAATATGTTCGGTGAATCCGCATGTTTTCTCCATTCTTTTTGTTGCCATCAATATATTGCTGTTCATCTATGGCTGGAGAAATGACACCTCTGACAGTTATCTCTTCTTTTGCTTCCCATTTCCTCTTCTTGATCTTTACCCGATAAACAGTTGAATTTCAATATCGCGTAAAGAAACTTGTTTTCCTGAATTTTCTTTATTAAAATCATCACGATACTCATTGATTGCTTTTTCATAGGCGACAAAAGCATTGACATTATTGGCTGCCGCGGGTAAGTCGGCTCCGTTGTTCCGCAGATTTTCCAGAACATTGCTGTCAAAAATCGCAATTTTATCCTGGAAAATGAAATGTAAAAATTTTGAAAGTCCAACAAAAGAATTGTTGGTGAAATTTGCCAGTTTTTTAAGTCGCTCTATTTCTTCAAGCTGTTCTCTCTCTTTTTTATTTTTCTTATACAGGGTATCGAACCATGTGACAATATCTTTGTTTTGCAAATATGCGACTATTTTGCAGATATCACATAAGCCGTTGGTTATTTTTTCTGTACACTCACAGTCATCTCCGAACATATTAAGAATCGTCGGCATCCATCCGTAAACCGCATGAGCCAGAACAACAATATTTTCAGCCGTCGGTTTTTCACGAACGGCTTTTCCCTGTTGAAGCAAATATGGATAAGAAACCTCATAGGTCGGCCTTGGAGGTGCTTGGTTTTGTTCGCAAATTTTCGAGATCGCTGTTTTTATGGTCTTAATATCATCTTCTTTGACTTTGATTGTTTTGAAATCTACGGCTGACATTTTCGCTCCTTTTGTTATGTTATAAATTTATGGCATCCGGGGCTATTTAACTGACAGCGGTCTTCAATTTTTTTGAAAACTCTTCGGCTGTAGCGATTTTTTGTCCGACGGCGAGACGGTAGACCGAACGCAGACGGGCGTATCGGTCATAGTTGTATGGGATCGGAACGAGCGGATAATGTTCCGGCCCCATTCCGGTGCAGGCGCAGTAGAGGACTTTTCCAAGCGCATACAGATCATCCGATTCGTCGGTGCGGTGGCTTTTCAAATTAATGAAAAATCCCGGCGTGCCCGCGGACTTTTTCTGACGGCGGGGTGAAAGCAAACCGGGATCTCCGAGTTTCCAAACGTTGCCGAAACGCAGAATGTTGTCCAGTTTCACATCGCGGTGAATCAGCTGTTTCCGGTGCAGATATGCCAACGCATCCAGAATATCGAGCGCCATCTGTGCCAATTCTTCTTCGTCCATGGTCTTGCGGTCTGTGAGAACATTGTGAAGAGTCGCCGGAATATATTCCGCCTCCCGGAGGCTGTCGGCTAACGGCATGGTATAATAAACACAATGCTCCGTTCTGCCGACAGATTCAATCGGAACAAGGTTCTGGTGAACGCCCGCGAATTCCGCCATCCGCATTCCGTCGTATTCCAGATTGAATGCCACGGGTCCCTTGCGCTTCGGCGTAAAAATTTTCACAGCTTTCCGGTTGCCGTCTCTGTTTTCGGCTAGAAAGACTTCCCCGAATCCGCCTTTTCCTATAGACGCGAGCAGCCGGTAATCGCCGATCTTTTTATCAGCAATCCATGGCGGGACATCCACGCCATCCGGCAGCGGCTTGACTGTCTTGAGCGCATGTTCACACAGAAATAACCAGAACATTTCACATTTCCTTCAGGAGCATTGCTTTATTTGCCATCAGGACTTTTCGGCAGCGGCAGACTGCCTGATGAACCTGATTTTCGCTCATTTTCAGATCCCGGCATACTTCCGCAACCGGGATTCCGCCGAAAACCACCATTTGAAATGCTTCAATGTTTTTTGCATTGGTTCGCGTTTTGGTCGTCAGAATCTCAAGCGCTTTTGCGGTTACGGTCTTTTCCAACGCTTCCGCTTCTGCCGGGGCAAGATCAGGAAGATCGGCTTCCGATTCTTCCTGAAACTCCGTCTGCTGATTCTGCTTGATCCTCGCTCGGATCACCTGCCTGACGGTAGTTTTAATCAGCCAGCTGAGCCAGGTACGGAACTTGCTGCGATTAAATTCATATTTTGACTCCGCTTTTTTATCAAACACTTCCGGATTGTTCCGTGCATGGATACTGACCATGACGTTTTGCACAATTTCATCTTTTTCCGAGTCCGAAAGATAATAGCCCATTCCGTAGACAACGTGTTTAATATAGTTTTCGTAGAACTGGAAAAATTCATTCCAACTGGATTCGTCGTTGGCTTGAATTCCCTTAATCAGGCTTTTGCGGGTGGTATACGCCATAGGAAACTCCTCATGTAAACGGATTGGATAAGAGATACGATGACAATATACGAAACGATCTGTATTTTTCAATAGAAGAAAGAAAAAATATCCCGGAATGTCTGTTTTTTATCCCGGATTTTTTCCAAAACTGTCAGAAAGAAGAAATTCACGCCATATCCATAAACAACCAACACCAAAGGAGTAAACTCTATGGAACAGCATGACTGCAATGAAATTCTTGATTCTATCGGAAACACTCCGTTTCTTGCCGCCGCCGTTGCAGGAGAATGGACAAAAGTCAGGCAGATGCTTCATCAGGGGGCGGATGCCCGTCACAAAAATTCTTTCGGACAGAACGCGTTGTATTATGCACTCTGCGACAGTGAACTGGATTTGGCAATCGAACTTTTTGATGCCGGAGCGCGGCTCGATGCCCTGTGTATCCCGGACGGGTGGGGGGATCATCGGAAAGGAAAAGGTACATTCCTCTGCAATATTGCGGAAATGCGCCGTACAGGACGGGACATCTTCTTTGATGAAGAGAGCTCCATCGTCGAACTCTGCTGCCGGGGGTTCTACTCCGATGCCGAGCGGAAAATCGGAACATCCCCGCAGGAGGAGTTGTCTCTTGCCCTTACTGAACTGATCCGGCATGCAAAATATATGGAAAAGGAAAATCTTGCGTTGGCGAAAAAACTGTTGGATCACGGTGGAGAACTTGACATCGAAACACTGGAATGTCATGCATTCATGCGTCCGGTGGAGCTGCGCAATTCCGAGGGCTATACCGCAGCCCTCCGGAATTACCATCCAAGTGCACCGGTTTCCGCAGAGGAAACGGCTCTTGTCGAAAGCTGTCTGAGTGTCGGACGGTTCCGGGCAGAACTGGAAATTCTCACAGATGGAACACTCCGAATTTTCCTTCCGTATGAAACGGAAGAGAATCATCTCCCGAATATTCCGACTGCTGTTTCGGTGCAAAATATTGGTAATGGCTTGCTCTTTTCAGTGGCGGATTCCCGGCTGGCGGGACTTCTACTGAATACGGTCAACCAGTTTTCGGAGGGGAAATAAGATGGAGTTCCCGGAACGTTTTTTAGAGGTGCTGGAAAATAACGGCATGGAATACCGGTTTGCCGGAGACCGGCTGATTTCGGAATGTGCAAGTATCCACAATCGCTATCATCTGAGCGCGAAAAGCCAACATGACGGTATCGCATTGAGGCTTGATTCCGGATTTGCACCGGATGCGGAATCTCTGTGCTTTCTTGCCGGACACGGAGAAATGCAATATCCCCTGTTCCGGTACTGTCCGCGCAACGCCGACTGGCAGACTGTGCTGGACGAAATACAATCCAGTGCCGACGATCTGTTGGGATTTGCTCAGGACATTGCGGAACAACGGCACACCGTCGAATCTGCAGAAGCTGCGCTTGCATGTGTAAAGTCGTATCGCAATACTCCGGAGGAAATCGCGATGCTGAACTCTCTGCTGACGGAACGAATGAGAGATCATGTTTGCGCCTGGTATCCGTCGGCAGGAAACGACTGCCGTGATTTGCTCTATCTCTGCGGTGAATACCCGGGAATTTCCTTCATGCCGGATCTTTTTATTCATACCGACGCTCTTCCGCCGGAATTCGTCAACGGCGGTGAAGCGTACCGGGACAAACACACTGCTGTAACGGCGAGGCTTGTTCGCGAATACGATCATTTGCCCAAACAGGAAAAAATGTTCGCTCACTGGCAGAAAAATTCCGGATACACGGCGGAATACCGGATGAAAATCGAATCCGACCGTTTCGGTATATTTGAGAGATCCTTACTTTATGTCGTTTGCGAAAACGAGTTCTTCGCGTCGAATCTGCTGGTTCCAAACCGTATTGCGCTTGATACGGTCTGCCATGTCCGCTACGGGAACAGTCTCGGAGGCGCAACCAATTCCGGTGCATGGATTCTTTCCGCACTGAAAATTCTGCATGTGAAACATTTCCTGAGTGATCCGCATCGGCAGCAGCGGTCTCCGGATTTTTCCGTATTGCGGCAATTTTCGCAGTTGAACGGACATCCGGCAAGGCTTGCGCCCGGTACAGTCATTCCGGGACAACTCTGGTCGAACTACGGAGATGTAACCTGTTTCGAGGTAAAATAGTGATTCTTCCGGAAGAAGTGTGTTTCGTATATTTTCGTTTGTCCCGGATTTCGCTGAAGCTTCTGTGGAGTCGCTGAGCAGGCTGTTTGTACTGCAGTTTCATTTTCTGTGTGCTGGAGCCGATATTGGGATGCTTTAACTGCTGACCTTTCGTGCGTTGCTTTTGATACAGTATCATATCTTTTAGAGTCTGTTTCTTTTTAGCGCAATTACTTCCCGCTTTCTTTAATCATAGCAGCTTTGACTGGAATGTGGTATTATAATCAATCAAAAAACAGGTTCTTTTTCAAGTTTCTTCTTTTTAAATATGTGCAAATTCCCGGACGTTATCGAAAATTCAGCTCAGGAAGATTTTTCCGCCTGCAATTTGAACTGGCGCACACTCTGAAGGGAAACCGAAAGCACCAGCAGAAACAAACATCCGTAAAATGCCGGAGTGAACTCCTGATGCTCCTGAAAAATCAGCATTGCCAGAAGAATGCTGTATACCGGTTCCAGATTGTAGCTTAAATTCACCGAGAATGCCGAAATCGTGCGCAGAGCCCGGATCTGAAGCCAGTAAAGTCCAACGGTACAGACCAGCGCAAACACAACCAGTTCAGCCGTTTCCGTCATAGTCGGCAGAAAACGCGGCGGAGGAAAGGCAAGCAGATAAAACGGCAGCAGCAGCGAAAATGCCAGAAAACCTCCGCATATTTCGTAATGCAGAATCTTCCACGCGGAATGCCGTTTTCCCAGAAATTTGGAAGCGATCGTATACAGTGAAGCCAGAAGAGTCGAAACAATCCCCAGCAGAATACCCGTCCGGAAACGGAGATCGACCGAGAACACCAGCAGAATCCCTGCAATCGCCAGCAGGCTGAACAGCAGTTCCATCCATTGGAACTTCCGCTTTAACAGGAGCGGTTCCAGAATCGCGGAGAAGAAACCGATCATCGCAAAACAGGCGACTCCGATGGAAACATTCGCCATTTTGATGCTGCCGAAAAAAAAGATCCAATGCAAGGCAAGCAGGAGTCCGGCTCCGGAAATTTCCAGCCGGTCGTGCCATGGGACCGGTTCCCTTCTGCGCAGAAACAGGCTGCCCGCAAACAGAATCATTGCCGAAAACAGCAATCGCCACCACGTCATGACTCCGCTCGGCAATGCAATGAGTTTTCCGAGAATTCCCGTAAACCCGGCAAACAGAATGGAAAGATGAAGACAGCAAAAGGCTTTCGCCATCTCTCCGGAATGTACTTTTTGATCCACCGGCGTCTCATAAGTTGTAGAATTTGTCACTTTCCACCTCTGTGCCGGACTTGTTGCCTTATCTTTCTGAAAATATCCATTTCCGATTTTTCCTCACTCCGTCCGGGAACTTTTACCGGACAAAAAAAGCCGATCCGCTTCCATGGCGTCTATCCTTTCATATTTCTGAATATAAAATAGTATGACCTTTTGAAATGTCAAGAGCGATGTATTTCCGTATCGTCCGTAAATTGTAAAAATGTAAATTGGAGCAGAGAATATCCGCAATAAATGACCGCTGGTTTGATTTTTCCCGGTTTTGTGCTAATGTTGCTTATTGACTTTTCCGGCGGGTATGGCGGAAGCCGCCTGAGAATATGATGTGGTTCAGGAAAACAGAGGGGAAAAGCTATGAAAAAAATTTTGTTGACTGTTCTTATGATCTGCGGCGTTTGGCAGGCTGTCCATGGGCACACTCCTCCGTATATCAATATTTTTGCTCCGGAGTGGAGCCCCGTACAGATCTGGTTCTTTCCTTTTGCATTGACCGATCCGGAAAAGAATGTTTATGGGGTGAATTTGGTGCTTTCCGGCGGGTATCAGAAAACGGTTTACGGAGTCAGCTGCGGACTGGTGCAGGTGGGAAACGAACTTTATGGAATAAGTGCGGGCGTAATGACCGGCTATCAGAATAATTACGGCCTGATGACCGGGGCCGTTACTGCATGTGAAGTCAACAGGGGCGTTGCTGTCGGCCTCATAAACTGCCTGGAGCCGGACAGTTGGAGACCTGCGGAAAACAGGGTCCAAATCGGTCTGTTCAATTATGCGAAAAACGGTTTGCAGATCGGTCTGCTTAATTACAATCCCAACGCATGGATCCCGTGGATGCCGTTGTTCAATTATTCCCCCATTCCGGAACAGCGGAAATAAAACAATGGAAAAAACGGTTTCCTGAAGTCGCAGTCAAATCCGTTCTGTATTCCGGAAAGGGGAAAATACCGCAGTTCAGGGGAGTTCGCGGCGGCGTTTGCCGAGAAGAAAGACATCCTGAAGCTGTGTCGGAGTTTTGGCGCGGCGCCAGCGGGATTCAAAGGAACGTCCCTGAATCGTCTGGGCGATCGCCGCAAGGGCCCGGAGATGGAAGTTCCGCCGGTCCGGACTGCCGAACAGAAAAATAACCGCGTTGATTTCCTGTGCGTCCGGCGAGAATTCCACTCCCTCCGAACATTTGACCAGCATCATGCGGAACTGGGAGTGTCCTTCCACAGTCAAGTGCGGAATTGCGACGAAAGAATTCAGTACCGTACTTGATTCCGATTCCCGGATCAGCAGCTTTTCGTCGAGTTCCTTCGCGGAACAGCCAAGCTGCAGCGCCATTTTCTGCGACACCAGATCAAACAGGTCCGGCATGGTGATCGAACGGTCGATTACCATTACGGAGGCGTGTTCCACCAGATGATCGAATTCGTCCTGGACGATTCCGTCGCGACTCCGCAGGATTTCGCGGAGCTCGGTTTCAAGTCCGGTCGTGTTGATCCGGCAGTTGGAGATCCGTGCGACCAGGTGCATCAGAGCCGATTCCAGCTGAACTTTGCGTCCGAATACAAAATAAAGGATCACTGCGGCGAGGATGATGCCGAGCGCGATCTGCACTGCACCGATTCCCATCTGGATGATCAGCGCCAGAAATGCGATAATGCTGATCAGCGGAAGAAACGGATAGAGCGGGGTGCGGAAAGTCGGGCGGTAATTCTGAATCCCGCTTTCCCGCAGGATGATCACGGAGATATTCGTCAGGATAAACGAGAGCATGATTACTGTGGAGGCGACCGTTACCAGCCGTTCCAGATCCAGAAACAGCGCCGCCGTCATCACCGCTCCGGTCAGGATCAGCGAGGGAAGGGGAAGCTGCTTGCGTCCGTAAACCCGGCTGAAGAACGACGGGATCAGCTTGTCCCGGCTCAGGGCAAACGGAAAGCGCGCCGCCGCCATGATTCCCGCGTTGGCAGTGGTGACGAACGCCATCATGGCTCCGAGGGTGATAAGCCAGAAACCGACCTTGCCGAGTCCCGTTTTGAGAGCGGCGTCGGAAAGCGGCGTCAGCGATCCGGCAAGTTCATCCGCCGGCATTACGCCGACCGTGATGACAAGCCCGCAGACGTAAATCAGAGTCACCGTGATGATTCCCCGCAGCATTCCGGCGGGGATGTTGCGGACCGGGCTTTTCACCTCTTCCGAGACGCTGGCGACGTCAAGCAGTCCGCCGAATGCAACGAAGACGAACGCCGCCAGTGCCACGACTTCGCTGATGTTGGCTTTTCCGTCGAGGAAAAACGGTGTGAACCGGGATGGTTCGACCACCGGGATTCCGAATATGACAAATGTGCCCATCGTTCCCAGCAGGATAAACACCATAATGTCCTGTGCCCACGCGGCGGCATTGGTTCCGATCAGATTTACAAGCAGGAAAAATACGGTCATTGCAATGCCGCTCGGAATGCGGGGCAGGCCCCACAGCTGATACAGCAGTTCGGACATGCCGAAGATCGCAAACGAACTTTTCAGGGCGATCGCCGACCAGTTCAGCAGGCCGGAAATCGTTCCGGCAAGCGGTCCCAGACTGCGTTCGGTATAGTAGTAGATCCCGCCGGCGAGAGGCATGGCGGTCGCCAGTTCGATCGTCGCCAGCGATCCGATGCAGGCGGCGATTCCGGCAAGCAGATATCCCAGAATCATCGCCGGACCCATTTTTTCAAATGCAACACCCGGAAGAATAAAGATTCCGGAGCTGATCATGGCTCCGGTTGCGATGCAGAACACATCCAGAAGCCCCAGTGTTTTCAATAATTCTTTTTTCATTTACAGAACCTCCCCGTAGAACGTTCAACGGAAGCGAAGCCGGATTTTATTACCTGATTTCGGAATCCTGTCCGATCTTCAGCCCCCAAAGTCCGGCGAAATGGCGCGGGATTTCAATGTTGTTGATGATCCCGTGGAAGAACCACGAGCCGGGGCCGAATGCAAAGACGCCGACCGGGACGCCGGAATGTCCGGTTCTGCCGTAATAGATGTGCGGATCCCGCGGAGCCTTTCTGTTCGGAGCGGCGGCGATTCCGCCCGTTTCATGATCGGCGGTGACCACGACCAGCGTATCTTTCTGTTTCATTGCAAAGTCCAGCGCTTTGCGGACGACGAAATCCGTCATCAGAACTCCGCCGGCGGTTTGATCGGGATTGTTCCCGTGTCCGCCCCAGTCGGGATTCGAACATTCGACCATCAGGAAGAAGCCCGCCGGATTGGTGTTCAGACGTTCGAATGCCAGAGCCGCGGTACGCGACAGACTTGCCGTATCCTGCTGTGGAAACGAAGCGAAGCCGAACACTTTGCGGGGGGCCGGAGCCGCCGCAAGCGCCTGTTCGGAGGAGGTTTCGAGATAGCCTTTCCCGGAGAGTTCCGCGCAGATATTGCGTCCGTCAGTCCGGCTTCCTTTTTTATCGTTCGGAAGAAACGGTTTCCGGTTTCCGTTGCCGATCAGCAGATCGAAGTCGGAAGAGACTGCGTATGCGGCGATCTCCTGTGCCATGTTCCGTTTCGGAACGTGCGCGTAGAAAGCGGATGGCGTGGCGCCGGTCAGTGCGTCGGAGGTTATGATGCCGACGGAACGCCCGGAGGCTTTGGCGGCTTCGGCGATGGAACGGAATTTCTGCTGATCCGGGTTCATGCCGATCATGCCGTTATTTGTTTTGTAACCGCTGGAAAGAGCGGTTCCGCTGGCGGCGGAGTCGGTCGTGTCGCTGTTTGCGGAGTAGGTCTGTGCAAGTCCGGTCGCGGGCATTTGTTCCATCACGAGCTTTCCGGGTTCTCCGTGCGCGTGGAGCGAGGCGTAACGCTGTGCACCCTGTCCCATGCCGTCGCCGATGATGAAGATGATGTTGCGCGGAGTTCCGGTTTGCGGGAACGCCGCCAACGCTTTGGCGTCGACCGGAGCGGGAGCCTGATAGTTCTGTTTGAGTTTGTACTCTCTTTTACGGGGGGCGAGTTCCCGTTTCTGCGGCGGCTTGGCAAGGTCGGCGGCGAGCAGGGGAAGCGTGAGCGAACACGCCAGAAACGGCAGTAACAGACGGGTGCGGATCTTCATCATAAAGTTGTCTCCTTATTGAATTTTATGTGCTCAATATACTTCCCGCACTCCGTTTGTCAAGCAGAAGAAAAGAAGAATAATTAAAAAATATTAAGAATTAAAAACAATCCGAATAATCGGGAGGACCGCCGGGTACCGGGATACCCGGAAGCGGAGACCGGACTGACCGCATCGGAGCTTCCGGAACGGCGGAATTTTTCCGCTTTTCACTCTTATTTCATCCAGTTGGTATAAACAGTGTCGCTCCGGAACGGGTCGACGGAACAGGAATCCTCTATCATCAGACGGACTGAGCCGGTACTGCCGTCGCAATGCAGAATATTAACTCCTCCGGCATGGCGACCGACCGGAGAACCCCATCCTGCGAAATTGGACGGCCAGTTTCCGCCTGTATACAGATCTTCCCAGCGGTAACACCCGGCACTTTCATTTTTTATGCCTCCAGCCGCTTTCAGCTGTGCAGTATCGCAGAGAAAGGTTTTCACAGAGGGATTGCGGATTTTTCCCCACTTTCGAGCTCTTCCCAAACTTTGTCTGATACTGATTCCGCCCCATTCCATTCCATAATGAGGGGATCGACTCCACCAGCCGCGCTTGCTCCAAGCCTCACCGGAAGTCAGAGTCCCGGTCATATCAACGGCTGTCCGCACGGAAACACAACGGAAAAGAGGGAGCGAAAGATAGGTGCCTTGAGTTGCGCTTACTGAATTCGTTCCCATCAAAGCAGCCGTCCAGGGAAAAACGTCACTGTTATTGTTGTCGATCGGAACCACAATGTCGTCATGATCTCCGGCATACTGTATGACCGCCATGCCGAGTTGGCGCAGATTCCCGATGCAGGAGGCGCTTTCCCCTTTCGTCCGCGCCTTCGCCAGAACCGGAAGAAGAATTGACGCAAGAATTGCGATGATTCCGATGGTTATCAACAGTTCTAGAAGGGTAAAATTCTTTTTCTTCAACATGGCTGTCACCTTTTCCTTATCAAAGTATCGTTTGTTTACTTTTCCGTCAGAGAAACAGAGCGTTTGCCGAAACGGACGAATCCGCCATCCAGCTCCCACTGGTCAGCTCCGACTGCGAGCTTTCCGTTTTTCCAGGAGACCGGGCGCGCCCGTTCGCCTTTCCGGAGAGGTTGAAGAACCGTCACAAATGTAACAGTCTCCCGCGGCTCCGCGTTGGAAACGTTCAGGACTTTTGCCGATCCCGGCTTTCCCTCATTCGCCCCGCCGGGAGAATAGTCCCTGCGGCTGCCGTGCATATACCCGTCCGTGACGGACCGTTCTATCGTGCAGTCGGCTCCGGTGAAAACCGCCAGATTCGCCCGGGGACGTTCCGCCAGAAGAGTGGCGGATTCCCCGCCGGAAAGCCGCAGTCTGCCGTCGCGGTTGTTGAAATGCCAGAGTGCCGTGTAAGTATGGCGTTTTCTCCCGCTGGCCGCCATCCGGTCGATCACCACGAAGTAATTATGCGGGCGGCGGTACAATATGGTGCGGAACATCGCCTTCGGTTTTTCCTTGTAGCAGAGTCTGGCATCGCCCGTCATCACGTCGAAATCCGGATTGGAATCCAGACGGATCAGCTTTCCGACCGGTTTGCCGTAATTCGCATACGGCGGCACTGTTCCCCAACTCAGCTTTTTATTCGGAGTCCACAGAAACAGCTGATCGCCGTGATCAATGCGAATGGTATTGGCGGAGAGCGTGGAGCGGTCGTAGGCGTAATAAATGGGACTCCGGTAACTGGCGGAGTGCGGCGACACGATAAAATATTCCCCGTAGGCACCGAGATTCACGGAATTGCGCTCCGGACGCTGATGCGCATAGTTCACCCGTGTCGGCCCGGCGGTATAGAGGGATAGCACCGTACTGTCCGGCTCCCAGGAGGAACGGATAAAGTTTTCTCCGTTCGCAAAGCCGCGAATCGGCGGCAGATGATCAACTGCCGCGGTGGGAGAGCTGTCCTGCGCACTCCCCGAAAAGCGTGCCAATGCCCATTTCCAGTTGTTGTATGGAAAGGCTGATCCGCTGAATTCCCGTCCCAGCCAGGCCGCAGCCGGATCTTTGTAAATATCAGCCATCATAGCAAGTACCGCCATCGGCGGTCGCGCCATATAAGAATTATCTCCGTAAACACATCGCAGAGTTTTGGCTTCTTTCACAGACGAATAGAGATAAGGATACGCCAGCCATTCCGAAGACCGGCGAAGTCCCGACTGGTCCAGGAAGCTTTTCCGTTCTTCCGGATTCATCGCCGCAACCGCGGATATAAGGTTTTCCATCGGGAAACTGAAATAACCGGTGCCCTCGCCGTAACTTCCGTCATCTTCCACCGATTCTGTGACGTAACGCAGAAGAGCCTTTTTCCCGGCGGCGCACGCCTGCGGATCGTTCAGATACTTTCCTGTGACATAAACGCCGGTACCCACGACCGCCAGGAAATTGCTTGCCGACCGCGTATCTTCCAGCCAGTTCAACATCGGAATGAGAGCCTTTCTGCGCAGAGCGTCGCGAATCTCCGTCAGTTCCTCCGGAGTAAACAGATCCTCCGATCCGCACAGCGCACTGGCGACCGCGCCGGAAAGCTGTCCGGTTTCAATCATGCCGTAAGGACGTTCCGGTTTATAGACCCGCAGTTCACGGTGAAGCCAGAAATCTTCGGGAAGACGCACGAGCTGCAGTGTGTAATCGCGCAGGAACCGTCCAAGCAGCCGGTGTCCGGTCAATGCATAAATGAACCCGACATCATTCAGAGAAAAACTCCGGTAAATGTGGCGGTCGAAGGAGCTTGGACGAAAATACCAGTCATTCACATACCGGGAGGCCGCAAGCTGCTTTGCTTTCCAGAGACGCCGTCCATGTTCGTCACCCTCATAGAAACGTGCCAGTTTCAGCAAGCCTTCCCGATCCCCGTATAACAATCCCCTGTCACGGGCGGCAAGGCGCGCATAGTCGATACGGAACTCGTCCGGGGAGCAGGTTCTCCAAACCGCCGGCTTGGCAATCCGGAGTTCCTTGTACACAAACGGTTTTTCCGCAGTCAGCGGAACGGTCGCAGCCAGCAGCAGACCCGCCCCTAAAACCTTCCAGTGAAATTTCATGATGATATACCTTTCTTTATCATTGATGATATTACAATGAATCTATTTTAAATTATACAACAAAACGCAAAAAAAGTCAACCCACTGAAATGCAAAAAAAAGATAAATCTATAAAAAAGATAAATGTTCTCCGGAAATCAGTCCGGTCCCGAACCGATTTTCCGGAGAACATTTACAACAACAGCTTCCGCCTGCTGTCAAAGATCGTTGAAACGGGGACCTAGAATGCGTCCGCCGTCGATCGTGTAATCCACTCCTGTGATGAAAGACGAGTCGTCGGACGCGAGGAACAGAAGCAGGTCCGCGACTTCCTTTGCGGTGCCCCAGCGTCCGATCCATGTGTGAGGCGTCGGTTCCGTCCGTTCGCCGATCATGCCGGGTGAAACGCAGTTCACGGTGATGTTTTTCTTCGCCAGTTCCATCGCCAGTGTTTTCGTCATCATGATGACGCCCGCTTTGGCAACCGAATAGCCGCTGAACCGGGGAAGCCCGACCTCTCCGGCGATAGAGCCGAGATTGATGATCCGTCCGTAGCCGTTCCGGAGCATGGACGGCAGAAATGCCTTTGTGACCCGGAACGTCCCGTTCAGGTTCAGATCAATCATCCTGTTCCATTGCTCTTCCGTCGTTTCGGAAAACAGGGAAGGGAGCCAGACTCCGGCGTTGTTGACCAGAATATCCGCCCGTCCGAAATCCGCGAGGATCTGTCCGGCGGCACTCCGGACGCTTTCCGTGTGTTCCACATCCATCGCATACGCCCGGACGGTTCCGCCTTTGGCGCGCAGCCGTTCCGCCACGCTCTCCGCCTGTTCTGCGGAAATATCCGCCAGGGCAACCGCGACGTTCTGTTCACAGAGATTTTCCGCGAGCGCTCTGCCGATCCGTCCGGCTCCGCCGGTAACTACTGCAACCCGGTTTTCAAATTTCATTTGCACATTCCTCCTCTTTGGTGGTTGAATTCTCCATTCAATATAGCAGGAAATACCGGATCCGGCAATTATAAAAAAACACTGTTCCGTTGCATAATCCGGGGGAGGGACGGCAAAGTCTTTATTTCAACACTTTATTATTTTTGAGGAGAACGGTGCACTCCGGAACGCGCCCGGCGTGATTCCGGTTTTCCGGCGGAAGACACGGCAGAAATACTGAACCGATGAGAATCCCGCCGCCTGAGCGGCTTCCGCCACTTCCGCTCCGTTCAGCAGAAAACCTTGCGCACGCCCAAGGCGGAGCGAGTTGAAATACTGCATCGGCGGAGTTCCCGTTTCCTGTTTGAAGACTTCTGCGAACTGGTTTTCCGAAAGTCCGGCAAGGGCGGCGAAATCCGCGACGGCAAGAGGTTCCGCGAAGTGTTCTTCCATGTATTCCAGTGTCCGCAGAATTTTCGGACGGATATGCGGAACGGTTTCCGGTTCCGGCGGAAGAGTGGAGAGCGCGTTGACGATGAATTCCATACCGAGCAGAGTCCGCCATGATTTCCCGTATGGGCAGGTATTTTCCGCATTGTTCCGGATATGCGTCAGGAGCCGTTTCAGGACGGCGGTGCCGATGTGTCCCCTGCGGCAGATTCCCCGCCGCAGGTTGAACCGTTCGGCGAATTCGGGAAGAAGGTCCGGCGGAAACCGGCGGAAAAAAATCTGTATGGCATGAGAAGATGGCGAGTCGCTGCCCGCATCGTGCAGAAGTTCGGGCGCCATCAGTACCCAGTCGCCCGGTTTCAGAAATACGGTCTGTTCCACCATACGGAACCGGAATTCCCCGAAGAGCGAAGCGGTCAGCTGCCATGCGGAATGACGATGCATCGCAGCCTGATAGCTTGACGTATACCGTATCGTTTCATACCAGAGCCACGGTTCCGGCATAAGCAGGTGATGATTGGAACTGTTCTTCATGAAAAGTCACCGGACAGCTGTTTCGTTTGAGTTTTCATAGTATAGCACTTTTTCCGCATACTTCAAGCGGGAGCGCAGATACGGACTTTATTTCCGGATTTTTTATCCGCCTCCTTGACAATTTCCAGATGCGTGGTATGGTAATGCACAGAAGTTGCTTATTCGTATAATCTACAATAAAAAAGGAGTTTTCAATGATGCAGTCGTATCCGCTTCATTCGGGGTACCCGGTCGAAAATCTGGATGGTCTCTGGGAATTTGCATTCCGGGAAAATATGATTTGCCGTGAGGAACGCTGTCCGGAGATCCGTTTCGATGACGTGATCCCTGTTCCTTCCTGTTTCGATTTGCAGCTGCCGTACCGTGCGCTTCGCGGAACCGGGTTTTACCGGAAACAGGTGAATACCCGTGCCGGACGGATCCGGCTGACCTGCAAAGGCTTCGGGTTCATTATCACTGCGTACTGGGACGGCGTCAGAGTCGGGGAGAGCAATCTTACCTACTCGGAAGTCTCTTTTGATTTCGAGTCGGCGGAAGGGCGGCACGAACTGATTCTTGCTGTTTCCAATGTTTACGACTCCCGGCAGGCTCCGCTGCTTTACCCGTACTATGATTTCTACGGGTACGGCGGACTCTACCGGAGCGTGGAACTGCATCAGCTTCCGGAGTACTCGGTTGACCGTGCCGAGGTACGGATCGTCAATGCGGAAGAAGGACGCGTCCGCGTCCGCCTGCGTGTGTCCGGTACGCTTCCTTCTCCTCTCTCCGCGACGTTCTGTTTTGACGGGACGCAGACCGTGGAACAGAAACTGGACGCGTCGCCGGAAGCGGAATTCGTGCTGGACGACAAAGCGTTATGGTCCCCGGAATCTCCGAATTTGCACACCGTGCGCGTTCAGGTCGGCGAATCCGTGGTGACGGAACGGTTCGGACTGCGTACCGTGAAAACCGAAGGGCGCAAACTGCTGCTGAACGGCAGGGAAGTCCGACTGAAAGGTATCTGCCGGCATGAATCGCATGTGCTGTTCGGCGTTTCCGTTCCCCATGCGCTGGCATTGGAGGATGTGCGGCTGCTGAAAGATCTCGGCTGCAACTTTGTCCGCTGTGTACACTATCCGCAGGATTCCGTGTTTCTTGATCTCTGCGATGAGCTCGGAATGCTTGTCTGGGAGGAATCTTTGGGCTGGGGCAACCGCGCGGAGCAGTTCCTGATCCCGGAATTTGCTGAGGCGCAAAAGGAACAGACCCGTCTGCTGATCGAAAAGAGCATCAATCATCCGTCCATTATCATCTGGGGTTTCCTGAATGAAGGCCGGTCGAATGCGCCGGAATCGCAGGAGCTTTACCGGGATCTTGCGGCGATTCTGCGGTCTGCGGAAGACGGGCGTCTTGTTTCCTATGCTTCGATGTTCCCGGACGATGACCATTCGTTTGCATTGGCGGACATCATCAGCATCAACCGTTATCCCGGCTGGTACGCGTCCGATCAGGAACTCGTTCGCCCGCTGAGCGAGATCGAAAAGGAGATGAAGCGTTTGGAAGCTGTGCTTGACGAACGCGGATTCGGCGACAAACCGCTGCTGATCAGCGAGATCGGCGCCGGTGCGATCCCCGGTTGGCACGATACGTTCCGGGTTCATTGGAGTGAGGAATATCAGTCGGATTATGTGCAGGAGGCGTGCCGCGCGATCCTGGGCAATCCGCGGTACCTTGGAATTGCCGTCTGGCATTTTGCGGATTGCCGGACCTACGCCAGTTCCTATGCGCTGGGACGTCCCCGCTCCTTGAACAACAAGGGCGTGCTGGACGAATACCGCCGTCCGAAACTGGCGTATGGTACGCTCAAGCAGGCATTCCGCGGATAACCGGAGCGTTCTTTGCAATTCTCTGAAAACCGTTTTGAGGAAATTCTGCCGTCTCTGCTGCAGAAAATGCGTTTGGGAACTCTTGCCGCCCCGCCGGACATCCTGACCGGCGGGCTGATGCACCGGATATATGCCGTCAAGACTTCCATCGGGAATTATGCCGTCAAGCATCTGAACCCCGGCGTGATGAAGCGTCCCGAAGCGGCAGGCAATATCCGGTTGTCTGAGGCCATCGCCGAAAGACTGTCCGGTACGGTCCCTGCTGTGGCGGCTCTTCGTTTCGACGGGTCGCAGCTTATTTTTCATGCGGAAAACTGGTTCCTGATTTTTCCTTTCTGTGACGGAAGCCCGTTGTTTGGCAATTCCCTTACGGAATATCACACGGGGCAAGTCGGTGAACTGCTTGGAAAAATTCATTCGTTGAACTTGCAGCCGGATCCAGATACGTCGTTTCTGCCGTTTTCCTGTCCTGTGATAGACTGGGAACGGCTTGTACTGGACGGGCGGAGCCGTAATATGCCCTGGTGCGGGGAGCTGGAAGAGAGGAAAGAAGCGCTGGAGTACTGGAACCGTTTGGCAGCGGATGCCGTCGAACAGCTGTCGGCGGAAACCCTGCTCAGTCATCGTGACCTCGATCCGAAAAATATTCTGTGGTCCGGAGAACGTCCGCGGATCATAGACTGGGAGGCTGCCGGGCCGGTCAACCCCGATCTGGAATTTTTGGAAGCATTGATTCACTGGTGTGCTGAATCTGCTGCTCCGCTGCGAAAGAACTGTGTACGTTCCATGCTCAACGGCTATCGGAAGCACCGTCAGACGCGGCGTTCCGATTGGGCTCCTGTCATCCATGCCGGATATTCGGCAAATCTGCAATGGCTGGCTTGGAATCTGCAATGTTCGCTTGTTTCCTCCGAAGAGCGGAATTTGCGGCTGTCGCAGGTTGCGCAGACATTCCGGGAACTGAGTTTTTATGAGCGTTACGCATTGGAACTGAAGCCGCTGCTGGCAATTTCTCCGATGAACTGGAATAATTGACGTTCCTGCTGTATATTACCGGAAAACGCAAGGAGAGTTTATGGCCGGCAGAGTGCTTTGGAACGTGGAACATCTGAATTTGGAAATCGGGAGGCAGACCCTGTTTCGGGATGCCGCAATGTCGGTTCAGGACGGGGAACGGGTTGCTTTGGTCGGACGCAACGGATGCGGCAAATCAACCCTTCTGAAAATCATTGCCGGAGAGGAACAGCCGTCCACCGGAGACATCAGCGTCGCGCGCGGGATCCGTATCGCCTATATGCCGCAGACGTTCGAGCCGCCCGCCGGACTCACGGTTGAACAGGCGGTCCGGGAAGGGCTTGCATATTTCGATTCCCTGCTGAAACGGTATGAGTCGCTTCCGCCGGATTCGCCGGAACATGATGCTTTGGAGCATCAGCTTACCTGGCACGATGCATGGCTGCCGGAGAAAAAACTGGAGATCACGCTTGCAAAACTCGCAGTTCCGGATCCGTCGCGTCCGTGTGCTTCCCTTTCGGGAGGAGAGCTGCGGCGTGTCATGCTTGCCCGCACGATCATCAGCGAACCCGATCTGCTTCTGCTTGACGAACCTACCAACCATCTGGATGTGGAAACGATCGCGGGGATCGAAGAATTCCTCGCCGGGTATCGCGGAGCGTGCCTGTTCGTTACGCACGACCGTTATTTTCTCGACCGGATCGCGACCCGGATCATTGAGCTGGACAACGGAAAATTTTTCTCCTGCGAAGGTTCCTATGCCGATTTTCTCGCCGCCAAGGAGGAACGCGAATATGCCGAAGATCAGGCGGAAGCCCGCCGCAAGAGTTTTTTACGCCGGGAGATCGACTGGGTCCGCCGTTCGCCGAAAGCGCGTCTGCGCCGGAATCTGGGACGCTTGAAGCGCTATGACGAAATCGCCGCTCAAAGCGCGCCCGTGCGGACAGGGCAGATCGAACTGGTGATCCCGAAGGCCTCCCATCTCGGCAACAAGGTCGTGGACCTGAAAAATGTCACGTTTTCGCGGAACGGACGTACGATCATCCGCGATTTCTCGTTTGAATTCACCGCTTCCCATAAAATCGGCATTGTCGGTCCGAACGGCGCGGGCAAGACCACGCTTCTGAAGCTGATTACGCAGCAGCTTTCCCCGGATTCGGGGGAAGTGTTCGTCGCGCCGACCGTTGAATTCAATTATATTGATCAGGCGCGCGTGGAGCTGAACCCGGAAAAAACGGTCTGCGAAGAGATCGGGGAGGGACATCAGACCATCAATCTCGGAGAGGAACGGATTTCCATCTGGGGGTATCTCAAGCGTTTCATGTTTGAGGATGAACGGATCAATACGCAGGTAAAGCGTCTTTCCGGCGGAGAAAAGGCGCGGCTGACGCTGGCGAAAATTCTCAAGGGCGGTGGAAACTTTCTGATTCTTGACGAGCCGACCAATGATCTGGATCTTATTACCCTGCGGATTCTGGAGGAGGCGCTTGCGGATTACGACGGCTGTCTGATCGTAGTCAGCCACGACCGTTATTTCCTGAACCGGGTTTGCAGCCACATTATCGCATTTGAACCGGGCGGCTCAATTACGACGACGGTCGGGGATTATGAGTATTACGCGCAGAAGCGCGCGGAGCGTCTTGCCGGGCAGCAGGAGGCGGAACGCAAGCGCAGGGAGGAGGCGAAGCCCGGAAAAACGCCGCCGTCCACTCCGAAAAATCCGCCGAAAAAACTGAGTTACAAGGAAGAGCGCGAACTGGAGTCGCTGGAAGTGAAGATCGCGGAAACGGAAGCGCGGATCGCCGAGATCGAAACGCTGTTTTCCTCACCGGATTTCTTCACGCTTCACGGCAGGGAGTCGTCGGCTCTTCAGGAAGAACTGGAAGCCTGCCGGACGCGTCTGGATGAGTGTTACGTCCGCTGGGAAGAACTGGAATCAAAAAAGGAGCAGTTCAAATGAATACGGAATTCGGAACGGAAACGATGGAGGATTTGTTGGCGGTCATGCGGAAACTGCGTTCTCCGGAGGGTTGTCCGTGGGATCGGGAGCAGACCCATTCTTCGCTGAAGAAATGTTTTATGGAAGAGTGTGCCGAACTGATGGACGCGATTGATGCGGAAGACGACCGGGAGATGTGCGAGGAACTCGGTGATCTGCTGATGAACATTGTCATGCAGTGCCTGATTGCGGAAGAGCGCGGTTGTTTCTCTTTCCGTGATGTGGTTCATGCGATTGCGGAAAAAATGATCCGTCGCCACCCGCATGTTTTCGGTTCGGAATCGGTCGGAAGTTCCTCGGAGGTTCTCGGCGTGTGGGAGCGGGTGAAAAAGCAGGAGAAACAGGAACGCAAATCGGTTCTGGACGGCATTGCATATCATTGTCCTTCACTGCTTCAGGCGGAAAAGTTGCAGAAACGGGTTTCCAGGTACGGGTTTGACTGGACGGAGCAGAGACAGATTCTGGACAAGATTCAGGAAGAGTTGGACGAAGTCCGTTCCGCTTTGAATTCCGGCGATGAAGAACATACGGATGAAGAGATCGGCGACTTGCTGTTTGCGGTTGCGAATCTGTCCCGTTTCCGCAAGCGTGCGAGCGGTGAAGAATTGCTTGCGCGAGCGAACCGGAAATTCGGCACCCGCTTCCGTTACATTGAGCGCCGTTTATCGGAGCGGGGGCGGACTTTGGAAGAGAGTTCGCTTGATGAGATGGAGTCTTTATGGAACGAAGCGAAAAAAGTTGAAGAAAAAGCGTGAAATCTGCTTGCATAATTGTATTTACGGATTATATTACGTTTCATCACGCGAATGGTGGTTGTAGCTCAGTTGGTTAGAGCGCCTGGTTGTGGCCCAGGAGGTCGCGGGTTCAAGTCCCGTTTACCACCCCATTTGAGGTTAGCACGACTTTATGGAGCATTTCAGAGCGAATGTCTCATAAAGTCGTTTTTTATTTGGACCATTCGCAGTAGACGATTGTTTTCATTGCGTACAGTTCTGTTGTTTTAAAGAGGGGGAGTGCCGTAAAAGCTGTTGCAGAAGCGCCGGGTATGAATTTCCATCCGGGGTTCCGGGACGGTCACAGTAGACCCCGTAGGTGATACTGTCGCCAAGGCAGACAATGCGGGTTGCATTGAGGCGATGGTTCTGGATCAAAGCCGCCAGTTCGGAGGCGATCAAACGGTAACCTGCCGCATTCGGATGGAGCCCATCCCGGTGTGGAGAGTTTGCCGGGTTGGTCAGCAAAGAGGCTTTGCCATCAACGCCGTACGGCAGAAACAGAGGTTCGAGATCCAGCAGAAAGCGGTTGTTTTTGGCCGCCTCCTCGCGGATGATCTTCCGCAAGGCGTGTGCCCGTTCGACCGGCAACTTTGAACTGTAGGCGTCTTTGTGGTGACGTTCCAGTAACAGCGTTTCGCTGAAAGGGGGCGGGGTCATCAGGATTACTTTGGCTCCGTGCTGCTCCAGTGCGGTTGAAATGGCACTCAAATTCTGTCGGAATTTCATTGGTTCGATTAAAGCATGCGAGTTGCAGCTGTCATTGGTGCCGACCAGTACAACCGCCAGAGTCGGGTTTTGCCTGAGCGCTTTGGGAAGTTCCAGGGTCAGCACTTTTGTCGAGTTGGCTCCACTGATGCCGAAATTCGATATTTTGGGAAGCGGGGCACTCTTCGGAGAGTTTTCCCGCACCGGAAGAACGGTATTTTTCCATTTGTCCGGACTTTTCATTTCATTTCTCCTGTCTCCTGAGTAATTTGCAGATAGCCGATCCGCTTGTCGTTGCGGCGGAATTTGACCCGCACATTGTTGCGCATCGTACCGCCTGACCGCAATTCTAACGGGCGGATGGCTGTGCGGGGAAATGTGAAACGACAGATCTGCTCCCCGGGGGGAGCTTCGATTTTGAATTTTACCTCTTTGGCGATGCTGGTCTCTTTGATCAGGCTGTTGTGAATGGCTCGCGATCTCTTCCGGCGATTTAACCAATGGAGGAGCTGATCGCCCCGGCAGCTTTCGACTGTGACCGAGCTCTGTTCCAGGTATGCTTTTTCTGCAGGTTCAAGCAGAGTCTTCCCGTTGTCGCGGTGCGATACGGGAAGGTTGGAAAGCCCAATGTCAATTTTCTGAAGAGGCATTTTTTCTCCACTGAGTCAAATTCAAAAAGATTGGCTTTTTTCTGTCGACAGAGTTTCCTGTAAAAGGGATTTTCCTTCTGACGGTCTGGCTGATCGTACAGCAGTTACGGCAGCAGAACGGTATCCATCCATTTGCCGGGGGACTTTGTATCTCCGATTCCGGGAGTGAGTTCCAGATAGCCGATCCGTTTTCCCTGTTCATGCAGATTGACGATGATGCTGCTCCGCATCAGGCTTCCCGCCCGCAGCTGGAACGGACTGACCGCCTGCCGCGGAAATGCCGCCTCGTAGATGGTTTTTCCCGGTTCCGAACGGACAGCAAACCGGACTTCCGGGGCGATTCCGGGAGCTTTCAGGAGACTGTCGTAGACAGCGCTCGAACCGGTCCGGCGAAAAACGGTAGGCTTCCCGGCGACAACGCCCAGACTGTATTCAAAATCATCGTCGCTGAATGACCGATCATCCGGTTTTCCGTTGTGAAGCGGGTCAAGACAGAGTTGAAGACTGTCGTAAAGCCAGAGAGCATCGGGTTTTGACATATTGGGGCTTCCATTCAAATCCGCCTTGAAAACGGTAACGGCGAGATAGAAAAAGTTGTCATCCCACGCATAGCGAAGCTCCGCCCGGATTTTCCGCTCCTTTTCCCGCCAGAGGGACTTTTCGCGGACAACCGCGTTCCGTTGATCCAGAATGATCGGGGCTCCGGCGGGCCAGTCGTTAAGTTTTCCGTCGATCGTCAGTCCCTCCGCCTTTGGCACAGTCACAGCGGCAAGATTCAAATTGATCTTTTCCGTGTATCCGTCCGGAGAAAGGAGCATCAGGGAGATTTTGCGCGGAGCAGGACCGACCGCGTCTTTGAGGCGGAAGGAAACGCTCCGGAGCTCCTCCGGTCCCAGAGTGCTGAAATGCTGCTCGGAGGGACCGTCGATCATGGCGGCGTTCTCCACCCGGACCCGGACACCGTCAGCGATTTTCGTGCCGAGATTGCGGAGATTAACCTGGAACATATTCGGCGCCACCACTTGAGCGTCCGCCTGAAACATTTTTCCGGAATGTTCCCGGATTTCGGCTCGCCGGATAAGTTGTTCCAGCTCCCCGGCGGAAAGCCCGGATTCCAGGTAGACGGGAAACTCCCCGACAGTGAAGGTGTTTGCCGGATCCAGACGACTTCCCACCATATCGTAAAGCCTGACATTCGGAGCGTCCCCGGAACGGAGGCGGAACCGGGCATCACCCCCGTTGAATTTCCAGAGGACCGCGGTACGGGAATTTCCCTTATCGAAAAGGAATGCGCGGTAATTGTATCCGAGCCTGATGCGTCCTGCCGCGTTTCCGTTTCCGATACGGTCTGCGGCATTGCGTATCGCAAAAAGGATCGGAGCAGGAAGAACCGTCCCGTTTGTCTCCCGGTTTCCCATGTATACGCTGTTCCAGCCGATGCCGGATGCCCACATGCAGAGTGCGAACTGATTGTAGGAACTCAATCCGTTTCCGAATCCGAGCAGCATCATCCGTAAATCACGCGCCATGGCGGTCCGGACATAGCCATACAGCATATTGTGCGGCAAAGCTGGCGGTTGAACATGCCCCGCTTCGGTGGCATAATGCCGCAAAGAGGGCTTCCAGCGGTCAAGCAGGCGGCGTACCGCCTGAACGTCCTCGCCGTAATCGGGAGCTTCCGGATATTTTCGGTAGGGATGTTCGGAAACAATGTCAAGGGCTTCCGCGCCGCCATCGGCAAGAATTCCCTCCAGCCAGGCAAAATCAGTTCTGCAAGCGGCGGGGCCGGCAATCATGATGTGCGGCGCGACCTCCCGGACAATCCGGCTCATCGCTTTGATCCATGTTCGGTTTTCTGAGAGCGACATGAACAGATTTGCTTCGTTTTCCGTTTCCAGAACCGCAATGTTCCCTTTGTATTTCGTCATATAATCGCGGAACTCCTGAAGAAGCCGGTCCATTGTCAAAGACGGATTTTTTCTTCGCTGAGACGTAATGCTGTAATTCATCACGACATCAACCCCGGCGTCACGCAGAAAAGGCGTGTTGAGGAACGCCGCCTTCCTTCCGCCGGACGCTCCACCGATCCGCACGGTGCCTATCCCGAACCGTTTGAGAAGAGGGATCACCGCCTTGACGTTCTGTGACGCGGGCAGTTCCATGGAAAACCGCTTGTTGAGTCCCGCGAACGGCTCGGCGATTCCCAGATAAAAGGCTCTTTCCGCTTTCTTCCCGTCCGCTGTCTGTACCGTGAATACAAGGTTCAGCGGGCCTCTCAAATTTGCCGGGGGCTTGATCTGAAACGATTCCTTCAAGCGCTTTTTCCCGCGTAAGACCGGGTATCTCGTTCCGGACTGCATCACGGTACGGCCGAAGAAATCCTCCATCCGGTAAAAAAGCTTCGCCTTGACGGGAGCTCCGTCAGCGCCCTCTAATTCCAGTTCTGCCCGAATCGTTTCCCCCGGTGCATACAGATGGTCGTTCCGGTCAAGCCCCGCCCTGCGGAAATATACAGAGGCCGTATCGCGAAACTCACCTTTTCCACCGAGAAAAACTCCGGCATTATCCATCCAGACAGTGACATTGTGCGGAATCGTAACTTTCGGAATCAGCAGACCGGGCGGGGTGTGAAATGTCTGAAGGACGTCTCCCTGAAGCCGGAAGCCGCTCCCCTGCCGTCCCCATACGGGAATAAAAAGCTCATACTTTCGCCAATCCGTCCCAAGTTGAACCGCCTTAACCGCGCCGATTCCGTTGCCGAATGTCAGTTCCAAAGCGGCTTCCGCAGGGCGGTCGGCTCTGAGGTAAACAGAAAAACAGATCGGCTTTCCCGGTTGGTATGGAACCGGTTCAAAAAGAAAGATGCCTCCCCGTGTGGACGGCAGAGTTTTTGCATTGATCCGGAAACGGAACGAGTATGTGCCTGCGTAAGCGTTGTCCGGATCAAGTGCAAGATCCGTTTTGTAAGGGTCTTCCCATTTTTCATTCCAGCAAAGAAATTTTCCCGTAGACGCATGAGCCTTCAGCTCAAACGGCAGATACATGGTCCCATCGAACCCATTTTCCGCTCCGCCGTTGGAAAGATGGTTGACCGAGGGATCCAATGCTTTCTCCCGTTCCGTTTCCGTACGGAAGCGCGGAGCTCCGAGAACGAATTTTCCGGGGCTCTGGATAACGGCGACCATCCAGAAATGTTTCATATCCGTCGGCATTTTATCCCGGATGAGAAGCCGCTGCTCCGTTCCGGCGAGAACCATGTCATGGTGTGAAATGAAATGCTTGTTTCCTCCCGTCCGCACGCCTTCAAAGCGCAGAATCAGGCGACCTCCCGCCGGACCTTTGACCGGAAGCTCAAAACAATTAAAACGGGCAGGGAATTCATCCGGAGAAGAAAGGGCTGCCTCCGAAACGGTTGGACCGTAAAAACGGACTACGGCTTTTTTCCGGGGATCGGGCTCCGCGAAGAAACGCTCTGTATCAAGCGTGATTTCATTGTTCCGCACTTCCGCGGACAATGCGGATACGCTCTCTGCCGGAACTGTCAGGATCCGGGCGGAAATTTTCCCGTTGGTCCGGATGTTCATCCCGTTTTCCGTCCGCTGAAGAATGGCGCCGGAAAAATCCACCTGTGCACCGTGGAGACCGGCGCACAATCCTGCGAGTAGAAAAAAACGAACAAATCCGATATTATGTACAGACATTGTAAAAACTCCTTTCAGTCAGGTTAATCTTCCGTAAAGTTGCCGGAAAAAGCATCGGAATAACCAAGCGCCGTAAAACGCCCTTTCCAAAGTTTCCGTAAAATGACATGTGAATCCAGAAACAGGATATTTGCAGCCAGCTGATGATTCGGGCCGAGTTCCTGCGATAGACGCAGAAAATTTTCCCGGTTCGCCCCGCTGAATCCGCAAATGGATTCCTTGAATACGGACTTCGAGGCTGCACGGATAATTCCTTCGTAATCGGTATCCGCAACAGCATAGACGGACGATAGCCGTTTCAGCTGTGTAATTTTAGGCACGTTGCCGGCATGCCCGTCCGTCCGGACGCCGGAAAGTCCCTTGACCATTCCGTAACTGAGTACGCGCCCGTTTTTCTCAGCGGAGTCGAACGGCATTCTGCGGTCCGCCGGGCAGCGGAAAGTTTTCCAATATCCGCTCGGGTTTCCTTCGGGACCAACCGTCATGTTCATGAACCTGCTGCCGTAACAATACTCCCAGTAATAATTGTTTTTGTACGCCTCGTTCGGAGGACAGATGTAGCCGTCCCAGGCGTCAATATACTGCGTCATCGCAATTCCGATCTGTTTCAGATTTCCCGCGCAGGAAATCTGAAATGCCTTGCTTTTTGCCGCGTTCAGAGCGGGGAGAAGCAAGCTCGCCAGGATGGCGATCACGGCAATTACGATAAGGAGTTCCAGCAGGGTGAAGTGAAAAATATTTGCGTCTTTTTGCAATGACTTTTTCATTCTATTTCTTCCTTCTGTGAAATCCGCCTGACGCCGGAACAGTCCAGTTTCGCGCCATGAGCAACCAGTTCTTTCCGGACATCACGGCCGTCCAGCCGGGAAACATCCGTGTTTCTCCGGACCGCCAGGGCTCCGGCTGCTCCGGCTGCCTGTCCGATACTGCAGGCGGGAGGCATCACCCGTATGCTTGCATGGATTTCATGGGAAACCGAAATCGGACGCCCCGCGATCAGCAGATTATCCAAATCGTCGGCGACAATGCAGCCGTACGGAATTTCATAAAATTCGTCAACTCCCATGGCAACGATTGTCGTTCCGCATCCGGTCGTGCTGTGAATATCAATCGGATAATTGCAGCGGGCGACGGCATCATCGAAACGTGCACGCCGCTGGAAGGCATCAGCATCCAGTCGTGCTTTCCCTTTGACCCGCCGGCTCTCCCGCACGCCAATTTCAGACCCCATCGAATGAATCCGCGCAGATTCAAAACCGGGAACAGTACTGCGAAGCCACTTTACAATCTGCCGCATCTGTTTCCGTCCCTCCTCCTCCGCGGCGGAACGCTCCAACGGCTCCAGAGGAGACTTTCCAACGACACGCGTCGCATTGAAATGCAAAACATCATCGTCATAATAGCCGAATCGCAGCAGATCCTCGCGGCAGGTGTCGATGACGCCGTCTTTCCTGGCTTTCTCAAACAGTTCCTGCACCCGCTCCCGGGAACAGGCATTCGGATTGACATGAGACAGTTTAAAGCAAAGCGTCATCGGCTGGCAGAGTCCATGCTCCCGGTCTCCTAATTCGAACCGGCATCCCGCCGCCTCCGCAAGATTGGCGTCTCCCGTAGCGTCAATGAAGGTATGGGCCCGAATCGCGCGGAGTCCCGATTTCGTCTGGAACACTGCACAGGTGATCCGGCGCGACTCCACGACCGGGCGAATCAAAATGAAATGATAGAGCAGACGAACTCCCGCCTCCTGACAAAGTTCTTCCATGGACAACGCCGCAATATCCTTGGAGACGATCCGGTTTTTCCCGTTCCGCCTGTTTACATCCGGGCAAAGCGCCTGCAAATCCTGCGGGAGATAACTGTACATTTTCTGCAGCCAGTCGGTATAGACCGGTCCGTCAAGCGGCTCCGCATGCTGCCGGATGCCATCCGGCGAATAGTCGTTCGGCATCATCGGAGAAATTTCCCCGTATGAAGTCGTTCCGCCCAAAGAACCATGCTGTTCCGCAAGCACCGTTTTTGCGCCGCATCTGGCAGACATCACAGCGGCGCCCAAACCGCCCGCTCCGCCTCCGACGACCAGAACATCAGTTTCCGCGATTACCGGGATCCGCTCCCGGATTTGAAAATCTACAGTTTCCATCCGACTCTCCTTCCTGTTTCCTGTTCATATTTTAAAATCTGGTAAAATGGGCCGGCGCTCCAGCCGTGACAGTCGCTCCGGGTATCAATCCACGGACATTCCGGAAATGTTGTGAATCCCTGTTCCAGACATCTTTCCCAACGGTTCAGAAGCCGGCGGAAATCCTCACGGCGCTTCAAACGGCGCATCATCTCCAGCAGATAAAACGAAAAATACAGAGTACACTGCGAAAGTCTGGAATCGTTCATGACCGCATCCGCAAGACCATTCTCCCGCTCCCGTCCGGCGGCCCCGGCTAGAACCGCCCACGCATTCACATGCTGGCTGAACCACGGACGCCCCGGGACATCCGTATAAAGCCTGTCGTCCGGGGAATAACAGAACCGGTTTACGGCGTCCAGCAGCGCCCGGCGGCGCTCCGCATACATGGAGCCGTCCGTATCTGCCAGAGGCGCCAGATCCGCGGCGGCACGACAGGCTTCCGCGCAGATGAGATTCAACAGGGTTTCCGGAAGCGCTTCGCCGCGATCGCTTCTGCCTCCCCGCCATTCCGGAACCCAATCGCTGACATTCCATTCTCCGACAGGACCGATCAGCCCGGAGTCCGTTTTCCGGGAATCGAACCAGTCGAGAACATCGCGAATTCCGTGCCAATGCTCGCGAACCACTTCCCCGTCGTGGAAAAACGAACTGTAATCCTCTATCATCAGAATCCAGAAAAGGCTGAACTCCGGAATGACCTGACGGAAATTCGACGGATAACGGGACATCGTCAGCCCCGACGCAATCCGTGACTCATCGAACTGACGGATCGCCTGCCGTCCGAGACGGCCGTCTTCCGCTCCGATGTAGGAGATCAGCGCCTGAATCCGCGTATCCCCGGTATACTGCATCTGCTCCCAGTATGGACAGTCCTCATAGTGTTCATGCGCACAGCAGCGGACGGTATGCCAGGCAGTCTCCATGATCCGTTCCAGCGCCGGGTCTCCGGGGCTCCGGAACGGCCGCTTCCGCGTCAGCGGATACGCGAGAAAGTCAAAGGAAAGTTCCAGCTCCACAGGTTCGGAAAGCTCAAACCGTAGTTCGACGAACCGTCCGGAACGGTACCAGAACGGACGGAACTCCATTTCCGTACCGGCAAAGCAGACCAAATCGGCATAGCCGTTTTCACCGATCGAACCTCCGGGAAACGGGTTCCGGTCCGTGCGCTTTCCCTCGCCGTCAAACAGCGATTCCGCATACGCAATCCGGCAGACTCCGTTTCCACCCCGTGCCTTAAAACGGGGAAGATGCGTATAATACTTCCCGAGGTCGAGCAGAACGGTATGAATCCCGCGCGGAATGACACCGGACAACCGCCCCCCGTCAAGGGATACGGACTTCGTTTCGTTACAGAGAATCGCCGCGATTCCAATCGGCTCGGCGTTCATTTGCGGAACGGCGGATGCCCGCAGTTTCCAGCGGCTCGGCGGGTCTGTCTTACATTCACCGGACAGACAGGGAGCGGCGATCGTCTGCGGCGTCAACCAGTTTGAATCGTCATATTCCATTTGATTCCATCCGGCGACGGCGGTTCCCGCCGTGAACTCCTCCATCTGTCCGATGGGGATGCGGTTGTTTCGCGACCAGGCCTCACTCCAGTTCCGGAGACGGCGGGAAGGATCGGAGCGGCAGCTCCAGTTCTCCGGCGTCGAAAATTCCGTTCCTCCGCATTTCCCGAGCAGAAGAAAGGCGGAGGAATAGTGAACTTCACTCCAGGGAGCCTGAAAGCCGTCATTCCAATGCAGAACCTCGGCGGCAAGGAGGTGGTCGCCCGGATTGAGTTCGAGCTCGTATTTTTCATAATGGTAATGCTCCAGATCGCCGCGGACGGGGCCGCGGCCGAGAAAACGTCCGTCGAGGTAAAGATTGTACCGGCTGTCCGCGCTGACAAACAGGCGGAGTTCCGCGGGAGCGTTCAAGCGGAATTTTCTACGGAACAGAGAGTATTCCGGCAGTTCTCCGGGAACCCGGCACCAGAAGCCGGAAAATGTTTGAAAATCGTTCATAGACTTCTCCTTTTTATTTATTATACACCATTTTGAAAAACAAAACCTTGAAAAGATCATCAAATTATAGTATATTCTCACCAAAACAGAAAAAAACTGTTTTAAATTGGAAATGAAAGGAGCTCTCATGCAGCTTTTCAGTCCTTCGGACCGCATTGATCAAATTCTGTTCGATATAACGCATCATACGCTGAACAGCGATACCGTTGAACACGGGCACACCTGCATTGAGATTGTGCTGGTCGTTTCCGGAACGGCGGTCCAGGTCATCGACGGCAAACGGGTTCATGTGTATCCCGGCTGCGTTTCCATCATCCATCCCGGTGGTTCTCATGCGTTTCAGGAGCCGAAAAAATGCGAGCTGTACAATATTTCCTGTACGCCGAATGTATTTCGGGCAATGGAGGTGCATCTTTCATTTCTGCATAACAGAGAGGAGCTGTTTCTCTCCGAGTCAGGCAGTTTCTTCCTCCGTCTGGAGGGCTCTCTGTTCCAAGATGTCCGGAATCTTCTGCTGCATATGTTCCGCGCCTATAAAAACAACGCCCTGCCGGAACGACATGTTCAGCTGCGCTCTCTGTTCAGCATGCTGCTGATCCTGCTTGCGCAGACATGGGCTCCGAAGACAGCGTGTCCCGGTGGCAATCGTCTCGCGGAAACGGCGGATTATATGAACGTGCATTACAATGAAAAACTTACGCTGGACCATCTTGCCAGACGGATCGGAATGTCAAAAAATCAGTTCCTGCGGAAATTCCGCCGGGAGTTCAAGACCTCGCCCATCCAATACCTGCTGGAGCTGCGCATGAAACACGCCTGTGTTCTGTTGGAGGAATCGGATCTCTCTATCGACCAGATTGCTTCGTCCACCGGATTCTGCGACGGCAACTATTTCATAAAACTCTACCGTAAACGGTTCCGCCGTCCACCTGGAAAAAGCCGGAAACAACTTTCGGAATCGTCCCGCCATGTTTGTTAAGCGGAAACTGGAACGGGAAAAGCCGGACGGAACCGCTGCGGGAAGAGAACGGCGATATGACGGTCCATACATTTCCGATCAAATTGTCTCAATTCATATATTTCCTTGAGAATAAACTGTCAGCTCAAAACTTGAAGCCGGTCGCCGAGAGCACGCCGGTCCGTCAGGATCAGCGGATAATCCGTCAGGGGAAGCCGGGTGAGCAGATTCGGATTATCCCGCTCCGCCATATCATAAACGATGCCACTCAGCAGATCGACCAGAACCGGTTCTTCAAGCGGTTTTGGGGCTTCCTCTGCGAGAACAGCAAGGTTCAAGCCGTAATAGCCTGCATTGAGCTGGATGTCTTCCGGAAGATAATACACATACATCGCCCAGCCGTTCCGTTCAAAGGTCCGGATATAGATCGCCGGTTCGAGAAGTTTGGAAACCTGGGCTTTTTTCGGAAGGATCGGTTCCGTTTCAGGAAAACAGAAATAGTCCTGCGGAAGAGTTTCCGCGTCAAAAAGAGCAGAAAGATGCGATAGTGCGTAATGCGATTTCTTCGGTTTGTATTCAAAGCCGTCGATCAGCCCGTGACGTGCCACTTTCATCGGATCCTGGATTTTTTCTGCCATCTGATAAGGTTTTGCCGTAAGATCGACCATTTGAAACAATGAGGTTCTGGCTATTCCGTTTCCAAAATCACATACATACCGGCGCAGCAGCCATTTCGCCTGATTTTCCTGAGAGTTGTGAAGGTACATTCCGATCCAGTGGTTTTCCGGCGACCATGAGGGATAACCGGATTCCCCCATCCAGATTTCAATTTCAGGATTGCCGTTCTGTGCAAACAGGCGTTTCCAACAGGAGACGGTTCTGTCCCACTGGACTTCCGGGATGATCCTGTATTGATGAATGGACATGAAATCCAACAGCTTCGGCGCCCCGGTCTTGAAAAAATGAATCTGCCACTCATAATCCGGGCGAACCGTGCCGCAACAACCGCCGATCTTTGCTCCGGGACAGTTTTTCCGGATTAAAGGAGCGGTTATCTGAAGAAGTCGCGCATACTCCTCCGCACTGCTTTTGCCCGGATACCAGAAATGCTCAATATCCGGTTCATTCCAGATTTCCCAATGATGGATGCGTCCGGCATAATGTTCTGCCAGAGCAAGGACAAATTTCTTCCACGCATTCAAAGTTTCTTCTCCGTAATAGAGCGGAACACAACCGACAGCCGCCGGGTTCCTGATCCCTTCCATGTACAGAGGATTGCCGAATCCGACATTGAACCATGGCTGAACACCTCCGGCAAGAAGTGTATCGACAATATGGTCAAGCCATTCAAACGAGTAGATCCCTTTTTTCTTTTCACAGCGATTCCAGCCTGTTTGAAGCCGGGCATATTTTGCGCCGGTTTCAAAAAGCCGCGGAGCCGCACGGTCAAAATCGAACAGTTCACGGTCCAGACATTCCAGGCCGACGCTGATGCCGGAATCGCGGATTTCCTGCGAGGTTACTCTGCGGAGCATTCCATATTGCCGTAAAGCAAGGGACGGGTCATCAAATATCATTTTGTTTTTCTCCAGTGATTGCGTGTTCCTTTATTTTATTAAGATAGCTTGAAACGGATCTTTTGCATTCTCTTTATTTCTGAAAAAATAACACAATCTTATTGGCATTTTTTCAGAATGAGACATATAGTAATAAGACGCATGCGAGAGTATGGAAAAGAATCAGGCATTATGAATTCGTAAGAAATATGGAAAATCTGTCCATTCTGAGTTCCCGGAAAGTAAAACACAATTTTCTGTCCGATGGTTTGCTGCTGCCGCCTTTTTCCGAGGTCGGGCTGGTCAGTTATCCTGAACAGACCGGATCCGGGATCCCGCATACCCATGATGACTTTCAGATGATCGCATTTATTTCCGGGGAGCTGCGTTTTTCTGCGGATGGAGAGGAGTTTATCGGGAAGCCCGGGGATGTTCTTCTTATTCCGCCGCATTTGCGTCATTCCTGGAGTGTTCTCAAGGAGGGAGAGACGGTGCAGATCAGGCTTATTCCGATTTTCTGCGAAGAGTATCTGGAACTGCGTCCTCTTCTGGTTTCAGAGATGTGCCTGATCCGCGTTCCTGTTCCGTTGATTCGAAAGCTGCAGCGGAAAATCATTGCGGAACAGAAACGCCTTCATCCTGCTGCGAATGTCATGATCAATGCGCTCCTGCTGGAGTTTCTGGCAAACACGCTCCGGCACTTTTCTTCGGAAAATCAGAATCTTTCCAGTGTCTCTTCAGAAGGGATCGTGCGGGTGGTACGCCATATCAAGACTCATTACAAAAAGAAAATCCAGCTGGAAGAGATGGCGGCAATGGCCTGTCTCGGCATCAGCCAGTTCTCGGTCCTGTTCCGCAGGCAGACGGGGCAGTCTCCAATGGCATTTTTAATCGGCATCCGTTTGAAAAAAGCGATGGAGATGATTTTTTCCACCGATTTGAAAATTTATGAAATCGCGAATGCCTGCGGGTTTGATTCCGTCAGTTATTTCAATCGTCAGTTCCGGGCGGCATACGGAGTTACTCCGCTCTCCTGCAGAAGAAAATAAGTCCGGACTGCGCCGTTTTCTGTTCCTGGTTCCTGTTTGTTCCGTTTACTTAGAGTTTGTGTCGTTTTCCGGCGGTCTGGAAAATCGGAAGATCGTTCTATTTTTTCAAAAAAACGGATAATGAAATCATAAGGGCAAAGCGGTATTGTAATGCAAAGAAACATCCGGGAAAACGGAATCAACAACATTTGAACAAAAGGAGAAGGAACGATGCATGATTGGAAAAATAAACCGGGGACCAGAAAATTTTTCACTCTGACAGAACTCCTGATTACAATTTCAGTTATTGCTATTTTAGTATCAATGCTGCTGCCGGTATTGAACAGTGCAAGGGAAAAAGCAAACATGATTTACTGCACCGGCAATTTGAAGCAGATGTCAAGCGCCAATATTATTTATGCCGGAGCTTTTGACGATTACTGTGTTGCCGCGTATTTGGACACCACGATGGGGGATACAAATTTCTGGGGAACTAATACGGCGTATCTTTCCTGTCTTACCGGGCGGAGTTATCCGTTTGTCAAAGATTCGGGAAAAGCGGTTCCTGCGAAACTTTTGTGTCCGACGGTTCCTTTGACCGGCAGTGCAACTTATTATTCTCCGGGAACGACCTACGCGCTCAATGTCAGGGGCATAGGAGGCGCAGCCGGTTATAAATACACCGCCTGGAGACTGGGAAAGATCCGTCAGCCGTCGCAGAAACCGCTTTTTGGAGATGCCGGGACTCTGTATGAAACTGTGCTGAAAGATATGGCGGCCGTTCTCAATGTATCCTGTCTGTTTGCCATTGGGGATGGACAAGGTAAAATCGGCGGCTGGATGGGAAATGATCTGCACCTCCGCCATGGGGGAAAAGCCAATGTCGCCAATTTTGACGGTTCTGCAAGGAATGTCGGCAGAGCGGACATTGCTGTTGCAAAATCTCAAAAGACATGGGATCCCTCCAAATAAAAAGGTGTATGAATATGAGAATGCTTCTGTTATCTCTTACGGTTGGGCTGTACTTGAGTCTGCAAATCTCCGGAGTCGCTTTGGCGGCTGTTCCGGATCATACAAAAAGTACGACTTCTGAATTGATCTATTCCATTGACGGGGACGGCAATATTCTTGATGCGGACCGGAAGCCGCAGCTGATGCTTGGATCGCAATATTCGTTTATTGATTTCCGGGAATGGGCTGCGCTGAAAAAGGGAACGAAAAAGATCCTGTTTCCTTATCCGGCGGAGATGGAAAATATTTACAAAGGCCCGCATTATTACAAGGAACTGAAACAGCTGGGGCTGAATTTAACGTCGATCAACAACTCGGCGATGTGGCTTCGTTCTCTGTTTCCGGATTACCGCGGATATACTGCGTATCCCGGTTACGACGGTTCGCCGGAGGAACTGTTCCGGGAAGTTTCACGCAAATTCACCACTTGTGAAAAGATTGCCAGTCGCGTACCGGGATGGGATTGGGGCAGGATGTATCTGGATTTTTACCGTAAAGCACAAATGCCGATTTATCTGGAAGCAACGCACGCGCAGGGGTTCCGGCTCCAACGCTACCGGAACGATCCGGGAATTCTTGCTTTGACCGGGCCGGATGCTGTTGCGGAGTGGTCGAGCGGCTCCCTGTTTTCCATGTATTATTCGATCGTGACCCGGACCGGACGCGATATTTATCTGAAATGCTGGAAATACCATGCGGACGAAAATAAATATGAGGGAGGAAAAGCCTTTGTCTATGAATTGTTCAACGAGCCCAAACATGATGATCATTCGCCATTTTTCAAAAAGGCATTCGGAGAGTATCTGCAAAAGAGATTCGGCACGGTCAAGACCATGAATCAGGCTTTGATGACCGGCTACAGAGATTTTGCGTCCGCAGGAAATGAAACGGAACCGCTTCCGCCGGCGCTGCAGGTCGAGAGACGCAAATTCATGCAGTCCGCCATTTCTTCTCTTCTCCGGGAGGGACGCGATCTGATCCGAACCACCGATCCGAATGCGCTGACAACGGTGCAGCTGCATTCGGAATATTCTCTTTTCTCGAACTGGCATGGTTTTGACTTTTATGAACTGCACCGGAATATTGATATGGTAAATGCCGGAACCAATGGATTTTGCCTGTATGATACCGGTGTTTCCGTCCGTAATACGCTTCCGTTTGTCGATGCGCAGGATGTGAATGCTCTGCACATTTTCAATTCCCGGCTTTGCATGGCGGTTGCCGATGGCAAACCGATTGTCGATCAGGAGATGTATGCGGGAAAAAATTATGAAACGCTGTATGCACGGATCTGGACCGATGTCATCCGCGGCGCCAACGTCGTGTTTCCGTTCAGTTTTTCCGGTTCAACCGGAACAGAAGCCGATGCGAAGAAAGCGATGTATCAGCTCCTGAACGGATTTGCATTTGCTCCGGAAGATCTCCGGGCTGTTCCGGACGCCAGAAACGCGATTTCCGGCGTTGCCGATTTTATTCTGCCGCGGCGGAACAGGGACAGGGCTGATATTGCGCTTCTTGCGTCAACTCCGACTATGCGCTGGAATTTTGCGACAAATAATGACATACAGACCGCCGTTCGCGGAGCTTTCAGTTCCGGCGCGCTTGCATACAGCCATTATGCGTTCGATGCAATCTTTGAGGAACAGTTCAAAGAGCGGCTTTCCCGTTATAAAGCGGTTTTTGCCGACGGAGTGAAAGTCATTTATCCGGAAAGCAATGAGCTTTTGAAACGCTTTGTCGCGAATGGCGGTATTCTGATCGCCTGTTCTGACTTTTTCCGGAATGATGAGCATGGAAAACCGTTTGAAAATCCTCTTTTTGATTTCCGCACCGTTTCCGGCAACGAGAACGTCGGTCGGCTCGCTCTTCTGAAAGGCAAAGCCCGTCCGGTTACCGAACTCCATAAAAGCAAGGCTTGGAAGACGGTGGATTCAGTCAACGGGAAACCGGTTGTCCTCTGTAAAAAAATCGGGAAAGGGATGATTTATGCCATTGTCGGCGATCTGCCCCAGTACAGTCTTGCAGTGGTCTATCAGCATATTCTGAAACGGCATGGCATTTCCAGACAGGCGGAACTGCTGCGGGAAGAGAACGATGATATGCCGGTCAATGTAGAGCTTTACAAGTTCCGGAACGATGGTATGACGGCGTTTTACCTGATGAACGGCGACAGTTTCCCGAAAATGATCCGTTTCCGGGCGGGAGAGCTTGCCGGAACGGAATTCATTGTGGATGCGTTGAACAGAAAGCGGATCCGGGTGGAGCACGGGACCGCGATTTTTCTGCTCCGCCCGCATACGCCGACTCTTATCGTTGCCGGCTCTGCCAGTGCGCTTGCCGGACGGTTTGGCGAGTTACCGGAATTGCCGCTTCCGGAAATGAAAAAGATTCAGGCGGAACTTGACCGTCGGCTGGAACTTTCCACCGCAAAAATCATACCGGGGCGCTGCCTGAATCTGCAGAAGTACGCGAACTCCGGTTTCGACAATCAGCAGAGCTATTCCAACGGGATTGCATGGTTCGACCGGGAAAGCAGATATTTTGAAGGAATCCCGTGGGGAGTCAATGCATTCAACGGCGTTGAATGTGACATTATCCGTTTTGATTATAATGAGAACAGGACCTGTCTTGCATTCAAAAGTGAGCATTTTCCGGACGGGATCGTGAAAACCGGTGAGATTCCGGTCCGGGCCAAACTGTCCGGAATCACATTTTTCCATGCGGTCACATTCGGCAAAACTGGGGAGAGGGTGCTGACTTACCGCGTACATTACCGGGATGGTTCGAGTCAGGATATTCCGATTGTCACTGGAACGAACATCGGCGACTGGAAAACGAGGAATAATTCTCCGGAGCTCCGGAAACTGGTTGCTTATGAGAGTGATGGAAAATGTTTTTTCCGCTGGACCTGGAAAAATTCGGTTCCGGATCTGGAAATTTCGGCGATCAGCATTTCCGGCGGCAATACTCAGGCTACTCCGATTGTTCTCGGTATTACGGTTCATGATATGCCGGAAAAACGGAATGTGGTTTCCATTCCGCTCAGAAACTGGATTGTCCGGGGGAATCCGACATCCGGAACAAATACGTCATTTAAAAAAATTGACAACGGTTTTGAAATGCAGAATTACCGGCTGGAACTTTCCGCGCCGGACGGCAAAGGCGTCAAGCTGAGTCCGGAGAATTACCGGACTGCTGTTCTGAAATATTCCTACAATAATGTTACAGACAAGTGGGGATTTGCTCATCCTTTGCAGGCGGCTTATGCCCGCGTTGCCGGAAAGGATGGCGATGGAAAACCGTTTGACTGCGGTTTCAGCGGCAGTTATTGCGGATGGGAGGTTTGCCGGGCGAGCAATCTTGACAGCGATCCGGCAACCTGGCAGGAGATCCGGATTCCGCTGACAGCGATTTATGCCGGGCATAATGATAAAATATTGAGCGAGGTGCTTAAAGTAATGCTGGAGCCGCACAGTAAAAATGCGAGTCCGGTTCGGTTCCGGGACATCTGCATTGAGTATGAGGTGGAAAAGTAATCCGGAGGAAAACGGAATTTTGAACGAACGTATTGCCGTTCAAAATTCCGGATCGCATGGAAAGGAGTTTTCACGGCGGGAAAACAGAATTGTTTCCCGCCGGAACCGTTGCCGGTTATTTGCCGAGCTCTTTGCGGAGACGGGCGTAAACAGCGTCGCGGAGGGCAAGAAAGTCTGCTTCCGTGTGCGGAAATTCGGCAAAGGTGAGTTTGCCGTTGCAGGAACGGTCCAGCAGCTGTTCCACTTCTTTACGGGATGTCAGCCTGGCGAGAAGATCAAGCGCGCGCTGATCCTGAAGCGCTTCCCGCATCAGTTCATTGCGGAGCGAATCCAATGGTTCACATTCCGACCCGGGATAAACAAGGAACGAATCTCCGGCAGGGAATGAGTAGTCGGCGTCCACTGTCTGGAACGGGTCGATCAGTCCGCGCGAGAGACGGGTATGATAGAAGTTGAACCCCCAGTGCAGGAACCCGCAGATACCGGCGCGGAACAGCTGGGCGCCGAGAATCCGGGTCACGGCAGAGGGCAGGTGAATAAAACGGCTGGAATAACCCGTGGTTGGATTACAGCAGTAGTAAGTCCACGGGGATTTCAGTCCGGCTTCGATAAAGGAATCGACTTTGTCAATCACCGGGATCGGGATTTCCACAACGCCTTTCCGGTAAAAATCAATATCGGACAATGCATCCAGATGTTTGAATCCTTTGGTATATTTCCGGATCGTCGCAGCGATTTTGCTGTAAGAGTGGATCTGCTCGCCGTGCGGCTCGTCGGAGGTATGGAACCAACTTTGTTCCGCGACGCCCGCAATCCGCAGAAATTCGGTGAGTTCCGGCAGGAACGCCGCAAGAAACTTACGGTATTTGAGCGAATTGGACGCGACGTCCCATCCGAAAATACGCTGTTCTTTGCCGTCAACGTCGGCGATGATTTTCGGCGTTTTTTCCGCTCCCCACTGTGTCGCAAGGTGGGAGATTTCAAAGTAACGGATCCCGACCGATTGGGCGAGTGCAATCCAGCGGGCGAGTTTGTCAAAATTGAATTCGTAACCGTCCGCGGTCTGTTTGACGTCGACAAGCTGGACGGTCAGGCGTTCGCCGCCGCGTTGTGTGTCGAGCGGTGGCGTGAAGACCGGTGTCAGGATCATATTGACGCCATGATCCGCAGCGTTGCACATGAATGTTTCCACCAGATACCAGTATTCTTCGCTGAATACCGGAACTCCGTAATATTTCGCAAGGCAATCGGTATGGAACCATTCCGTATGGATGAGTTTCTGCGGGGGGAGGGCGGCTGGAAGGACTTCCACGTTCAGCGGTTCCGTGCGGACCGTTCCGTTTTCCCGTGTTTTGAACTCCAGCACGATGTCAAATTCGGAAAGAGAGGTTTTCGCCGGGATGCGGGCGGTGATCCAGAGGGTGCGCCAGAGCTTTTGCGGTACGAAAAACGGTTGCGGAAGATCCGCCAGAAGGTCCGGCATCAGTCCCGGTTCGCGGATCAGCGCGTAATCATCCAGTTGCCATGCAAGGCTGCGGACCGGAACGCATTCCACGGAGCGGATTTGAATATCTTTCAGTTTGGAAACCGCTTTGACCGAGAAAATCTCATCCTGTTTATCCGTATAATAGGAGACCTGGAAAGAGAGAACTTCGCCGCGCAGGACTGTTGCAGACTGAAACGGGATGCCGTCCGTCGGGGTCGATTGCTGCATGACTTTTACAAGAGAACTGTACAGTCTTGTGGAAAACATCGCGAAAACTCCTTGTATTTATTTTCTGTTTACAACCTTTCATTCAGGGAATATACCGCATGATAAGGAAATGAAAAGTCCTGCGGAAATTTTTTCACAAAAAAAGCCGGAAATGCGAATTCACATTTCCGGCTTACGGAGGTTCGATTATTTGCAGAACGGACGGTTCGCGTCGATCAGCGCAATCCGCTGCGCGACACAATCGCGGGAGTAAAGCGGGTCTTCCGGGGTATTTTTCACCCAGTCGAGGAGCTTGTCCACGGTTGTGGCGGCAACGTGCATCCGGGTGTCGGAAGAGGCGTAGTAAATAAAGACGTCACCGTTTTCCCGTGCGACGAGGCCGTTGCAGAAAACCACGTTGGAGACGTCGCCGATCCGTTCCTCCTTGTACGGTGCGAGGAAGAAGCCGCCGGGCGCGCGGATGACTTTGGATGGATCATCGGGTGCGCAGAGAAACGCATAGAGGACATAACGCAGCCCCGCCGCCGTGTTGCGGACGCCGTGGGCGATATGCAGCCAGCCGTCGTTGGTCTTGACCGGCGGCGCGCCGCAGCCGTTTTTCACCTCTTTGACCGTGTGGTAGATTTTCTGATCGACGATCTGTTCATGATCAAGTTTTGCGTGTTCGATGGAGTCGGAAAGTCCCCAGCCGATTCCGCCGCCGGTTCCCGCATCAATGAATCCGTCCTGCGGGCGGGTGTAGAATGCGTATTTGCCGTTGACGAATTCCGGGTGAAGCACGACATTGCGCTGCTGAGGCGAGGGGGTGACGAGGTCGTCGAGCCGTTCCCAGTGTTCCAGGTCCTTTGTCCGCACGATTCCGCAGGCGGCGACGGCGGAGGATTCATCACCTTTTTTGGCGGCGGGGTCTTTGCGCTCGGAGCAGAACAGACCGTAAATCCAGCCGTCTTCGTGCCGGGTCAGACGCATATCGTAAACGTTGGTGTCCCGTTCGGAAGTTTCGGGCAGAAGGATCGGTTTTTCCCGGAAACGGAAACCGTCCACGCCGGAAACGGAATCCGCGACAGCGAAGAATGATTTGCGGTCGTTGCCTTCCACGCGGCAGACCATGGAGATTTTTCCGTTCAGTTCAATCGCTCCGGCATTGAACACCGCGTTGACGCCGAGACGCTCCATGAAGTACGGATTCGTGGCGGGATTGAAGTCGAATTTCCATTGCGGCGGGACCATTTCATTGGTCAGAACGGGATTGACGTAACGGTCGAAACAGCCGTTGTACCAGTCGGTGTCGATCGTGTTTTTGCGGTTCACGAGCTGCTCATAGCGCTGCATGACCTGTGCTTTTTTCTGTTCAAATTCACTCATTTTTTTTCAACTCCTGTTTGCAAAACTGCATTTGAAATACTATACTATGGCGCAGGCAAACGGCAAATGACAAAACAGGGCAAAAACGGACAGTTTGTTTCAGTTATGTTTAATGATTGTTACAATCGGACACAGGAATTTCTACGGGAGCCGCCGCTTCCGGTTTACCTCTATTCGGTCGGGGAAAAAACGCTTTCCGCCGGAGAGGTTTCGGAAATGGGAGCGTTGAAAAACTCGTTCGCGGAAATCATCTGGGGAGTGGAGGGCGTCGGAGAGTTGACGCTGTTCGGGGAAACATTTCGTATTGATCCGGGAGATGTTTTTTTCTATCTGCCGGGGGAGGCGCACCGGCATCGCGCGCTGTCGGAGAAGTGGGTGACGCGCTGGATCTGTTTCGACGGTCCGCTTGCGGAAGCCTATCTGCTTTCCTACCGTTATCCCCGTCATCAGCAGAACTGCCGCGTGCCGGACGACGGCGTATTTGAGGATTTCAAGGCTTCCATTGCGGATTCCGATCTGGCGCAGATCCGGAGAATATCTGGCATTTTATGTCAAATTCTGTCAGAACTTTGTCCGGACCGGAGCGTTCCAAGGCATTCCAGCCTGCTGGTCAAGCAGTGTATGGAGCTGATCCAGAGCCGTATTGCGGACCGCAATCTGGATTTGAACATGGTCTGCGACACGCTGAACGTCAACCGGAGCACGCTGACCCGGCTGTTCAAGGCGAAAGTCGGAGTTTCTCCGGGACGTTATATCCGGGACCGCCGTCTTCAGGCGGCGCAGATTCTGCTGCAGGGAACCAACCTGCCGGTCGGCGAGATCGCCGGGAAGTGCGGATTCCCGGAACTGACATCGTTTATCCGTTTCATCCGTGAAAATCTCGGTTGTTCTCCGCTGGTCTATCGCGGCAAAACCCAGAAGAAACTGCGGTTCGACATCGGGCAGAATCATACGATCCCCAAAAAAACAGACGAATGAATTTGTGACGGTTTGAACGGTAAAAGACGGCGGGGTATGCTTTTTCTCACTTTTTCCGCTTGAAAACAGTTTTTTCACACTTATATTGTAACATCAAAACAAACCGAAGGGGGGTATGTTATGATTCATTCAAAAATCAAAATCGCGTTTTTCGACACGAAACCGTATGACCGCCGTTTTTTCGAGGCGGTGAACAAAGAAGCCCGGTTCGGCTTCGACATCCAGTTCTATGAAACCAGGCTGACGCCGGCTTCCGCGAGGATCGCGGAGGGGGCAAAAGTCGTCTGCGCATTCGTGAACGACAATCTCTGTGCGGAGACGATCCGCATTCTGCATGAGCTTGGAGTCGAGCTGATCGCGATGCGCTGTGCCGGTTACAACAATGTGAATCTGGCGGAGGCGTTCGGAAGGCTCCGGGTGGTGCGTGTGCCGGAATATTCACCTCATGCCGTGGCAGAGTACACGATCGGACTGCTGCTGACGCTGAACCGGAATCTGCACAGAGCGTATTGCCGCGTCCGGGAAAACAACTTTTCCATTAATGGATTTATCGGGTTCGATCTGTTCGGCAAGACAATCGGAATCGTCGGAACCGGAAAGATCGGACGCACGTTTGCGGAACTGCTTCAGGGATTCGGCATGAAAATACTTGCCTATGACCTGTATCCGAACAAAGCCGAGGCGGAACGCCTGAACATGGAATATGTGCCGCTTGAGGAGCTGTTCCGCCGGAGCGACATCATTTCTCTGCATTGTCCGCTGACGCCGGAAAACCGTCACATGATCAACAAAGAGTCGATCGCCATGATGAAACCGGGCGTATTTATTCTGAACACCAGTCGCGGGGCGCTGATCGACGCGGCGGCATTGATCAAGGGACTCAAAAAGAAACAGATCGGAGGCGCCGGACTGGATGTTTACGAGGAGGAGACCGATTACTTCTTCGAGGACCGTTCGGATGCGGCAATCGACGACGATGTGCTTGCGCGTCTGATGACGTTCCCGAATGTGCTGATCACGTCGCATCAGGCGTTTTTCACGAAAGAGGCGGTAAACAACATCGCCCGGATCACGCTTGACAACATTCTGGATTATTTCTACAAGCGTCCGCTTGCCAATGAAATCTGCCAGAAGTGCGACGGGAAACGTTCCTGTCCGGGGAAAGCGAACGGAGCCGTTTGCAGGCACTTGAACCATGGATGAAAGGATTTTTCTTATGATGGAGCAGGAACCTCTTGTTTTCGTGGCGCCTGAGCCCAGACGTCCGGCATGGTGTGTCCATGGGCCGCTCTTTCTGCTTGCGCTGATTCTGCTGAGTCTCTGCTATCGCCTGATTCCGGATGCCGTGCTGACGGCGTCCGGATTTCCGGACAGCCGTATTCTCACGCCTCTTCTCCTGCTGACGCCCGGTCTGGTTCTCGTCTGGATGTTGGGTGCATGGGGATATTCCTACTGGAAAACAAACGGAGAATATGCGGGACGGATCATTCCGGGCATTATTCTCTTCCTGATCGACCTTGCGCTGATCCTTGCGGTTCTGCCGCCGGCTTGAGACCGGTCGTTTCCGTGTCCGGAACTGTAAACGGCTCCGGACGCGGATTGTTCCGTTACGGGACGATGGCGCCGTTCGCTTCCAGCAGGGCGCGCAGTTCCGGCATAGCGACATCGCGCGGTTCGATTCCGTTCCGTACAGCCAGAGCCGCCGCAGCACCGGCCGCCTGTCCGGTCGCCATACAGGTTGCCTGAACCCGCAGGGCGGAGTTGGAAAGACGGTCCGAGGACAGGATGCGTCCTGCGGCGAGGAAGCCGCGGGAGTTTTTCGGAATCAGCGCGCCGAGCGGGACCGTGGGAACCACGCCCGGTTTCAGTTTCTCGACCACTAGCCCCTGTTCCGTATCATGCAGGTCAACTTGATAGAATGCGTTGCAGACGGAGTCGTCGTAGTGCCGTCCTGCGAGATAATCGCTGACGCCGATCGTTTTCTCACCGACGATCATTCTGGTTTCCCGCACTCCGCATTCGCCCGATTTGATGTGAAATTCAATCTGTTCAAGACCGGGCTGCTGTTTCAGGAAACGGTAGAGGCGCAGAATGGAACGTCTGCCTTCGATTTCCATCCGGGTTTTACCGTCGCTGTCCGCCGCATTGATTCCGGTGATATGATTGCAGTTCCCGCCGAATCCGTAAAAGAAACTGCGGTTGAACGATTTCGACCAGCCCATATCTTCCGGAGTCAGTTCCCCTTTTTCGACAGCGCGTTTGAAATTTTCTTCCATCCGGTTGAAATCCAGCTTGTCGATATCGAAATTGTGACAATAGATGCTGAGGGTTCCCGGCTGAGTGGTTTCCGGCTGCACGACTTCGTAACCGGCGATCTTCACGGCGTTTGCATCGCCGGAACAGTCGATGACGATTTTGGAACCGACTTCATACAGACCGTCTTTTCCGCAGAGCCCGATACGCCAGAATGTGCCGTCATGCTTCAGCGAGGCGGGCATGGTGTGGTATTTGACGTTCACTCCGGCTTCCTGCAGCGCTTCGTCGGCGAGAGCCGCGAATATGAGCGCGTCAACCCGGATCTGATGCTGCCAGTGAGTCGTCATGGATTGCGGATCCAGAAACTGCTCCGGCAGTTTTCCGCCGGTTTCTTCGTGTGTTTTCCGGATCAGGTCCCAGCCGATTCCGGCGATGACCTGTTTTCCCCACGCATCGAATATTCCGGGATAATTGATGCCGCAGAACGTCATGGTTCCGCCGCTCATGCCGTTTTTTTCGATGAGAGCGGTTCCTGCTCCTGCGCGGGCCGCCTGAAGAGCGGCGCAAAGCCCGGCGGGTCCGGCTCCGATCACTGTGACATCAAACATTTCCATAAGTCCGAATTCTCCTGCTGTTATGATATGGTTCTGTAATGATTTACGGGATAATATATTCCCATGCGGATGAAGAATCAATGATTTCTTTTGCATTTTCAGAAAAAACGGTTATCTTACCGGTATGATGAAACGATGTCTGCTGTTAGTTTTTTTCGGAATATCCCTGTTTGCACAGGAGGTTCAGGACCGCTTGCGCAAACAGGCTTTGAACGGCGACAAAGAGTCGATGCTCAAACTCGCGCATGAATATTTCCACGGATCGGAGAGCCGCCGCCCGGACCGGACGATTGCATCCTACTGGTACCGGAAAGCCGCGGAGGCCGGCGTGCCGGAGGGCATGTATAATTATGGAGTCTGTCTGCTGAACGGTTATGGCACGAACCGCAACCGTTACGAGGCGGTTCAGTGGTTCCGGAAGGCCGCTGATGCCGGAGTGAAGATGGCGCGTCTGCATGTGGCGACGATCACGATCTCCGGTCTGCCGGAGGATGCGAAAAACGGTTCGCCGGAGATTCCGCCGTTGCCGGAGTACGGGCTTTCCCTGTTGAAAGAGCTTGCCGCGGAACAATTTGTTCCGGCGGAACTTGCGTATGCCCAGCTTCTGCTGCAGCGGAACGATCCGGCGGGAATCGGGGAAGCGGTTGCAATCCTGAATCGTCTTGCCGCATTGAAAGAGCCGCCGTCTCCGGCTTTGCGGATGCTTGCCGACTGCAAATTCGGCGGGATCGGTATGAAACGGGATCAGGAGGGGATGCTCCGGCTTCTGCGGCAGGCGTCCCGGCTCGGAGATGCGGAGGCTCTCGGCAAACTCGCCTATTGCTATGAATACGGCCGCGCCGTTCCGGTGGATATGCCGCGAGCGTTCAATTTGTACCGGCTCTCGGCGGAACGCGGGAATGCGATGTCTCAATTCAAATATGCGGAATTTCTGGCGAATGGGACGCTTTCCGGGAAACCGGATTTGCCCGCCGCTCTGCAATGGTATAAACGGGCGGCGGAACAGGATAATCCGCAGGCGCTGTTCCGGCTTGGGGTCTTCTGCATGGAGGGGATCGGATTGAAGAAAAACGAGCGGGAGGCTTCCGCGCTTTTTTTCCGTGCGGCGAAACTGGGATATGCCCGTGCGCAATACAATCTCGGCTGTATGTACGCCGCCGGACAGGGTGATCTGGAAAAGGATGAGACTGCCGCCGTCTACTGGATTACGCTTGCCGCTCAGAAAGGCGATGCGCCCGCCCAGCGCGCTCTCGGACTCCGTTACCTGGAAGGGCGCGGCGTGACGCGCAGTATCACCCGCGGCGAAGAATGGCTGGTGAAAGCCGCCCGCGGCGGAGATTTTGAAGCGGTGGAGATTCTGCGCAAACGCGGTCTGTTTTGAAACCGGCGTTTACGCAGAGCCGACGGCCTTACTCGATGGAGCTGTTGAAAAAGGCGTACGGCAGCCACTGGCAGTCGGAACAGTTCGCGACGCCCATGACCCAGTAGATATTTTCCGATGGCGATGCCGGAGCAACTCCGACGAGCATTTCATGGATTCCCGCATCGACTTCCATATCGCAATACTGGTTCAGCGGAATGGTATCATACGACGGCGCCATCCAGCCGGAGTCCCGCCCGAACCGGAACACGCCGTCGATCCATACGCGGGAGACCGCATTGCAGTTGAAGATGACGCGGATCATTTTCGCTTCTTCAATGGTAAAGTGGAAACGCATCATGTAAAGCGAGTTCGGCGGGACTTCAAACGAATCCAGATAATTGAAACAGCCGGGGAACGTGTATTTTGTTTTCAGGGCCAGCGCACCGGGAAGCGGAAGCGCTTCATCCCAACGATTCCATCTCCGGTAAATGCCGCATTCGACGGGGATCAGATAGCGGTTCCAGTCGGGCTCTTCGCAGACGGGCGGAGTGTGGGCTTCAAGCCGTCCGGCGAGTTCGATCAGCTGATCCGCATATTCGTTGAAGTCTTCAGGACAGGGCAGGGTGGATTCCGGATCGTTGATGGCGATTTTTTCCGTTACCGGTTCCAGCCAGCGTTCCGGCAGTTTTTCCGGTTCCAGCATGCCGAGGATTTCTCCGGTCATGCCCGCATTGGCAACGGTGTTCCGTGCGCAGTTTGCCGCAATCAGGATGGACTTTTCAAAGTCGCCTTTTCCGAGCAGCAGTGCCGTGATGATGAATCCGGTGTTCATCACGCTGTCTTCATAATTTTCACAATCGTATTTGGACAGGATGAACCGGCGGGCCTCCTGCCAGGTCTGCCCCTCCTGTCCGCAGAATTCGCGGGTCTCTTTGACGACGGTGGCGAGACGGGAGTCCGGCGGGATCGCCGCCAATGCGGTATCCAGCAGAACGTTGAAATCATTTTCAACGAATGCCGTGTTCAGCAGGACCGCGAAGAATTCCGCGGCATAGATTCCGTCGGAATCGTGATCGACGCAGGCGTCTTCATAAGCGAGTTTCCTGACAATATCCGGTTTGACCGGAGTCAGGAACGCCCAGATGTCAGCCCGTTTTGCGGCACCGAAATTGTCACTGAAAAAATTATCGAAACTGCCCGACCACGGCGGCATGATATTGTTTTTCAGGTTGCGGAGTGCGAGTCCGTTTTCCGCATCATAGAACCGGATGTGATCCAGCCAGCATTGAGCGAAGAAGTCCCGTTCTGCAACGGGATGCGGCAACTGATTCAGTTTTGCGAGCCAAAGCAGTTGAAAATCAAGAAAACAGGATGAGGAACCGGGGGGCGGAAGCGGGTCGTAAAAAGTAAGATCCAACGGATCGTGTGCACCCAGACAGGGACGGCCGAGCGTTTCTCCGATGGTCTTTCCGAGCAGCGCTCCTCTGATTTTCCGTTTCCAATATTCTTTATCCATACCAGCACCTCACTTATTGACTAAAAAAGATTGAATGCAAAACAAGGTATTTTATTTAGATTGTATCACAGTTTAGCGAAAATGTCAACCTCTTTTTTGTTTTTTAATTGAAAAAAGAGTGAGAATAGTTTTTAATTTCCAGATTTTTCTATTGAGAACAGATAAAATCAATTCTGATAAAAATATTTTCCGGCTCTTGAAAAATGTTCTGCGGCGGCTATATTTTATCAGAGATCATCGGAAAACAGTGGATTTGAAAGGAGAATTCGGATGTATCGGTGGAGAGACTGTTTCAAGGGGGATTGCACGTTCGGGATTTTGAAATACTGGACCAATTTCGCGGATTCGGCGGAGATCCCGGTATCGGAAAAAAACGGATGGAAGATCGACTGCGCCACAGAGGGAGAGACGGAGCGTTTCGTTTGTTCCCATGTCCGCCTTGGTTTCCGGTTTGAGCTTCATATAACCGGATATGAAGACGGATTTGAAGTCTTTTTGCCGAAAGACCGTTTTCAGGAGGCAGGCAACCGCGCTCATTCCCTGCTTCTGCTGCCGGATCTCTGCCGGAAAACGGAGGGGGATGACGGATATTACATTCTGCCTCAGCAGTCCGGAGTGCTTTCCCGGTTTTCCGGAAAACACGATGCCGCGTATCAGATCGGAATTTACGGAAACGGTTTTTCCGAATGCAATATGCCGGTTTACGGAATGGTCGAAGGCGACACGCTCTTTGCCGCAATCATGACGGAAGGATTCTGTGATGCCGCCCTCCGTCTGGAAACGGCGCGCGGGCCGCACAAGGCATACCGTCTTGCGCCGCTTTTCTTCCTGCGGTATGAATTGAACGTGCGGCGTCAGGATATGCCGCGGGTGAACGACAATATCCGGATCCGGTTCCATTCACTTCCGCTGAACGGCCGTTCCGGAGCGGCGGTGCTGGCGGAACACTATCGTAATCATCGTCTCGCCGCCGGGGAGATCGTGCCGATGAAACAGCGCGCGGCGGAAAACCCGGTTCTTGCGGAAGCGCTCCGGTCTCCGGAGATCCGCATCCGCATGGGGGTGAAATGGCCGTTCCCGATGGAGGTTGTGGAGCAGACACCTGAAAACGAGCCGGAAGTCCATACGTTCTGCACTTACGATCAAGTCGGAACGATTGCCGCGGAGTGTAGGAGACAGGGCATCGGACACGCGAACTTCTGTCTGGTCGGATGGGCGGCGAAAGGGCACGACGGGCGTTATCCGCAGATCATGCCGGTGGAAGAGGCGTTCGGCGGGGAAGCCTCGCTGCGCAATCTGATCCGGAACGTGCAGGAAGCCGGTTATACGATCTCCGCGCATGACAATCATTATGACGCATATACGATTTCCGAAGATAAATTTGATGATCTGCTGATCCGCACACAGGAGGGGTTCCCGATGAAAGACGGCGTGTGGGGCGGAGGGCAGGCGTATCTGCTGTGTCCGGAAGCGATGCTCAAAAAATATTCGCTCCGCAATCTTCATGCGATCCGTGATCTCGGCTTCCGCGGTGTGCATTTTACCGACTGTCTAAGTACAACGGGATTGAAAGTCTGCTGGGATCCTGCGCATCCGAATACGAAAACCGGCATGGCGCGCTGGCGTGTGGAGATTCTGCGCCGTATCAAGGAGATTTTCGGCGGAGTGCAGTGCGAAGGTCCGTTTGATTTTGCCGCCGGAGTGCTCGACCGCGTTCTCTATATCGAAAGCGGCGACAACGGGACCGGGCTGAGTGCGCGGGAGTATGTGGACGAGACAGTGCCGCTGTATGAGATGACCTATCACGGCATTCTGATGTATAATCTGACGGGCGAGTCCATTAATGCCGTTCCGGGATCGCGTCTTTATCTGAAAAATCTTTCGTATGGCGGAATGCCCTATTTCTATTTTTACCGTCATTTTGCAACGAAAAATTATATTCCCGGAACGAATACGCCGGTCGCCGGACGGTTTGAGACGAAAGACTATACTCTTGACGACCTGGAGGAGGAGATTGCGTCGGTCAAGCGTTCCGCGGAGGATTATATCGGGACGCTCGGGCATTTACAGACCTGCTGGATGACGGAATTCACACGGCTTTCCGAATCCGTGGCCCGCACCGATTATTCCAATGGAGACTCCGTTTATGTGAACTTCGGCGAGTCTGCGGCGGAAGCGGAGGGTGTTTCGGTCCCGGCGAAATCCTTTGTTCTGAAGTCCCGGTAAAGATACGGGGAAATGTCAATCCCGTGCGGCGGCGGTTTCGCGGTAGCGTCCGGGATTGACACCGAATTCCTGCTCGAATGCCCGGTAAAAATAGCTCAGGTCGTTGAACCCGCTGCCGTAGCAGATTTCTGCGATCGTCTGGGATGAGGAGCGAAGCCGTGCGGCGGCGGCTTCCAGGCGCGCTTTTTTGCGCATCGCGATAATGGAGCCGCCGGTCGCATCGCGGAACAGCGCACAGAGATGATTTTTCGTTACGCCGATCTGCTTTGCCAATGTATCCAGATTAAGCGAGCCGGAAAGATTGCGGGTGATCATGTGTTCGATATATTCCACGACTTTCTCCCGTCCCGTGTGCCGGACCCGCTTTTCGCTGTTGCGGTGCATCAGGATCAGAAGTTCCAGCAGCTTCAGTTTCAGGCAGTAGCGGTAATTAACCGGTTTTTCATCGAATTCCCGCACCATCGTACGGACGAGCCGGTTGATCCGGGCGTCGCCTTTCTGGATATACAGGGAGACTTCCGAGACAGCGGCGTCCGGGGAGAACACCGAAAAAATATGAAAATCGTCTTTCAGATTTTCCAATTCGTGCGCGATGAAAGAATAATCGAAGATGATGTTGTAGAGTTCCAAAGCTCCGGTACGGATGTCGTAGGTGGTCAGAGCATTGGGCTGAACAAGAAAAAAAGAGCTGGGACGGATTGGATAAGAACTGTCCTGAACGACAAATTCGCCTTCCCCCTCGATGATGTAGACGATTTTCCAGAACTCCCGCAGGAAGCGCCGCGAGGGATTGAAATCTTCCGCACGGTTGATGCGGTGGAGGATCGTAAACGGGAAATCCCGGCTGAAAAAGTGATTGGCTTTGTATTGTCGGATCTTGTTCATCGCTGTTCAGAAATGAATTACGGTCACGCCGTCGGAACCGGGTGCTCCGATGTCTTCGCCGGGAAAATAGTTCCGGCAGGGCAGGGTTCCGCGCGACAGCGCGCCGCGGATCCGGGAACGGAGAGTGCCCGATCCGTTCCCGTGGATTACCAGAAGACTCTTTCCTGTGCCGCGATTGCGTGAAACGACGCTGCGGACCAATGCCATCGCCTCATCGGCGAACATGCCGTGGAGGTCCAGCGTGAAGTCATACAATCCGGAGCGTTCTGTGGTTTTGTGCCGTGCCATTGCGGAATGAAGAGCCGGGAAAACGGACGGAGATTCCGCCGTTTTCCCGGTATGCGGTTATTTTTCCCAGTAAATTGCGAGCGGCCGTTTGTGAGTCAGGACATGACCGTCCGGCGTCAGCTTTCCGTTTTCCGGATCGTAATCGAAGAACGTGACCGTGTCGGAGAATTCGTTTGCCGAGGCGAACTTTTTCATTCCCGGCAGGAAATTGATGTCGCGCGGGCTGGTTCCGCCGCAGAAAAGCAGGTCGTGGAACGTCATGCCGCCTTTTCCGTCGAGTTTGAACACTGCAATGGAGTCGTAACCGCGGTTGGAAGCGAACAGGTATTTTTCGTCTTCGGACAGGCGGATTGCGGCGGCTTTCGTGGTTCCCTGAAAATCGGCGGGAAGCGTGGAAAGAAGATTCAGCTTCTCAAATTTGCCATCGGCATACGCAAGAGAGATCACGGTATTGCCGAGTTCGTTCAGCAGATAGGCGGTTTTGCCGGATTTGTCGAAAATCAGATGGCGCGGTCCGGAGCCGGCGGGCTCCACCTGGAACGTGTAAGCCTTGTCCTCGTCAATTCCTTTGACCGGATCGAACGGATAGAGACGGACCGCGTCGATTCCGAGGTCGATCACGATCAGGTACCTGCCGTCCGGCGTGATGTTGGTGAAATGCGTGTGCGGTCCGTCCTGACGCGGCTGATTCGGTCCTTTTCCTGTGTGCTGGATGTTGCGGAGATGCTCTTTGACGCTGCCGTCGGAGTTCAGGGAGAAGACCGAGACCGAACCGGAGGAGTAGTTGGCGCAGAAGAGGAAACGGCCGCTCGGATCGGTGATCACATAGCAGCCGGCTTTTCCGTTGGCGGACATGCGGTTCAGCTCCGTCAGAGAGCCGTCGCCGTTGACTTTGTATGCCGCTACGCCGGAGGAATCTCCGACCGTGCAGGTGGAGTACAGATACTTGCGGTCCGGGGAGAACGAGATCCAGTTGGCATTGTCGAGCTGATTGAAACCGAGCTGCTCTACGGTTCCGTTTTCCTTGAGCTGGTAGCGGTAGATTCCGCCGTCGAGCGCCGCCGCGCAGGCGACGATGTAAAAAATGTTGTTCATAAACAAAAATCCTTCCGTTTTTCTGTCGTTATGGATAACTATATCATCAAACTTGGTAATTTGCGAAACGGAAAAAAGATTTTTTTTGAATATTTCCGCATCTCTTCATATTGTGAACGATGATCGGACTGTCTGGCTGTGAAAAATGATGATTCCCTGTTTCACAGCGTTGCTTTTCCGGTCCGTTTTTCCCATTTTTTGAATTGGAAATAAACGTATTTTTCCGAATAATTAAAAAT
>URKJ01000026.1 GCA_900548385.1 uncultured bacterium | reverse complement strand
TTGAAAAAAATGTGGACTAGATTTTTTAGCCGATAAGCCAAAGTGAAGAAACCGGTTTCCTTTACAGGAAACCGGTTACAGACGATCAGAGAGAAATCATCAGACGGATTTACCGCTGATAACACCGTGACCTTTAAATGTACGGGTGGGCGCAAACTCGCCGAGTCTGTGTCCGACCATGTTTTCCGTGATGAACACGGAAACAAAAGTCTTGCCGTTATGCACATTGAAGGTATGACCGACAAAATCCGGAATCACCATCGAACGACGGGACCAAGTCTTGATCGGAGCCTTTTTGCCGGATTTCTCCATTTTCTCGATCTTTTCGATCAGATAGTAGTCCACGAATGGACCTTTTTTGATAGATCTGGGCATTATTTCTTCCTCCGTTCAACGATGAAGCGTTTGCTGTTCTTTCTCGGGCAGCGTGTCTTCTTGCCCTTGGCAAGCTGACCCCACGGCGATACGGGATGTCCGCCGCCGCTTGTTCTGCCTTCACCACCACCCATCGGATGGTCGACCGGGTTCATTGCAAGTCCGCGGACATGCGGTCTCTTGCCGAGATAACGCTTCTTACCGGCTTTACCGAGAGAAACGTTCATGTGGTCGCCGTTGCCGACTTTGCCGATCGTCGCTTTGCAAGCGAGATTGACGAGTCTGACTTCGCCGCTGGGCAGTTTAACCTGCGCATAATCACCGTCTTTGGAACGGAGAAGAGCAACCTGTCCGGCGGAACGGACCATCTTGGCGCCGCGGCCGGGAACGAGTTCAATGCTGTGGATTTCAAGACCGACCGGAATGTTGCGAAGCGTCATCGCATTGCCGGGCTTGACTTCCGCCTGCTCGCCGGAAACGACAGTCTGACCGACTTCCAGGCCTTCCGGAGCAAGAATATAGCTTTTCTCACCATCGGCATACGCCAGAAGAGCGATAAAAGCGGAACGGTTCGGATCGTATTCGATCTGCTGAACGACTGCGGGCACACCATCTTTGTTGCGCTTGAAGTCGATCATTCTGTAACGGCGCTTGTTACCGTTTCCACGGAAGCGGCTGGTGATTCTGCCGGCATTGTTGCGTCCGCCGGAAGCTTTTTTACCTTTGGTAAGGCTCTTTTCCGGAGCGGTACGGGTCAGTTCGGCATAATCAAGAACCGTGATATATCTGCGGCTCTTGGTAATCGGATTAAAAGATTTTGTAGGCATGTTTATACTCCTTACGCGAGGTCGATCGAGCCTTCGGCGAGAGAGATCACGGCCTTCTTCCAGTCAGGGCGTTTGCCCGGAATGGGAGATCTGCCGGAACGTTTCATCTTGCCTTTGCAGTTAATGATATTAACAGACTTCACCTTGACGCCATAGATTTCCTCGATCGCGTCGGCGACCTCAAGTTTGGTTGCCTTGGGAGCCACCTTGAATGCATACTGGTTGGCTTCTTTCAGAACCGCGCTTTTCTCTGTTACGAGAATATTTCGAATTGTTTCATAAGCCTTGGACATTTTACCGTGTCTCCTGCTCAAGCGAGACGCTTGACGAATTCGTCGAGCGCTTCTTTGGTGAACATCAACTTATCGGAGTAAAGTACCTGATAGGTATTCACCGATGCGGCTTTGATGAGAATCGCAAGCGGCAGATTGCCGGTAGCTCTCAGCTGATTCTCTTCATATTCCTTGACCGCGATCAGAACCTTTACGGCATCCGCCTTGAACGCCTTCAGAACCGCAACAGCGCTCTTGGTCTTGCAATCCTGGAGCTCGAAAGAATCGAGAACGATGACCGCACCTTCTTTCACTTTTTCAGAGAAAGAACGCTTGAGGGCAAGCTGTTTGACCTTGGCATTCAGTTTGACCGCGAAGCTGCGCGGCTTGGGACCAAACGCAACACCGCCATGGCGCCAGACCGGGTTTCTCGTGCTTCCCGCACGGGCACGGGCGAGGCCTTTCTGCTTGAACGGCTTCTTGCCGCTTCCGGCAACTTCCGCTCTGGTTTTCGTGGACGCGGTTCCGGCACGAAGTTCCGCAAGGAAACCGACGACGGTATCATGCACAGCCTGTGCGCCTTTATCAAATTCAAGGCAGCAGTCGTCAAGCGTGTAATCGCCGACTTTTTCTCCCTTGATATTGAAGATATCAATATTCATGGACATTGTATCACCTGTTGTTTAATTGGTTGAGGTTTTCCGTCGCGGATTATTTCTTCTTGGCCTGCTTGACGAACAGAGTTCCGCCATTCGGTCCCGGGACGGCGCCTCTTACAAACAGCAGGTTTTCCTCTGCCGAGACGCTGACAATGCGCAGATTCTGGACGGTTCTGGAAGCATTTCCGAGCTGACCCGCCATCTTCTTGCCCTTGATAATATTTCCAGGCCACTCACGGCAGCCGATGGAGCCCGGCTTTCTGTGCCAGCCGCCGCCGTGTCCGTCACGTCCGCCCTTGAAGTGATGACGAACCATAACGCCGTTGTAACCTTTACCTTTGGTGGTTCCCGTAATGTCAAGGAATTCGCCCGCTGCGAAGATATCCGCTTTCACGACCGATCCGACTTCCAGGCTGCAAGCGCCTTCCGTGCGGAATTCCTTGATCACCGCCGGCGGATTCTTTTCCAATCCGGCCTTGACCACCGTACCGAGTACCTGTTTCGTGACATTCTTGACTTTTCGTGAGCCGAATCCAACCTGAACGGCGGTATAGCCGTCCCTCTCCTGTGTCTTGACATCAAGAACGACGCAGGGTCCAGCCTCAATGACCGTGACCGGAACAAGTGTTCCTTTTTCGTCGTAGACCTGAGTCATACCGACTTTCTTTCCGATAATGCCTTTCATTCTGCTCCTTCCGGCACTTGCCCTCTCGGAAAAGGCCTTGGTGCCTAAGCTGTTTTTGCTCCGGTTCAAAAGCGGTTCCTTCAAACCGGAGCGATTTCAAATTGGAATCTTATTTTCCAACCTTCAATAAAATATCAACACCTGCGGGAAGATTCAGCTTCTTCAGTTCATCCACTGTCTTCGCCGTCGGATTGATGATATCCATCAAGCGTTTGTGTGTACGGCTCTCAAACTGGTCCATCGACTTCTTGTCGACATGGGGAGAGCGGTTGACGGTATAGCGCTGGATTCTGGTCGGCAGCGGAATCGGACCGGCAACCATGGAACCCGTTCTGCGAGCGGTGTTGAGAATCTCCGCAACGGACTGATCAAGAATACGATGTTCGTACGCCTGAAGTTTGATACGGATCTTCTGGACGGCTTTTGCACTCGGTTTTGTGCTCATTTCTTATTTTTCTCCACAATTTTTTCTTGGACTTGGCTCGGTACACGTTCAAACACATTCGGTTCCATCACATACGAGGCGCGGCCTTTCGAAAGGGAGCGGATCGCCGTTGCATAACCAAACAGTTCGGAAAGCGGAACATTCGCAACAATCTTCGTCGAACCATTCTCCGGTGTCAGTTCCGCAATCTGACCGCGGCGTTTCGTAATGTCACCGATAATATCGCCCTGGTTTTCATCCGGGCAGGTGACTTCGACTTTCATAATCGGCTCAAGAAGGCAGAGACCGGCTTTCTTCGCAGCCTCTTTCAATCCCATCGACGCAGCAATCTTGAACGCCATTTCCGAGGAGTCAACCGGATGGTAAGATCCGTCAACAATATCAACATTGAAGTCGATGATCGGATAACCGGCAAGAACACCGGTCTGCGCCGCTTCGCGAATACCCTGCTCGATCGGCTTGATGTATTCCTTCGGAATCGCACCGCCGACGATCTTGTTCTGAACCGTTACTCCATGCCCCTGTTCCATCGGCTGAACTTCCAGTACGCAATGTCCATACTGACCGCGTCCACCGGACTGACGGACGAACTTGGAGTCATAAGAAGCAGGTTTGAGCATGGATTCACGGTAAGCGACTTCCGGCTGGCCGGCAACCGCTTCCACGCGGAATTCGCGAATCAGACGGTCCATAATGATCTCAAGGTGAAGCTCACCCATACCGGAAATAATCGTCTGTCCGGTTTCCTGATCGGATTTCATGGTGAACGTCGGGTCTTCCTGAGCCAGAGCGATCAGAGCATTGGAAAGCTTGTCGCGATCCGCCGTTGTCTTCGGCTCAACAGCGATCGAAATAACCGGATCCGGGAAATTCATGGCTTCGAGAACGATCGGATTCTTTTCATCGCACAGCGTATCACCGGTCGTAACGTTCTTGAGACCGACCGCAGCGGCAATATCTCCGCAGAAGATCTGATCGCGCTCTTCACGGGAATTCGCATGCATCTGAAGCAGACGTCCGAAACGTTCCTGCTTGCCGGTACGGGGATTCAGCAGAGTCTGTCCGCAAGTCGCGGTTCCGGCGTAAATACGGAAGAAGAACAGCTTACCGACATACGGGTCAGTCGCAATCTTGAATGCAAGAGCCGCAAACGGCTGATCGTCGCCGCAATGGACTTTGACCTCTTCATCCATGTTGTAAGGATTGTGGCCGACGGTTTCCCAGATGTCAACCGGAGACGGCAGATAGTCTGCCACGGCGTCGAGAAGGGACTGAACGCCTTTGTTTTTGAAAGCTGAACCGCAGAAAGCAGGAACAAGTTTACCCGCAAGAACGGCTTTACGGATGACCGGGCGAAGTTCTTCCGCCGGGATGTCCTCGCCGTCGAGGAAACGCATTGCAATCTCGTCATCGAAATCAGCGATCTTTTCCACCAGTTCGTCGTGATACTGCTTGGCTTTATCCATCATATCCGCCGGAATATCAATCGGCAGCGGATTTTCGCCGTTGTCGCCATTGAACTGAATGGCTTTCATTTCAAGGATATCGATCAGCCCAGTGAAATCAGCCTCGGCTCCGATAGGAATTTCAAGCGGAGTGGCATTGACTTTCAGTTTCTTGCGCATATCTTCCACGACTTTGTAGAAGTTCGCGCCGGTACGGTCCATTTTGTTCACGAACGCCATGCAGGGGACGTGATATTTCTTCGCCTGGCGCCAAACGGTTTCGGACTGGGGCTGAACGCCACCGACCGCGCAGAAAACGCCGACCGCGCCGTCGAGAACGCGGAGAGAACGTTCGACTTCAGCAGTGAAGTCCACGTGTCCCGGAGTGTCAATAAGATTGATTCTGTGTTTCTTGTCGTGACGCATCCAGAAACAGGTTGTTGCGGCGGATGTAATCGTAATACCGCGCTCCTGCTCCTGAACCATCCAGTCCATTGTTGCGGCACCGTCATGAACTTCACCGATCTTGTGAGTCTTGCCGGTATAAAAAAGAATACGTTCAGAAAGTGTGGTTTTTCCCGCATCAATGTGAGCCATAATACCGATATTACGCGTATTGGCTATCGACGCAACACGTTTCGGCGACTCGTTACAGGTATGTTCTGCTTCTGCTGTCATAGTTCAGTCTTTCAATGAGCATTAAAAAGTTCTAAAATTACCATCTGTAATGGGCAAACGCTTTATTCGCCTGCGCCATCTTGTGTGTATCATCTTTCTTCTTGATGGAAGCGCCCTGATTGTCAAACGCATCAAGCAGTTCGGAAGCAAGAGCATCCGTCATGGATTTACCTTTTTTCGCCTGCGAGTAGGTCGTGATCCAACGCATGGCAAGCGCGACCTGACGTTCCGCCGGAACTTCGATGGGAACCTGATAAGTAGCTCCGCCGACTCGACGGCTCTTGACTTCCAGTTTCGGCTTGATATTTTCCACCGCCTGAATAAAGACTTCCAGCGGCTCCATATCTTTCTTCTTCGCTTTGAGCGTATCGAATGCGCCGTACACAATACTCTGAGCAACAGACTTCTTGCCATTGCGCATGATCGTGTTGATCAGGCGGGCAACGAGCTCACTGTTGTACTTGACATCGGGCGTCAGCTCTCTCTTCGTGATCTTACGTCTTCTCATTTCAACTCTTCCTGATTATTTCTTCTTTTTGCCCGCGGTTTCGCCGGCTTTCGGCACCTTGGCCCCATACTTGGAACGTCCCTGTTTACGTCCTTCAACGCCAAGACTGTCCAAAGCTCCTCTGACGATATGATAACGAACACCAGGAAGGTCACGGACACGACCGCCCTTCACGAGAACAACGGAGTGTTCCTGAAGATTGTGTCCTTCGCCGCCGATATAGGCAGTGATTTCCTGACCGTTGGTAAGACGAACTTTTGCAATTTTACGCAACGCGGAGTTCGGCTTCTTCGGCGTTCTTGTTGTAACCTGCAGACAGACTCCACGTCTCTGCGGGCATTTTGTAAGAGCCTTGGATTTGCTCTTGGCGACTTTCGGTCTGCGACCGGCCTTTACCAGTTGGTTGATTGTCGGCATCTTTTTTCCTTCACCTGTGTCCTTTATACATTTGAGTTACAGCAAACAGGCATTTAATATAATGCACCATTTGCTGTTTTCAAGTGTACAGGTAACTTTTTTAATATTTTTTTCAGTTCTTGCCTTATTCTTCCTCATCCGTTTCTTCATCTGAAACGGCATCTTCTTCCAGATCATTGCCGGCTTCATCGGCATCGTAGATGTATTCTTCCTGAATCTCGTCATCCTCATCCAGATACTCATCGTCATCTTCGAGGATGTCAAGTTCCGGCGGAAGCTCTTCTCCGAGTTTTTCCGGGACAAGACGCTGGAATTTCTCCGAGCCGGTTCCCGCGGGGATGAGGTGTCCGGTAATAACATTTTCCTTGAAACCGCGGAGGCTGTCGACTTTGCCCAGTGTCGCGGCATCCGTCAGAATACGGGTCGTATCCTGGAACGATGCCGACGAAATGAAGCTGTCGGTTTCCAGCGAGGCCTTTGTTATACCCAGCAGTACCGGTTCGCCTTCCGCAGGAGCGAGACCTTTGGCTCTCGCCTCGTCATTCGCCCGCTGGAAGTCATATTTATCAACCTGTTCACCGGCCAGGAACTGCGTCGCACCCTGTTCGGTAATACGGATCTTCTGCATCATCTGACGGATAATGATCTCAATGTGCTTGTCATTGATTTCCACACCCTGAGACCGGTAAACCGTCTGAACCTCATTCACCAGATAGCGCTGCAGTTCCTGAGAACCGCATACAGAGAGCATCACCTGCGGAACGATCGATCCGCCGGTCAGCTTCTGGCCTTTCTTCACATAGTCGCCTTTTGCAACGAACAGATGTTTGTTCGTCGGAATGCTGTGTTCCTCAAACTCATTGGTGTCCGGATCACGGACAATGATCTGGCGGCGGCTGCGCTGAACTTTTCCGAATTCGACCAAGCCGTCGATCTTCGCAATATCAGCGACTTCTTTCGGCGTACGGGCTTCGAACAGCTCAGCAACACGCGGAAGACCTCCGGTGATGTCCTTGTTCTTCAGCTGCTGACGCGGCACACGGGCAAGCACGACACCGGGACGCACCTTCACACCGCGCTTCGTCATGATAAACGCACCGGCAGGCAGCGGATAGTACGAAAGCACTTCACCCGCCTTATCCTTGATGACGATCTGCGGATGCAGGTCTTCACGGTGAGGCATAACGGTAATTTCCTCGTTGCCGCCGCGCTCGGTTCGATTCAAAGTAACGTTTTCGATCAAGTCGAGAAGTTCCACAGTACCGGCATCTTCCGCAATGATCGGGAGGTGAGACGAATCCCAGGTCGCAATCCGGTCATTGGCCTTAACCCTGTCGCCGTCCTTCTTATAAAGGACCGCACCGACTTCCGCCGTATAACGGTCAATCTCGGCCTCCTTCACAGCATCGGCCCAGTAATCGTAATCACGGTTATAGAACGCACCGATGACTTCCGCTTCGAGTTTCGCCCGCTCACGGGCTTTTTCCTCAATCTCCTTCGCCTTCGCCGCATCATAGATCACGATAAATCCGTTCTTGTTCACGATTACGCATTCTCCGTGCTCGTTTTCAACGGTACGGATATTTTCAAAACGGATCGTTCCCTCGCTCTTTGCGATGATCTCCGGTTTCGTGTACTTGGAGGTCGCGGTACCACCGATATGGAATGTTCTCATGGTCAGCTGCGTACCAGGCTCACCGATCGACTGTGCCGCAATAATACCAAGCGCATCGCCGACTTCCGCCAGCTTGTCGCTCGCGAGATTGCGGCCATAGCATTTCACACAAACGCCGTGTTCGATTTCGCAGGTAAGGACCGAACGGATCAGAACACGCTGGATATTGCGTTTTTCGATGAGATCCGCCAATTCCGGTGTAAACTCTTCTCCGGCTTTCACCAGAAGACGTCCATCCTCGTAGATCGGGTCACGAATATCCTGAGCGCTGCAGCGACCGATCAGGCGCGCTTTCAGCGGCAGCATCACATCGTCACCTTCCACGATCGCGCTGATCCAGATTCCTTTCATCGTTCCGCAGTCTTCAGAGCGGCAGATGATATCCTGCGCCACATCAACAAGCTTACGGGTCATGTAACCGGAGTCAGCGGTTTTAAGCGCGGTATCGGCAAGACCTTTACGGGCACCGTGTGTACTGATGAAGTATTCCAGAACGGACAGACCTTCACGGAAGTTCGAAAGAATCGGACGCTCAATAATATCGCCCGACGGTTTCGCCATCAGACCGCGCATACCGGCAAGCTGACGGATCTGGTCTTTACTGCCTCGTGCTCCGGAATCCAGCATTGCGTAAACAGGGTTGATCTCTTTCTTGCTGACGCCTTCCAGTTCCTGGAACAGCGATTCCGCCACCGCATTACTGGTTTTGGTCCAGGTATCAATAATGTTGTGATACCGTTCAAGCTGCGTCAGAGCGCCTTTGTTGTACTGATCATTGATCTTGTCAATCTCGGTACGGGCTTTGGCGATCAGTTCGCCTTTCTGTTTCGGAACCACCATATCGGCAATGGAAATGGAGAAACCGGCAACCGTAGCATATTCATAACCGAGATTTTTCAGACGGTCAAGCTGTTCCACGGTCTTCTGATGTCCGATGTGCGCATAGGCCTCCGCGATCAGAGCTCCGAGCTCTTTCTTCTTGGCAACCCCATTGTAAAATCCGAGAGTCTTGTCCCAGATGCTGTTGAAAATACAACGTCCGGCGGTCGTCAGCAGGAAACGGTCTTTCGCGTTTCCGTGCGGAGTCTCAACACCGAAATCCGGGTTCGGAATACGGATCGCATCATGAATATGAATGTGTCCCGTATCCAAAGCGAACAGGACCTCGTGAATATCTTTGAACGCCCTCGCCTTCGCCGGGTTGCGCGGTTCAATCGTAAGATAATAAGAACCGAGCGTAATATCCTGGGTCGGAGTCATGATCGGCTTGCCGTTCGCAGGCGAGAAGATGTTGTTTGAAGACAGCATCAGGAGCTTGCATTCAAGCTGAGCCGCACCGGACAGCGGAACATGGACAGCCATCTGGTCACCGTCGAAGTCCGCATTGAACGCGGTACAGACCAACGGATGCAGACGGATCGCGGAACCTTCAATCAGAATCGGGTCGAACGCCTGAATCGAAAGACGATGCAGCGTCGGCGCACGGTTCAGCATCACAGGATGTCCCTTGGTCACCTCTTCGAGAATATCCCAGACCACGGACTCTCCGCGCTCAATCATTTTCTTCGCACTGCGGACGGTATGAGCATAACCGCGACCTTTCAAGTGACGGATGATAAACGGTTCAAACAGGACCAGCGCCATCTTTTTCGGCAGACCGCACTGTGCAAGTTTCAGTTCCGGACCGACAACGATCACAGAACGTCCGGAGTAGTCGACACGTTTACCCAGCAGATTCTGACGGAAACGTCCCTGCTTGCCTTTGAGCATATCGCTCAGAGACTTCAACGGACGGTTTCCCGCTCCCGTAACGGCACGTCCATGACGACCGTTGTCAAGCAGCGCATCGACCGCTTCCTGAAGCATACGCTTTTCATTGCGGATAATCACTTCCGGGGTACGCAGCTGAAGCAGATTTTTCAGACGGTTGTTGCGGTTGATGACACGGCGGTACAGGTCATTCAGGTCGGAGGTCGCAAAGCGGCCGCCTTCGAGCGGGACCAGCGGACGCAGGTCCGGCGGAATCACCGGAAGCACTTCCAGAATCATCCATTCCGGACGGGAATTGCTTCTCTGGAATCCTTCCACCAGACGCAGTCTCTTGGAAAGTTTTTTGCGGATCGCTTTATTCTTGGTGCCGGTCAGCAGAACTTCAAGTTCCTGACGGAGCGGCTCAAGTTCGATCTGTGAAAGCAGGGAACGGATCGCCGGCGCACCCATGTCCGCCTGAAACGCATCCTGATATTCTTCCCGCGCCTGACGGTAATCCATCTCATTAAGAGACTGACCGAGTTTCAGCGGAGTATCGCCGGGATCGGTCACAACCCAGTCTTCATAGTAGATAATGCGCTCAAGGGTCCGGGCGGTCATATCAAGCATCAGCCCGATACGGCTCGGCATGCACTTGAAGAACCAGATATGGGAAACCGGAACTGCAAGTTCAATGTGCCCCATACGCTCACGGCGCACCTTGCTCAGCGTAACTTCCACACCGCAGCGGTCGCAGATGATGCCTTTATGCTTGACACGTTTGTACTTTCCGCAGTTGCACTCCCAGTCGCGCTGAGGACCGAAGATTCTCTCGCAGAAGAGACCGCCCTTTTCAGGTTTGAAACTTCGATAGTTGATGGTTTCTGGATTTTTGATTTCCCCATGGCTCCAGGACCTGATTACCTCCGGGGAAGCGACTTTGATGGAAACCGCTTCGAAGGCGGAGTTGCCGGACTGCTGACGAGTCGGCATCTCCTTATCTTTGGGAACATAGCTGTTATCAATCACTGTTCAGTCCCTCCGGCTATTTCATTCTTCGGTAAATCCGAATGTTTCACTGTGCGTACATCCAAACCGAGACTCTGCATTTCCTTAAGCAGAACGTTGAAGGATTCCGGACGGCCGGCCTCCAGAACATTCTGTCCCTTGACAATGGATTCGTAAATCTTGGCTCTTCCCGACACGTCATCGCTCTTGACCGTAAGCATTTCCTGCAGGGTATGTGCGGCGCCGTATGCTTCAAGCGCCCACACTTCCATTTCACCGAAACGCTGACCGCCGTGCTGGGCTTTACCGCCCAACGGCTGCTGGGTAACCAGCGAATAGGGCCCGACGGAACGTGCATGGATCTTGTTTGCAACGAGGTGGTCCAGTTTCAGCATGTAGATCTGTCCAACCATCACACGCTGGTCAAACTTGTTTCCGGTGCGCCCGTCGAACAGATCCGTCTTGCCGTCGAACACGCGCTCTCCGTTTACTTCGCGGAAGCCCCACTTGAAGTCTTCACCGGTCTTCTCGGTGATCTTCTCGTTCGCTTCTTTCATCATATTGACGATGATCTCTTCGGTCACGCCGTCGAACACCGGTGTCGCGGTTTTGAATCCGAGCATTTTCGCAGCCCAGCCAAGATGCGTTTCAAGCACCTGTCCCACGTTCATTCGGGACGGCACGCCGAGCGGGTTCAACACGATATCGACCGGAGTACCATCCGGCAGGAACGGCATGTCTTCCACCGGAACGATACGGGAAACAATACCCTTGTTACCGTGACGGCCTGCCATCTTGTCACCGACCTGAACCTTGCGCTTGGAAGCAATATAGACTTTCACTTTCTTGATTGCGCCGAGATCGTCGCTGTCACCGTTTTCAAGAGCGTCAATGGACTCATATTTCATCCGTTCAATACTGTCGAATCTGGACTTGTAGGAACCGATGATCTCGTCAATCGTGTGCTTAATCTCGCAATCGTCCATACGATAGGAATCGTACTTGTTCGCGAGTTTTGCAATCGACGCAGTCGTAACCTTGCGGTTCGCGGAAACAAGAATCACATCATCGCGGGAAGATGACGTGTCATAGATCGGGCACGGCAGCTTCTGGCCGTTCAGCACCGCTTCCAGTTTCTCGGTCATCTCATCAATGAGAACGGTATATTGTTCTTTATACTGATCTTTGCTGTGCTTGATCTGTTTCCGGCGTTCGGACTTCGTCATGGACTGTCTGGACGGATCCTTGGCATATTCAATGCGGACATCCATCACGATACCGCCCTTGCCACTGGGAACGACAAGACTGGAATCCTTGACATCCGCGGCTTTTTCTCCGAAGATCGCACGGAGCAGACGCTCTTCCGGCGCAAGTTCCGTTTCGGATTTCGGAGTGATTTTTCCAACAAGAATATCGCCCGGCTTGACTTCCGCACCGAGACGGACAACGCCGTCGGGCCCGAGATTGCGCAGCACTTCATCGCTGACATTCGGAATATCGCGGGTGATCTCTTCCGGACCGAGTTTGGTCTCACGGCTCGTGATCTCAAACTCATCCACATGGACACTGGTGTAAACGTCTTCTTTTACCAGACGTTCACTGAGCACGATTGCGTCTTCAAAGTTGTATCCGCACCACGGCATAAACGCCACAAAAACGTTCTTGCCAAGAGCGAGTTCTCCATGATCGGTAGCGGAACCGTCAGCGATCGCATCGCCGACTTTGACAACCTGACCGCTGCGGACAATCGGACGTTGATTGACACAGGTTCCGGCATTGCTGCGCAGGAATTTAACCATCTTGTAAACTGCCGGATTGGGATCCGCAGTCTCTTTCCGGGTCTTTCCGTCGGTTGTCACAACGACTTCCGCGGCAGAAACTTCCGCCACGATACCGTCAGTTCTGGAAGCGGTCACAGCGCGGGAATCAAACGCGACTTTCTTTTCGAGACCGGTTCCGACATACGGAGATTCCGTCACCATCAGCGGAACCGCCTGGCGCTGCATGTTCGATCCCATCAGAGCGCGGTTCGCATCGTCGTGTTCCAGGAACGGAACAAGACCGGCGGCGGCACTGACGAGCTGTTTCGGGGAAACGTCCATATACTGAACATCTTCACGCGGACGCTCTGCAGGCTCGCCCATCAAACGGGACATCACTGTCGGATTGATGAAATTATTGTTTTCATCAAGCGGTGCATTCGCCTGTGCGATTACGAAATGCTCTTCCTTGTCCGCGGAAAGATAGTCGATCTGATCGGTCACATGGCAATTTTCCACACGCCGATACGGAGTTTCAAGGAATCCGAATTCGTTAATCTTCGCATAAAGAGAAAGAGAGGAAATCAGACCGATATTCGGACCTTCCGGCGTTTCGATCGGGCATATTCTTCCGTAATGGCTGTTGTGAACGTCACGGACTTCAAATCCGGCGCGTTCGCGGCTCAGACCGCCGGGACCGAGAGCGGAAAGACGTCTCTTGTTGGTCAACTCGGAGAGCGGATTGACCTGATCCATGAACTGCGAAAGCTGATTGCGCGCAAAGAAATCACGGATCACTCCGGCAAACGCTTTCTGGTTGATCAGTTTGGACGGTGTCGTATTGGTATCATCGGAATTGAGCAGCGACATGCGCTCACGGATCAGCCGTTCCGTACGGAGCAAACCAACACGGCAGTGATTCTGCAGCAGTTCACCGACCGTTCTTACACGGCGGCTGCCGAGATGGTCAATATCGTCCGTCTGACCACCGGTATTGCTGCGGAGCTTCATGAGACCTTTTGTCGCACCCATGAGGTCGGACTTATCGAGAATACGCTCGGTAAGCGGCAGATCGGATTTGAGACGTTCGTTGAGTTTGTAACGGCCGACCACTCCGAGGTCATAACGCTTGATATCGAAAAACAGTCTCTTGAGAAGCTGTTTCGCATTGGTGACACTCGGCGGATCGCCGGGACGCATTCTGCGGTAAATTTCTTTCAGAGCATCATCCGGGGTATGTGCCGGATCGCGCTGGAGACAGTTGATGAGGTAAGCATCGCCGTCCGGGATATAAGCGAGCTCAACACTCTTGATCTTTGCTTCGACCATGGATTTGACATGGGATTCATTGAGCTGGAGAAACTCCTGCACAACAGTGACACCGTTGGAATCAAGAACGGGTTCAAAGGTATAGTAAGCCGAGATGTCATCCTGTTTGAGGAGCTGACCCGGCGTCATGGTCTTGAGTTCATAAGCCGAACCGATAATATCGCGGTTCGTATCGTAGCCGATCGCGCGCAGGAAGGTCGTGATAAGGAACTTGCGGCGTCTGCGTTTACGGTCAAGATAAATATAGATCAAGTCATTGATATCGAACTGGACCTCCATCCAGGAGCCCCGGTCGGGAATGATTCTGTATGAGAAGAGCGTTCTGCCGCTGGAATGACGGGTCTTTTCAAAGCAGATGCCCGGAGATCTGTGCAGCTGGCTGATGATAACGCGCTCCGCGCCATTGATAATAAAAGTTCCGCGCTCCGTCATCATCGGAATTTCACCGATATAGACGCTTTCGTTTACAATGGCATCTTTGTTTTTAAATCTGAAATCAACATGAAGAGAAGCACTGTAAGTATTCCCGTCTTTGATACAGTCAACGATGTCCTGTTTCGGCAGGCCCAGAGAATAGGAGACGAACTCCAGGACCATTTGTTTATCGAAACTTTCGATAGGGAACACTTCGTTGAAAACTTCCTGGAGTCCCTGATTTTTGCGTTGATCTTCTGGGACATCGAGCTGCAGGAAAGATTTATAGGAGTCGATTTGAATACCGATCAGATCCGGTATTTCCAGCACGTCCTTCAATTTTCCGAAATTCACACGTTCAGGCATTGATTCCACCTTGCTATTGATTCGAGAGGAGCTGTCTTATGTAAGCGGTTCACAGAAAGATCAGGATCATCTTTCATGTGACAAAATACCTGCGATGCAATGCTGCATCGCAGGTTCATTATTCAAGACACAGAAACGGCGGGGGCTTCCTCCCGGGGATTTCCCCACCGTAACATCAAGTCTTAATAATTCACAGAAACCTGATGCGAGGCTATTACTTGACCTCGACCTTGGCTCCTGCAGCCTCAAGCTGCTCCTTGATCTTCTGAGCGTCTTCTTTGGAAACGCCTTCTTTGATCGCCTTCGGAGCGGCTTCAACAAGATCCTTCGCATCTTTCAGACCGAGACCGGTGATGGCACGGACTTCCTTGATGACGTTGATCTTGCTCGCACCGGCATCGGCGAGAATAACATTGAATTCAGTCTGCTCTTCAGCAGCAGCGGCCGGAGCCGCACCGGCAGCGGCCGGAGCCGCAGCAACAGCGACCGGAGCCGCAGCGCTGACGCCAAGACGATCTTCCAACGCTTTAACGAGTTTGGAGAGCTCAAGAACCGAGAGCTTCTCAACGTAGGAGATGAACTGCTCCATTTCCTGCGAAACTTCTACATTTGCCTGCTCAGACATTATATTGTCCTCCGTATTTATTGTAATTGAACTTTTGTTCAGTTTGCTTCTTCAAGCTTGTTTTTATACGCGTTAATGACATTGACGATGCTTGAAACTTTCGCGTTAAGCACTCTGACCAAGCCGGTCGGTACAGCAACAAGCAATCCAAGCAGCTGCGCACGCAGCTGATCCTTCGAAGGCAGAGCGGCAATCGCTTTGACTTCGGAATCGGTCAACATCGCGCCCTCGAAGTATCCGCACTTCGGAGCAATCACACCTTTCGTGGAGGTTGTGAAATCATCAATGACTTTCGCCACCGCACTCGCATCGCCCTGCCCGACGACAACAGCCGTGTCACCGGTAATCTTGGCATTCGCAAGAGCTTCCAGGCCATTCAGCTCCGCAACCTTGCGAACCATGCGGTTCTTCAGGATGTGGCAAACAGCGCCGGCTTCAAACAGTTTGTCGCGGAACTGATTCAGTTCCTTGTTCTTCAGCCCCTTGTAGGAGACGAAATAGACATACTGAGCCCCGACGATCAGCTTGGCGATATCATCTGCGAGCTGGATTTTTTCCGGTCTCATTATGCCATCTCCTTCGCAATGTCGCGGGTTTCCACTTTAACTCCGGGAGTCATCGTAGCGGAAAGCGTGCAGCTCTGAATGTACACACCTTTCGCGGATGCCGGTTTTGCCTTGATAAGGGCCTTGATAATAGCCGTGCAGTTTTCTGCGAGATCTTCCGCGGAAAAAGAAAGTTTTCCGGCAGGGACCTGAACGCACGCACCTTTATCGGCGCGGAATTCAACTCGTCCGGCTTTCGCTTCCGCAACGGCATGACCGACCTTCTCGGTAACGGTTCCCGTCTTCGGGTTCGGCATCAGACCTTTCGGACCGAGCTGACGACCCAGCGGACGGATCTGACTCATCGCGGACGGCGTGGCAATGAGGACATCAAAGTCCACCCAACCGCCTTTGATCTTGGCAATGATGTCGTCGAAACCGACGAAATCCGCGCCGGCGTCGACCGCCTGCTGTTTCAGCGTCTCGTCATCCACGATGACTGTAACAACGACCTTTTTGCCTGTGCCTTTCGGCAGGGGAACCGCACCGCGGACGGTCTGATCCGTCTGCTTCGGGTCCACACCAAGTTTGAAGGACAGTTCAACCGTCTGATCGAACTTCACCGCCGGCATCTCTTTCAATGTCTTCAGCGCGTCGATGAGGGAGTAGACTGTCTGCTTGTCGTACTTGGCTGCCTGTGATTTGTAGAGTTTGCTTCTCTTAGCCATCGATCACCTCAACTCCCATACTGCGAGCAGTGCCTGCGATGATTTTAATCGCGGCTTCTTCACTGCGGGCGTTGATGTCGCTCTTTTTCGTCTGGACAATCTGCTTGATCTGGCTGAGCGTGATCTTGCCGGCGCTTTCGCGTCCGGGATTGTGAGATCCGCTGGCCAGTCCGGCAACCTTCTTGATCAGAACAGCTGCCGGCGGAGATTTGGTCACAAACGTAAATGAGCGGTCCTGGTAGACGGTGATCACAACCGGAATGATCGTTCCGGCCTGCGACTGTGTTGCGGCATTGAACTGCTTACAGAATTCCATAATGTTCACACCAGCCTGGCCAAGCGCGGGACCCACAGGGGGTGCCGGATTAGCTGCGCCGGCGGGAATCTGCAAACGGATTTCCGCTGTCACCTTTTTCGCCATTTGTTCCTCCGTTTCCGTAAACGTGGTCAGAAAGGTCAGGATTTCTCCCACGCTACGACGTCATTATTATATGAACGACTCTTCGTACCGAACATTATAATTGTTCGCGAACGACCTGCCAGAATTCCAATTCCACGGGAGTCGAGCGGCCGAAAATGGAAACTTCCAATTCGAGCTTGCCGCGCTCCGCATCAATTTTACGGACAATGCCTTCGAAATTCTCAAACGCACCATCCTTGATTCGTACTGTTTCACCGATTTCATACTGAATTTTCGGTTTCGCCTTCTCTTCAGGCTCAGCAGTCTGCATCAGAATATAATCAATTTCCTGCTGAGATAAGGGCTGGGGACGATCACTGCCGCCAATGAATCCGATCACGCCCTGAATGCCACGGATAAAATACCAAACCCGTTCGTCAAGCGAACCATCGGGTTTGTAAAGATCCATCCGGGCAAGAACATAACCGGGGAAAAATTTACGGGTGGTAGTGGTTTTCTTGTCTTTCCTGAATTCAGAAACCTTTTCCGTAGGAATCAATACTTCGTAAACAGGAAGAGCGGCCTCTTCCTGACGAAGCGCCGTCTCAATGTTCTCTCTGACTTTGTTTTCATGTCCGGAGAGAGCGTGTAATACGAACCACTGTCCAGCGTTTCTGTCCATTATGAAACTCCCTGGGATATATGTCAGAATGTTATAACAAGCTGTACGGCATGGAACAGGATCTGATCCACACCGGCAACAAAGACAGAAGTGATAACAAGGGCGATGATCACCAACAAGGTGGACTCAAGAACCTGCTGCTTGTCAGGCCATGTGCATTTTGCCATCTCATCAATCGTTGTTCTGATGAAAGAGCGTAATCCTGCGACCAGCTTTGTCATGGTACTGTACCCTTCTCTTCTTTGCCTTGGATAATTGATATAGTGGCAGGGGCTGAGAGCCTCGAACTCCCGACCTGCGGTTTTGGAGACCGCTGCTCTACCAACTGAGCTAAACCCCTGTAATTTTCGAGTTAATTCCGCACGTTTATCCGTGCGTGATTACTTGGTTTCCTTATGAACCGTGTGTTTGCGGTCAAACTTACAATACTTCTTCTTTTCAAGACGGCCCGGAGTATTTCTCTTCTCCTTGGTCGTTGTATAGTTTCTGCGCTTGCATTCGGTGCATTCTAATGTGATGATCTCACGCATTTTAAGCTCCGTAATCCAGACTCAGAAGTGCGGCATTCCGCCGCACTTCTGAAATCATAGGGTGTTGAAATCCGATTACTTCAGAATTTCGGTCACGCGTCCGGAAGCAACCGTACGGCCGCCTTCGCGGATAGCGAAACGCTGAGTCTTTTCCATAGCGATCGGGGCAATCAGTTCCACTTCGATGGAAACTTTGTCGCCCGGCATCACCATTTCCACACCTTCCGGCAGCTTGATCACGCCGGTAACGTCAGTCGTTCTGAAGTAGAACTGGGGACGATAGTTGCTGAAGAACGGGCTGTGGCGTCCGCCTTCCTCTTTGGAGAGGACGTAGATTTCAGCAGTAAAGGTGGTGTGCGGGGTGATGGAACCCGGCTTCGCGAGGACCTGTCCACGCTCAACCTGATCTTTTCTGGTACCACGGAGGAGGCAGCCGATGTTATCGCCGGCCTGACCTTTGTCAAGCTCCTTGTGGAACATTTCAACACCGGTAATGGTGGTCTTGTCAGTCGGTTTGATACCGACGATTTCAACGACATCACCGACTTTGACTTCTCCGCGCTCGACACGGCCGGTAACCACAGTTCCGCGACCTTCGATGGAGAACACGTCTTCGATCGGCATCAGGAACGGTTTGTCAACTTCACGCTGCGGCTCCGGAACCCAGCTGTCGATCGCATCCATAAGATCCTGGATGCATTTGCATTCCGGGGTGTTCGGATCGGTCGCCTGAAGAGCAGGATAAGCAGCACCCTTCACGATCGGGGTGTTGTCACCGTCGAAGTCATATTTGCTGAGGAGTTCGCGAATTTCCATTTCGACGAGGTCGAGGAGTTCCGGATCATCAACAAGGTCAACTTTGTTCAGGAAGACAACAATCTTCGGCACACCGACCTGTTTCGCGAGAAGGATGTGCTCACGGGTCTGCGGCATCGGACCGTCAACAGCACTGACCACGAGGATCGCACCGTCCATCTGAGCGGCACCGGTGATCATGTTCTTGACATAGTCCGCATGTCCCGGGCAGTCAACATGAGCGTAGTGACGCTTGTCACTCTGATACTCAACATGGGAGGTCGCAATCGTCAGAATCTTCGTGGAGTCACGACGGCCCTGAGATTCAGAGGCTTTCGCGACCTGGTCGTACGGAATGTAATCCGCAAGACCCTTGAGGTTCTGCACATGGGTAATTGCAGCCGTCAGGGTGGTTTTGCCGTGGTCAACGTGACCGATTGTTCCTACGTTGACGTGGGGCTTCTCTCTTACAAACTTTTCTTTTGCCATCTCGGGGCCTCCTTCTGGTGACTAGTAATGGCTTATTGTTTACCGTTTTATTATAACGTCCGTTTTTATTTCGCAGCACCAGTTAAAAAACTGGAGCCCACGACCGGGATTGAACCGGTGACCTCGTCCTTACCAAGGACGTGCTCTACCAACTGAGCCACGTGGGCACGATCGTCTGCAACCACACAGGAGCAAACGAGTCTATAATATACAGCGTTTCCGCTATAATTCAAATTTAAATATCAGATTTTTATAAAAAATCCAATCTTCAGACTCATTATCCGGTAATTCACGATAACCGAGACCTCAAAAGAGCATGCACCGGAAATATCGGATAAATGGTGCTCGAGGGGAGACTCGAACTCCCACGGATCGCTCCACTAGCACCTCAAGCTAGCGCGTCTGCCATTCCGCCACCCGAGCATCTTTTTGTATGATGTTCTGACATCTGGTGTGTCATATAAAATACAACCTAATTTTATTTTTGCAAATCCACTTTCAAACAATTTAAATATTTTCTGTATTTTTTGTGAAAACTTCTTGCTTTTGCCAAGGTTGGCAACTATACTTATACAGTTTCAGCAACTCAACACCAATCATAACCAGGGATCAGCAATGAATACAAAACTGATGATTCTACTGTCGGCATTTGCGACTGTTCTGTCCGCAGATGTGAAACTTCCGTCCATCCTCGGCGACCACATGGTTCTGCAACGCTCCGCCGCAACCGCAATCTGGGGCAAAGCCGCTCCCGCAGAGTCCGTTACAGTCGAAATCGGCGGAGTCTCTGCGGCAACGACAGCCGGAGAGGACGGAAGATGGATCACCCGTCTTGACCTGACCGGGATCCCGCAGGACGGTCCGTTCACCTTGACAGTCAAAGGGAAAAACAAGCTCGAAGTACGCGACGTTCTTCTCGGAGACGTCTGGTTTGCCGGCGGACAGTCCAATATGGCAAAAAACATCGGTCCGCAGCCCAACCAATTTCCCTGCATCAACTGGGAAAAGGAGGTACGGCAGTCTGCTGGACGGAATCAGATCCGCATGTACCGGGTCGGCTGGGGCAGCTCCGCCACTCCGCTGAAAGAGAATGATCGCGGCCGCTGGGTCCTTCCCTCGCTCGCAACCACACCTAAATTTACAGCCGTCGGCTATTTCTTCGCAGACACTCTGAATAAAGTGCTCAAAAAACCGGTCGGAATCGTGGACAGCTCTGTCGGCGGGACCTCGGTGTTTCAGTGGACGAGCCGGGAAACTCTGCTTGCCGATGCAGATACCGCCGCCGACCTCAGGAAACAGGATGCCGACCTCAAAGCGGAGCAGCAGTTTATCGACTGGTGCAAAGCAAACGGAGCCCTTTACCAGCCGGGACAGCTGCAGCAGCCCAAAACATTTCTTGCTTCGGACGGTTGGAAAACAATCGAACTCAAGGGAACAATCCGTCCTCCGCGCGGCGTCAACTGGTATCGTGCGACATTCACCCTGCCCCCGGAACTGCAGCTGCGGAATTTTGCGCTCAAGGGACTCAGGGTCCGCAACATGTACCGCAAAGTTCTGTGCAACGGGCGCGATATTGAGTATGTAGACGGACGCCACTACACGGCGATCACCGAGCAGGATGTCAAACGCGGTTTCATGCCCGGCAAAACAGCAGACGGCATCTATACCATTGCATTGCGTCTCACAAGCCCGACCGGCGACGGCGCAATCCTTGCTCCGGACGGTGTCGTACTGGCGTCAGGCAAGCATGTGATCCCCTTGAAATGGGAGACCAAAAACGAGCGCACCTTTGCTCCTCTCGCGCAGGAAAAAGCCGTTTATCCGAAATTCAAACAGCCGACAAACTGGACGTTTCTTTACAATGGGCAGATCGCACCGTTCACCAACCTGACACTCTCCGGAGTAATCTGGTATCAAGGGGAGCAGGACTGGAATATCCCCGACCAGTACCGGCGGCACTTCACCAATCTGATCGCGGACTGGCGCAAGCAGTTCAAGCGTCCGGATCTGCCGTTTTATTTCTGCCAGCTTCCCGGCTTCGGCAGAATCGCGACGGATCCGAATTCCAATCCCCCATGGGCACGCCTGCGGAACGGACAGTTTCTAGTCTCCCGAAACGTTCCGAACACCGGAATGGCTGTGATCATTGATCTCGGCGAGACATCCGATATTCACCCGCGACGGAAGCGGGAAGTCGGGGAACGTCTTGCACAGGTTGCTCTCGCCAAAAGCTATGGAAAAATGACCGATTACACGGGCCCCGTCTACCGCACATTCAAAATCGAAGGCAGCAAGATCCGCATTCTGTTCGATCACGCGGAAGGACTCCGGGCGGCGGAGGTCGCCAAAACCTACGAAATCCGCGGCGACAAGGCTCCCGGCAGCTATAAGCGTCAAGTCCCCGGCAGTCCGCTGGAGGGATTCGCGATATGCGGTTCCGATTCCCGCTGGTACTGGGCGCACGCAAAAACAGACGGCAGCAGTGTCATCGTTTCCGCTCCGGAAGTCAAAACGCCTGTGGCAGTCCGTTACAACTGGGGCAATACGGTATTCGGCAACCTGACCAACCGGACCGGGCTTCCCGCCTCGCCGTTCACCACCGAAACCAGATAAGTGATCACCCGGCGGCGGATTGCGCAGATCCGCCGCCTCATCTCCGTCATCGCAACCGGCAAACGCTCCCGAAATACTCTTTTCATCAAGAAATAACCTTTCCCGTTTGGTAATTTTTCAAAAGCGTGATATATTACGCTTTCGATAAGAAATCAAAACCATGGAGAATACAATATGGCAGACAAACTGATGCTCGGACTTCCGAAAGGCAGTCTGGAACAGGCGACAACCGATATGTTCGCCAAAGCCGGTTATAAGATCGCGATCAACTCCCGTTCTTATTTCCCCACGATTGACGATCCCGAAATCGAATGTATGCTCATCCGCGCGCAGGAAATGTCCCGCTATGTGGAAGAGGGCATCCTCGACTGCGGACTCACCGGATACGACTGGATCCGCGAAAACGGCTCCGACGTCGTCGAAGTCGCCGAACTCGTTTACGGAAAAGTCGGCCGCAATCCGCTCCGCTGGGTGCTCGCCGTTCCGGAAGATTCCAACATCCATTCCGTCAAAGACCTTGAGGGCAAACGCATCGCCACCGAAGCGGTCGGCATGACCAAACGCTATCTGGCGGAAAACAACGTCAACGCCGCCGTCGAGTTTTCCTGGGGCGCAACAGAAGTCAAGCCGCCGCGCCTGGCGGATGCGATCGTCGAGATCACCGAAACCGGTTCCTCCCTGCGCGCAAACAAGCTCAAGATCATTGACACTCTCTGCACCAGCACAACCCGTTTCATCGCCAATAAAAAAGCGATGGAATGTCCGTTCAAAAAGAAAAAAATCGAACGCATCGCCCTGCTGCTGAAAGCGGTTCTCCTTGCGGAAGGCAAAGTCGGCATCATGCTGAACATCCGCAAAAAAGACCTCCCGAACGTGTTGAGCAAACTGCCCGCGCTGGAACGTCCGACCGTTTCCGAGCTCTCCGATCCGGAATGGGCGGCGCTGAACACGATCGTGACGGAACACGTTGTCCGCGACCTGATTCCCGAACTCAAGGAACTCGGCGCATGCGGCATCGTGGAATATCCGCTGAACAAACTTGTTGAATAACAGCTGATACCAAAATCCGCGGGTATGAAACAAAACCCGCGGATTTTTTTTTGCAATAGCCATGCCCTTTTTGCGGAAACCGCTGTCTGATATGCTTGTTAATCTGTCATTTACCGGAAAGGGAAACCACATGAAACGTATCTTTTTAATCACGGCGCTCGTCGCTCTGATCGGGTCGGCGCCGGCATCAGGAGCAGAAATGAAAACAGCAACCGATACCGCAGGGAACCCATACTCGTATATTCCGAACGACCCGTTCGATGCACGGATCTACCGGCTTCCGAACGGACTCACACTGTTTCTCTCCCGCAATCCAACCCGGCCGCGGGTCTCCGTCCTGACCATCGTCCGGGCGGGGTCCACGGATGAGCCGGAAAACTCCACCGGGCTCGCCCATTATTTTGAGCACATGATGTTCAAAGGAACCTCGCGCATGGGCACCCTCGACTGGAAAAAGGAAAAAGAACTGCTCGACCGGATTTCCGCGCTTTTTGAACAGCGGAAACAGGAGAAAGATCCGGCGCGCAAGGAAGCCCTGTATGCGGAGATCGACCGGCTTTCCAATCAGGCGGCACAATACGCGGCAGCCGGAGAATTCTCAAAACTCGCTTCTTCCGTCGGAACGTCCGGACTCAACGCAGCAACCGGACTCGACTTTACCGTCTACATGGGCGAACTGCCGGCAAACGAACTGGGAAAATACCTGAAACTTGATGCGGAACGCTTCTCCCGCCCCGTCCTCCGTCTCTTCCACACCGAACTCGAAACGGTTTACGAAGAGTTCAACCGCGGACAAGACAAAGACGCAATGGTCTCTTATGAGACTCTCAACCGGGCAATCCTCCCGTCTCATCCGGCAGGCCGCTCCATCATCGGCATCCCCGAACACTTGAAAAACCCGTCGATGAAAGACATTATGACTTTCTTCGACCGTTATTACGTTCCCGGCAACATGGCTCTGGCGATTGTCGGCGATCTCAATTTTGAAACAGCCTATCAACTGGCGGCGGATACATTCGGTAAACTCAAACCCGCCCCGCTTCCCACACGCTCCATGCCGGTCGAACAGCCATTGACGGAAAACCGGCATATCACGGTCAAAGGTCCCGAAGCGGCACACCTCCGGATCGGTTACCGGATCGAACGGACGCCGAAAAACGTCGCTCTCGTCACACTCGTTTCGCGCCTGCTCAAAGACTCCGGCTATGGACTGCTGGAACAGAACCTTATGCGCACCCAGAAACTGCTCAGCGCCGGATGCTTTCCCCGGAGCGGCCGTGAATACATTCTGTTTCTGCTCGACGGCACCCCGCGCTCCGGGCAGAGCTTGGATGAAGTTTCCGCCCTCCTGCTGGAAGAAATCGAAAAACTCCGGAAAGGCGATTACGAAGACTGGCGCATCGCCGCCGTCGCCGAAAACTGCCGCGTCACCAATGCGGAGATCCGCGAGGGCGACAACATGAATCTTGCATGGGAATTCGCCGAACTGTTCATCAACAACGAACCGTATTCCGATCTGCTCAACAGCCCGGATACGATCGCCGGACTCACGAAAAAAGACGTTTCCGAATTCATCGGCAAATACTTCAAGCATTACGTCCGCGTGGACAAACTGACCGGCAAGCCGACGAAGCGGGTCAAAGTGGAAAAACCGAAAATCACCCCTGTCGCATTGAATTCCGAAAAAGAATCGGCATACAGCAGGGAATTTCAGGCGCTCCCGCCCTCCCCGGCGGCGGAACCCCGTTTTGTGGATCCGGCAAACGATATTTCCAGCGTGGAACTGCCGAACGGAATCACGGTCAAACGCATGAACCTCTATTCCGGTTCGAAGCTGTTCCATGCGGAGCGCGTCATCGGCATCTCCACCTACGAGAACCGCAAAATCGAACTCGCGCTTGGTTATCTCGACTATATCGGCACCTCGGACTACACCGTGGAAGCCCTGCGGCAGGAGTTCTATAAGCTCGGTGTGAAATTTGAAATGTCGATCAATAAATTTGCGCTCACGGTGGAATTCACCGGACCGGACGCCAATCTGAAAAAAGCGGTCGCTCTGATGGAGCATTTCATCCGGAATGCAAAAGCGGATCCCGCCGCATACAGCAAATATGTGGACGGTATTCTCAAAGACCGCGCAGACGCCAAACTCAATCCCGGTGTGGTATTTCAGCGCAGCGCCGGATATGCGTGGTACGGAAAGCGGAATCCCTATACCGACCTGCTGAGCGAAACGGAGCTGCGCACAACCAGGCCGGAAGAACTGCTTGCCCTGCTGCGCAATCTCTTCACAGACTGCAAAAGCACATTTGTCTATGCCGGCCCCTCACCGATGGAAACCGTGGTGGAAGCGGCGAAACAAATACACTCCAACGGAACGGTCACCCCGGAAAACAAAGTCCGGTATATCCCCCGCGCCGTAGAAAAACCGAATATTTACATCGTCGATTTTGACACCGTGCAGATGCGTGTCGGCTTCACCTCGCGCGGCCCGCTGTTCTCCCTCAGGGAGCTCCCCGGCGGCGACCTGTTCAACGAATACTTCTGCTCCGGCCTGGATTCCATTGTATTTCAGGAAATCCGGGAAGCGCGAGCGCTGGCATACTCCGCCGGCGGATCCTATGAACAGGCCATGGAAAAAGGACGCCACAACGTCATCTACATGGTGGCGGGAACACAGGGAGACAAACTTTTCGATGTCATCGACACCATGCATTCGATTCTGCGGAAAATGCCGCTTTACGACGGCAAGTTCCAGAGTGCACGCGACGCCCTGCTGAAAAAAATCGCGACGGAACGGATCATCGGTCTGGAACTCTTCGGATTCGAGCAGAAAATGAAGCGGATCGGAACAAAAACAGACTGGCGCAAAGCGGAATATGAGACCATCCGCAAAATGAGTCTGCCGCAACTTGCGGATTTCTTCAACAAACAGCTTGCCGCGCTGAACTATGACATCATCATCGTCGGCAAAGCCTCCGCGATCGACCGGGAAAAACTGGCAAAATACGGAACGATCGTCGATTTAAAACTGAAAGATATTTTCGGCTACTGATCCTTAAAACAGATCGGAATAATAGAAAGACCGCGGAGCCGGACGAAAGTCTGCTCCGCGGTCTTCCTGTTTTTCACGCACTGCGCGATTATTTCTCCGCGGCAAGCGCCTCGCAGGTCTCACGCAGAAGATCAACCCGGTTCGTCAGGATTCCCGACGCTCCGGCGGCGATCAGCCGACGGTTCTCCACATCGGTATCCGAGAAAAAGACATTGCCGTACATCCCGACGCTCTCCGCGACGGAAAAAGTATCCGGATGAAGATGATCATGAACCGGCTGGAAGAAGCGGCAACCGAATTCCGCACAGCGTCTGATCTCCTCCGGAGTCGCGCGCAAATCCCATTGTCCGAGAATCGCGACCTCCACTTCGGGGTCAATCCGGCGTACCATCTGCGCGACCTCGTGCCCGACAGCAAGGAATCCGCGGTCAAACATCTCATAGCTCCGGTACAGCGCACAGATCGTCCGCAACCCGGCCTCAGAGGTGTCATAGACTTGAATATTCATCGCCGCCCGGTCGCGGAACCCGTCCAGAACCTCTTCAAAAGTCGCCACGTTCATGGATTCGTAAACCGGAACGCCTTTCATCACGGAAAAATTGAATTTCCGCAGTTCCGCCAGCGTATAGAGCCCCGGCTCGCCTTTTCCGGTGGAATTGCGGTCGATCACCGCGTCATGCTGAAGCACCGGAATCCCGTCTTTCGTCAAACGGAGATCAAACTCAATCATATCAGCGCCGAATTTCACGGCCTTGTCCATGGCAAGCAGCGTATTTTCCGGATAGAGTCCGCTGGCGCCCCGATGTGCGATCCGAACCGGACGCACTCCTTTTAATTCCTGATACAATGCCGTCAATGATACAGAACCCATTGTCTTTCCTCTCCTTCGTTTTTACCGGAACCGGAATCCGTTCCGGAAGATACAATAATACATTCCTTTGAAAAGTCAACCGACCGGAGTCCGGAACTCTGAAAAAGGAAAAAATCAAAAAAACCGCTTTTTCAAATTTCAAGTACTTGACAAAACCGGCGGAATGTAGTATAATTAAAGAAAAGACAAGGAAACGTTATGATCTCGTTAAAAGAAATCGGAAAAATCTGCGGACTGGCGGAATCCACGGTTTCCAAAGCGCTGAAACAGGCGCCGGGAATCAAAAAGGAAACCGCTGCACGCGTTATGGAAGTCGCCCGGCAGTACGGCTATCAGCCGAACGCCATGGTTGAGTGTATCCAGACCGGACGCAGCAGAAGCATCGGGATCGCGTTCAACAAGTTTCAATGTGAGTTCGCCGGAGGCGTCATGGAAGGCATCCATCAGGTCCTTCACGAATATGAATATGACTCTTATCTCATCTCCTGGGACCGGCTGGTCAAGGATAAAGTCGATTTGCTCAGCCGGTTCAGCCGGAGACGTGTGGACGGGCTTCTGCTCTTTCCGATGGCACAGCCGCCGACCTCCGCACAGATCCGGGATCTCAACCGGTTCCACAATCCGATCGTTCTTGTGGACTGCGAACACTCCAGCTACAACTTCGATCATGTCGGAGCGGACAACTCTTCTTCTTTTGCCGAAATAATCAAGTACTTGAAAAACAAAAAATACCACAACATCGGTATTCTGTCTTTCACGCAGAACAGCAACGGTCAGCTGCGCCGGGCGGCGTTTCTGGAAGCGATGGCGGAATGCAATCTCCCCGTCAACGCCCGGCACTGCATTGATCTTTCCGATTGCTGGAATGAAGCATACGACGCGGCAAAACGGCTCCTCGCGGATCCGCAAAACCGTCCGGACGCCCTGCTCTGCTTCAACGATTACGCGGCAAACGACGTACTCAACGCCGCTTTGGACCTCGGTATCCGTGTGCCGGAAGAACTCGGCATTGTCGGATTCGGCAATCTTCCTCTTTCAGAACGTACCCGCCCGCAGTTGACGACTGTCGATCAGTTTCCCTGCGAAATCGGCCGGACCGCCGCACAGCTGCTGCTCGACCGGATCAACGGCAAAGAAACCGGCGGATGCAAAAGTATCATAATAAATACAAAATTTATAAAAAGGAGATCGACAAAATGAAGCAGCAAAAGAGAAAAAGGTTCACAACAAAGAAAAACGGATTCACCCTCATAGAACTCCTCATCGTAATTGCCATCATTGCCATCCTGGCGGGCATGCTCCTGCCGGCATTGAACAAGGCGAGACAGAAAGCGGCTTCTGCAAGCTGTATCGCCAACCTGAAACAGCTTGGGCTGGGCGTCACCACCTACGCAACGGATAATGACGGGCAAATGCACGCCGCACGCGAGGGCAACAACACGACAGGAATCACTTACTGGAGCATGGCTCTGCTCGACGGGAAATATATAACCGGAGAAAAAGTGTTTGTCTGTCCCGGAGGACGCTATCCTACGGTTTACAACCGCGGCAGCGACCGGAGCTATGGCCTGTGCAACAACTTTTCCCGCAATGTCCGCGACGGTTCCAAAATGGAATCGACCAACATTTTCAAGCACAAAAAGGCCCGTCAGCCCTCCATCAGCTGGTTCATCGGAGACAGTCTCGGAACAATCGGCTGGGGAAAACTCCGTCAAAGTTTCGCTCTCGGCTGGTTCCGCGGCTCCAATATCTATTTCAGTCTCCGTCACAACCAGCGCGGACAACTCTGGTTCCTTGACGGAAGCGCCAGACCCGTTGACCGCGTAGTCGCAAGAACATCCGTTTATCCGGCGATGGAACAGTTTTATATCGACGACCTCGAACCGGCCGTCACTCAATAACCGGAACCACATTCACGTTACCGAAAGGAATCACACATGAATAAACTTCTGACACTTTCAGGACTTCTCGCCGCGGCGATTCTCCCGGCGCAGGAAGTCAAGCTCAACAACCCGTCGTTTGAATCCGGGACAGGCGGCTACTGGATCAACAATTCCTCGGCGGCACGCGTTGACACCGCCGAATCCAGCGCCGGGCAGAAAAGTCTCTCCATTACACCGCCAAGCGGGAAAACGGTCAGTGTTGTCTTCAATACACCGTATAAGCCCGACACCGTTTATGAACTGAGTTTCGATGCCAAGACCAGCGCACCGGACAATCCGCCGCAGCTGACGCTTCGAATCATGCTCCAGGGGCAGAAACCGATCTGCTTCTATCAGAATAAAAAGCAGACGGCGGCTCTCGCCGTCCCCGCCAAGCTGACCGGGAACTGGCAGACTCTCAAATACAAAATTGGCCCCGTTCCTCCCAAGGCGATGGGCAAGGAGGTGCGGCGTTTGATGTTCTACATCAACACGAAAGGCACGGCGGAAGGCAAGGTCTGGATCGACAATCTGAAATTGAACACGGTTACGTCGGAAACGGCAAAGCCAGCAGAAACAGCCCCCGCCAAACAGCCGGTTGCCTTTTTTTTTCCGGGACCCGTCCAAATCTATGAAGACGCTCCTGAAGTCCGTATAAAAGCGGAAACCGGAAGCGGAATCCTGAACGTCAAAGCGACCGATGCGTTCGGTCGCGTCGTTCTGGAACAGAAAGGGAAGCCCGGAGAAGATTCTCTGACTCTCCGCTTTCCCGGTCCCGATTATTACAAGCTGACGGCGGAAGTGATCCGCAACGGCAAATCCGTCGCCAAACGGGAAACGAGTTTACTGCTCACGACTCCGCTTCCGGACGATTATTATTCCACTCTCCACCCGGCATTCGGCGTCTGGGGCGGTCTCACCGCCCAGCTCCGCCGTCTCGGCGGGGCGAAATGGGACCGTCAGCTTTTCTTCACTCACTTTCAGAAGAAAGATGCCAAACCCGTCCCCCCGACCGCAGAGCAGATCGCAAACCGTGAACCGGTCCGCATCATCCGCTGCATGAATATTCTGAACCCGTTCAAACGCATGGTCCCTGTTCCTCCGGCGGACCGCGCGAAACTCGCCGGACAGCTCGCGGTCGAAGTCGCCTCCAAACGCGGCCTCGTCGATGTCTGGGAAACCCAGAACGAACCGATGGTCGGGGAAAACTTCCACGGCACCATGAACGATGTCATGGATATCATCAAGCTCGAAAGCGAAGTCGTCCGCAAGCAGGATCCCGGACGCACCATCGCGGGAATCTGCATCAACCCCATGAGCGCCAACCAGTACGCCCAGTATATTGGATACTATAAAAAATACGGCATCGCCAAATACATTGATGCGATCATGCTTCACCCTTACATCCCCGGCGCCCAGAATCCCGACGCCTCCGGTTATGCGGAAACGCTGAACCGTCTGCAGAAGGAACTGCACGAGATCTCCGGGCGCTCCATTCCCATGTACATCAGCGAAATCGGCTATTCCACCAAGCCCGGAGGAGAGATCACGGAGCTCCAGCAGGCGGCATACCTTGCCCGCGTCGTGATCCTCAACCGCACGATCAAAGAACTGAAAGCATGTGTCTGGCATATCGGGCTCTGGAACGATGCGACCAGTCAGCGCGAACTTGATTTCGGGCTTCTGCGCAAACATCCGAAAAAATCGCCGGTCCGCGAACCCAAGCCCGCATTCGCCGCATGGGCAACCGTTTCCCGCATGACCTACGACGCGGAACTCGTACAGGAGCTGAATATCGGACGCAAACTGCGCGTCTGGCTGTTCAATAAACGCGGCACGCCGATGCTGATCGCGTATTCCCTGCTCCCGGAACCGGTCGACTTTCAGATCGTGATGAATACGCCGGAAGTCAAAGTGACGGAAGTCTGCGGAAAAACCTCCGTCCGGAAATTGAACGACGGCGTACTCAAACTCCGCCTTACGGAAGCTCCGGTTTATATCGTCGGCGGAAATCTGGACGATTTCACCGGGAACAAATTCAATGCGGAATTCTCGCCGGAAAACCCGTCCGTTGTACCGGGCAGTGCACAGACCGTCAAAGTACGGCTTCCGGAAGGCCTCGCCTCTCCCACCTGCAAGCTCTCCGTGCAGTCGGATCTCCCGCTGACCAGCCGGATCACCGGAAGCGGCAGAGAGTGGAACGTGACACTGGAAGCCCCTGCCCGTATGCTCCCCGGAGACGGCGAAATCTTTTTCCGTCTGGAAGACAACGGCTCCGGCAAGTACATCTGGCAGAAAACGCTGACCGTGAAGCCCCCGGCGGAGCTGACAGACGTCGTGCCGCTTGCCAACGGTTCAGACCCGATGATCCGCGGCAAACTGGTCCGTCACTCTTCCGCTTCCGGCAGTTCTTTCGTGCTTGAGATTCTGGAAAACGATCAGGTTGTCTCCATTTCCCGCGCGGCGGCGGACAAACCGGTAACGGCAACGCTCCTGAACACCCGGAACGGACGCCGCAACCGCTACACCGCGCGTCTCACTGCCGCAGACGGTTTCCGCTGGACGCAGAATCTCCCTCAGGGGATCGTTCCGGTCAAAATCCCCTTTCTGGGCAACGGACTTGACACACCTTCTTCCGCATGGCCCGCAGCGGGCTGTTACGACATCGCCAACGGCATGGAAAGCGTTCACGGGCTTAAAGGGAAATTCGACCGTCCAAGCGGCACGATCCGGCTCGGTTACGACAACACCAATCTTTATTTTGCGATTGATGTCCGGGACAACGACTTCCATCCCTCGAAATCCGCCGCCTCTCTATGGGACGGGGATTCGCTTCAGATCGGCATCAGCGTTCCGCAGAAAGATATGATCCGTCCGAACAATGACGGCATTCAGGAGACCGCCTACGCGGAATTCGGAGTAAAAGCCGGCACCGCCGGACAGGACTCCTGGGTCTGGGCAAGCATGAACCTCAACAATATGCCGCTTCATCAGCCGGTTCCGGGAATCGTAACCGGAAACAGCAGAAAAAACGGTGTCACACTCTACCGTTTCTCAATCCCGTGGAAAACCCTGAACATCAAGTCCTCCAAAGGCATGACGATGGGAATCAGCATCCTGGTCAACGACCGCGATCCCGCCGGACGGCACTGGGTCGAATGGTTCAGCGGCATCGCCAACGGCAAGGAGCCTTCCGCCTACGGAACGGCAATCCTGCAATAATTTTCCCCGGCAGACAAAACGCGGCGGCGGAACCGGAAGCTCCGCCGCCGCTCTCTATTTTAAACGACCTCTCTTACTCAACGGCTTTTCAGCACGAGCACCTCGCCCGCTTTCATTTCGCGGGACAGGAAATTTCCATCGAACGGAACCCCGTCCGCCGTCCAGCCGTGCGGCAGAACGGGAAGATGTGCGGCAAGCCTGTTCGCACGGGTTGCCCGCAGCCGGATCTCCGTTCCGTCTTCCGGACTGCGATGCAGTTCGGCGACAAAACCGCCGGGACAGTACAAATTGTTCACAGCGATCTCGCGCCGGGGCTCCGCCATACAGCCGGACATCAGATAAAGCTCGTTGTCCAGCGCATAAACAAACAGGTCCTGAATCGCCGCCACGATGCCCAGTCCGGCATCCATCTGCATAATCTCATTCGAGCCGAAGAGGCTGCAAAAGCCGCCGAACTGCGGATTGTGAAGAGTTCCCCCGCCCGGATTCACAAAACAGCGGTGCCAGATCTCAATGACGACCTCCGCCATTTGTGCATTGCCCAGCCGGTTGTGCAGCATTGCCGCCCACGGCATACTCCATCCGGCCCAACGTCCCATCCCCATCCGGATCCAGTGCAGAGCGGACTGGTCGAGCACGTCTTTCCACTTCGGATCGTCCGGGCGGAGCGTCGCGAACGGACAGATACCCGCCAGATGTGAATGGTGGCGATGACTTTCCTCCAGCGGAACGCCTTCCCAAAGGGCAATCTGCTGTTTGCCATCGACCTCAATCAGCGTTGCTTCGGGAAGATTCCGCCGCACGTTCTCCCATGCGGGATCGATCGGCTTTCCGAGAATCCCGGCAACCCGGATCAAGTCTTTTGCCAAACGATGAATCGCCGCGAGCTGGAAACTGGGATCCGCACCCCAGGCATTGATTTCCGCTCCCCGGTATTCCGGCGAAACACTGACCGGAAGCGAAAGTCTGCCGCCGCGTTCCTCCAGCATCGCAAGATAAACGTTCATCACTCCGGTCATGAACTCAAATGCGAAATCACGCAGAAACTCCCCGTCTCCGGTATAATCGTAATACTCACACATCATCTGCGCCATCCACGCGGCACAGGCGTGGTCGATCGTCCCCGACCAGAACGTGCCCATGCAGATACAATGATCGTCTACGGCATGAGGCATCATATAGCCGTTGTCAATACCGACAAAATGCTTCGCGTTGCTGCGGAGAGTGTCGCGCCAGGATCGGATCATCGCAAACAGCGGTTTGAGATTGTCGAAAAGTCCGGCGCGGTACGCGGGCCAGTAACACATCTGAACATTGATGTTGAAATGATAGTCGCTTGACCACGGCGGCAGATTGTGATCTTCGATCCACGGCCCCTGAAGCCCGGCGGGAACACCGTCGGGCGCCGTCATCGACTGAAACCGGAACAGTCCGAGATAATAACAGAGATCCAGCAGCGGATTTCCGCTCCGGATCACCGTCACCGAGTCCCAGAATGTTTTCCAGTACGCCTTGTTCTCTGCTTCCAGAATATCCCATGCGGGAACCGGACGGGCAGGTTCCTCCCGCCGGAATCGGCAGAACACCGTACTGCCGTCCCGTTCAAACGAAAGCGAATACGGCGCATCGGCGGGCATCGGCTGGGTAAAACCGTTTTCAAAGCGCTCCGGCTCCGCAAACGAAATCTCTTTCAGAACCGGGGCGAGATCGTAAGACGGCACGGCACGCACCGTTTTCAGATGGGAAGAACGGAATGCGAACGCACCCTTGTCCTTCATGGAAATCCGCAGCTCCAGCGGCTCGGCGGAGTGCTTGAGAAAAACGCTCACAAGTCCGTCCGCCAGGTTCAGCTCGACACGCTCAAGCTCGCTGTCCAGCTCAACGGAAATACGTCCGAGCGGGATCAGCGACGGACGGGACGGCATACCCGGAACCGCTTCGGTATCCGGCTGGAACATCTCCCGTATCCGGTCCATATCGTGCGCCTCCAGAGCGGCGCGGATATCGGCGTAATTCTGTTTTTCGGTCCATTTCATGCCGCCGCGATGATCCCACAAACTGGAACAGCCGACCGTGATATTCAGTGTCCGCCCCTTCCCCCAGGCGGAAAGTCCGAGACAGGCGTTGCCGAGCGTTGTCCCCTGATGGACATGGGGAAGCGGGAAATCGTGCGAAACTTTCGGAAATAAATGCTGCATACACAAAGCTCCTTTGTTGATGATGGAATACCATACCAATCAAACAGCCCGGTTGCAAACGCGGAATCCCGTCAAACGGGTAATTTGACGGGATTCCGCATGAAATAGCGGCTTTTCTTCATACCGCGCGCTTTGTCTCAGGAAAGAAACCGTTTCATCGACTCCAGATAAGTACGCTGAGAGGAAAACGCCATCGTCTCCAACTCTCCGATCGAACCGGGACCGACATATTGTGCGATCTCGTTCCGGAATTCCCCGGCAAGCTGTTCCAGCTCCTCGCTCTTCGCGGCAAGTTCGGCAACCGCTTCCGGAATGGAACCCGCGGCGTTCTCCTGAAGCGTGACCGCCGCCAGAGCGACAACCGCGCTGTCCGTCATTTTGAATTCGATCCGCAGCAGCTCCCGTTCCGGATGGGGATTGACGCAATTCCAGCAGTGAAGTCCAAGCCGGGTCCGGGGCGGTTCATCCAGATATTCAATATTGGAAAACGCGATCTGCAGTTCCCCTTCGTTTTCGATCGCCCACCAGTTGCCGAGATTCCGGTGCATGACCAACGGAACACTCTCTGAACCATCCCGGTAATGCAGGATGCAGACGCCAAGCGTCCGGTTTTCCGCTGCGGAACCGACAAGCGACTGAATCACGGAAATAAAATCCGGATGCTTCTTCTCTTTCACTTCCAGAACGATCCCCGCCGGAGTCGTCTGTCCGGGGAAACTGCCGTATACCGCAACGCCGTCCTCCAGCAGAAACGGGGAACCGGAACAGATGAAGCGTCCCTGCGGCATGAAATTCAGACGCCCGATCGTAAACTTGCATTCCTCATTTCCGATCTCAAAGTTGAGAGTGGAATTTTTCGCGGAACCGAGCGGCAGCATCTCATATGCGGATTCCGGCAGAAGCGGACGGTCTCCGAACAGCTTCTGCATCTGATAGTCAAACTGCGCTTTCCTGCCGAGAAACGCATAGCGTCCACCGGCGGCGACGGGAGCTGTCCGGTAACGCATCGGCGCGATCATCGTTCCCTGATTATCCATCTGACGGTACATGACCTCCATCTCCGCCGGCTCGCCCATTTTTTCCGCAAGACGGCGGTGGAATGTCATCTGATTTTCCTGCTCGTAACGGCTGTTCCACGCGGCGGCGCCGAGACGCGCGATCCCGCAAATGCGCCAGGGATAGAGCGCCGTCGGCGGCGTCAGGCTCGCAAACGACGCCCAGTAGGTCGCCAATACCGCCGGGCATTTCTCTTCTGCGGCGGCGACCGCATGAGCCAGAATATTTTCCGAGGAGTTCACATAGCCCGCACCGAATGCACGGTATCCGTGATCCCGCAGCCACAGCAGATGCGGAAACGCAAAAATGGTCCGGTCGGCATCCGACGGTTTCAGATACGGCGCATAACGCGGGTTCCGGGCACCGCCATACTCCAGAGTGTCAATACCGATATACGTTTTATCCGAACGGAATGCACGCGGCGCATATTCCCAGTCCACGGCAATGCAGTTTCCGCGGATCAGCGGCGCTTCATGATGCCAGAAAAAATCCGCCCAGAACAGTGGTGTCCTGCCATGTGCGTTGACCTCGTCGATCGCGCGTTCCAAGTAATCGCCGTACAGCTTTTCCACACCTTCCCTGCGCACTTTTTCCGCACACTCCGGACAATGGCCGAGCAGGCGGGCTTCATCGCCGCCGATATGAACGAACCGGCAGTCGTCGTGCAGTTCCAGAATTTCGCCAAGCATAGAACGGAACACTTCGAACGTTCCCGGATTCAGCGGACAGCCCTGCGAGACATTAACCTGATCCTCGCGGATTCCCGCAAACGCATCGTGTTTCAGAATGTATTCCCAATGACTGAAGCACTGCACAAGCGGAATCAGTTCCACATGATTTTCCTTTGCAACCCGTTTGAGCTCCAGCAGCTGTTCCCTGGTGAACGCGGCGGGTACAGCGATCCGATCCGTAAAACGGTACGGAAACTTGTCTTCATATTCGATCAAACACGCATTGATCTTGAACTCGGCAAACAGCGGAAACAGACTCAGCAGATAATCAAAATTCCAGTCAATCCGTTTCAAGTCGATCATCTGAATGCGGAGCGGGACATCCGCCCAGTCATGAATTCTGCCGATTTGACCGGCGGGCAGATTTTTCAGAGTTTTTTCCGCATAGAAAAAACCGGAAGCGGAAGCACTGCGGATCAGCGTTTCATCCTCCTTCATCACGATCTCATACTCATCCGGGCGAACCAGCCCGGGCGCGGACTCCCTGCGGACAGTCCCTCCCCGGATCCCGGTTTTCAGTTCTACCGATTGCGGATATGGAAACAGCATTGCAAACTCCTCATGAATGTCGTTGGTTTATTGGTTTATTTTAAAGAACTCTGGCTTCAAAGATCAGCATCGTGATGTCATCCGCCTGCGGAACGCCTTCCGTAAACGTATCCAGACGTCCCATCATCACATGCAGTTTGTCATGGAGCGGTTTCAGAACGAAGTCCGCGGAATTGAGCGTTTCCAGCAGACGTTTTTCGCCGAACAGCTCATGACTGCCGTTGACCGCCTCGGTCACGCCATCCGTATAGCAAAAAATACGGTCGCCGCGGGAAAGTTTGATCCGCTGTGTGCGGAACTCCTTGCCGGGCATGACTCCCAAGGCGAAACCGGGATCGACAGGCAGGTAATCATAGTGTTCCCGGTTCCGGCGGATAAACGGCGGATTATGTCCGCCGTTTACATACTCCAGAACGCCGTTTCTGAGATCGTAAACAGCGAAAAAGAGCGTCACGAACATGCAGGCGTCGTTATGTTCGCAAAGGCGGTCGTTGGAAAGCGTCATAATCTCATGCGGTCCGCACCCGCTCATCGCGTAATTTTTGAGAATCGTGCGTGCCCGCATCATAAACAGCGCGGCGGGAATCCCCTTGCCGGAAACATCGGCGATCAGAAAAGCGACTTTGTCGCTGCCGATCCGGAAAAAATCATAGAAGTCTCCGCCGACCTCTTTTGCGGCATGGGTTTCCGCACAGATGTCAAACGCTCCCAGCAGTTCCGGGAACGGCGGAAACGTGCGGGGAAGAATATTATGCTGAATCTGCGACGCCAGTTCCAGCTCGCTCATGATCCTCTGGCGCTCGGCGGTTTCGCGGGTGTAGCGCGCAATATATTCCTTGAGATTGTCCGCCATCTTGTTGAACGTCTTCGCAAGAAGCCCGATCTCGTCCTGCCGCTCTTCGGAAACTTTCGCATCCAGATTGCCTTGTCCCAGCCGGACCACCTCGCGAATCAGCTTTTTGATCGGCGTATTGACAAACCGCGACACCATATAGTAGGCTCCGTAAAGCATCATCAGCGAAAAGAGAACGAACAGAGAGATGAAGATCCGGTTGCTGAGTTCGATCAGCGAAAAAATTTCGGACGCCGGGACCTGCACGGAAAGCAGCATTCCGTTATTGAGTTTGCGGGCGAATGCGTAAAACTCCGCTCCGTTGATCCGGAAATGCGTTTCCGTGACTTCCAGTCTGGAAGCATTCGCAATGCTGGAGTACCACGGGATCACATCCAGCGGACGCCCCACCATGCTGTCACCGCTCCCGCGCGGAAACGTGTTGGCAAGAATACAGTTGGCTGCCGGATCGCACAAAAGCACAAACGAATGAGGCGTCGGACGGATCTTTCCAAGTTCGCTGATCACGCTCTGAACTTTCCAATCCAGCGTGGCGAGCCCGATAAACACATTGTCTTCGCTGTAAATCGGAGCGGAAACCGTAATCATCAGCGCTTTTGATCCCTCGGAATCATAATACGGCGGAGACCATTGGAGCCGGTAACGACGGAGCGCCGAGTTTTTGCCGAGACGATACCAGAGCTGATTGTGGTAATCATACCCCTCCAGATTCATGACCGGGTCATAGACCAGTTCGCGGTTCGGCGAATAATACATATAGAAACTGACGCGCCGTTTGAGCGGATTGAACAGGAACGGTTCGTACCAGATGCCGCCGCCCGCCGCCTGAACGAAGTTCGGCATGATCTCCTGCAGCAGCTTCCTGCCGTGCATATCATTGTGGCGCGCATACGAATAATAGGCGCGCCCCGCATTGGCGAGCCCCGCGGCATCCTGCTCCATCACCGAAATGGAACCGTTTAGGCGCTCGCTTTCAAACTGAACCCGCGAAACAAGAGCTTCGATCCGCAGACGTTTGTAATTGGCGGTCGTGATCAGGGAGTAAACACTGAACGCGGTACACAGGATCAGCAGAAACGAGATCACAATGATCAGAATTTTTCCCCGTATCGAACGCATACCCCTCTTTCCGAATTAAAACACTGTACGACAATCCGTTTTCCATAAAAGCAGGCAATCATCCCGCACTTCATAAGGGAAAGTATACCGCCAAAAGGGAAATAATCAAGAAAAACACGGAAAATATTTTGCAATTCCGCTTTTTTTGTGGTATATTTTTATAACTTGAACTTCATTATTTTTATGGAAAAGACACACCAAATGGCAAAAAACGAAACCATCCTGGTCCTGGATTTCGGTTCGCAGTACAGCCAGCTGATTGCCCGCCGGATCCGGGAATGCAAAGTTTACAGCCGGATTGTCCCGTTCAGCACCTCTGTCGAAGAGATCCGGGCGGAAGCTCCCGCGGGAATCATCCTCAGCGGCGGTCCCGCAAGCGTTTATCAGGAACACGCGCCGAAGTGCGATCCGGAAATTTTCAATCTCGGAATTCCTGTCCTCGGCATCTGCTACGGTCTTCAGCTGACCGTCATGACTCTCGGCGGAAACGTTGCACGCGGAAACGCCCGTGAATACGGAAAAGCGGAAATCGAAATCACCGGAGAATCCCCCCTGCTGAAAGGGCTCCCCTCCCCGCTTCAAGTCTGGATGTCACACGGGGACAAAGTCACCGCTCTGCCCGATGGGTTCACCGCCACCGCCAAAACCGGCAATACCGAATTCGCTGCGATACGCCATACGGAAAAGCAGATATACGGCATTCAATTCCACCCCGAAGTGGTGCACACGCACCGCGGAACCGAACTGATCCGCAATTTCGCAATGGAAATCTGCGGCTGTACCGGCTCCTGGACCATGGAATCGTTCATCGAACGCAGTATCCGTGAAATCCGCGAAACCACAAAGGGACAGAAGGTCATTCTCGGCCTCAGCGGAGGAGTGGACTCCTCCGTGGCAGCCGCCCTGATCCATAAAGCGATCGGCGACAATCTCACCTGTATTTTCGTCAACAACGGCCTTCTCCGCAAAAATGAGGCGGAACGGGTGCAGGACCTTTTCGCCGGATCGTTTCGGATGAAGCTTGTCTACGTCGATGCAACCCGCCGTTTTCTCGACAAGCTCGCCGGAGCCTCGGAACCGGAACAGAAACGCAAGATCATCGGTCACGAATTCGTCAGCGTATTCGACGATGCCGCGATGCAGATCAAAGACGTCCGTTTTCTCGCGCAAGGCACCACCTACCCCGACGTCATTGAAAGTGTTCCGATCGACGGCAACCCCAGCGCAATGATCAAAAGTCACCACAACGTCGGCGGGCTCCCGGAAAAAATGAATCTCAAACTGCTCGAACCGCTGAGCCGGCTGTTCAAAGACGAAGTCCGCGAAGTCGGCAAAAAGCTCGGACTGCCGGAAGAGATGGTCCTCCGCCAGCCGTTCCCCGGTCCCGGACTTGCAGTCCGTATGCTCGGCTGTGTCAACCAGAAAGATCTGGACACGCTCCGCGAAGCCGATGCCATCATCGTCGATGAAATGAAAAAAGCCGGACTCTATTACAACATCTGGCAGGCGTTCGCGGTCTTCATCCCCGTTAAAACGGTCGGCGTGATGGGCGATGAACGCACATACGACAACGTAATCGCCGTACGCGCAGTGGAAAGCCGGGACGGCATGACCGCCGACTGGGTCCATCTGCCATACGAACTGATGGAACGCATTTCCACAAGAATCATCAACGAAGTGAACGGCATCAACCGCGTGGTATACGACATCACGTCGAAACCGCCTGGAACGATCGAATGGGAATGAGTTTCTGACGATGGAAATCGTTTCCGGAATATTGCGCGGAATGCCCCTGCGCGCACCGTCGGGGCAGACCGCGAGACCGACAGCGGTCCGGGCACGGGAAGCACTTTTCGCCAGCCTCGGCCCGCTGAACGGCATTGCCGCCGCCGACCTGTTCGCCGGAACGGGTGCGCTCGGACTGGAAGCCGCCAGCCGCGGAGCTTCCTCTGTGCTGTTCGTCGATGCCTCCAAATCCTCATGCAATGCAATCAAAGCCAACTGTGAGAAAGCGGAGATCATTGCCCGCACAGCGGAATTTGAAATATTCTCCGGTGCTCTTCCGGGCTGCTGCAAACGCATCGCCACACATATCCGCCCGGATGTGATCTTTGCGGATCCGCCCTATGCGGAATCCGCGGAACTTCTGGCGCGGCTTCTTGCCGATCCCGATTTTTCCCGTTGGTCCGCCAACGCGCTGCTCATCTGGGAAATGGCGGAAAACCGCGGCGGTCTCCAGCCGCCTCCGCCGCACTGGAAGCTGGAAACGATCCGCAATTTCGGCGGAGCAAAATTTCTCTATCTGCGACAGAACCCGTAATCCGGCCCCCTGTCTCACGCCATCAGCTCCGACAGGACTCCTTCCATCCTTTTGAGCGTTCAGGCCGATCCCTCCTTATGAAAACATGAGAAAAAACGCGGGATTCCCTGTTTCCGCGAAAATAACCCGTTTTTCTCCTCCCGGAAGGTTGCGGAACCCCCTTTCAGGGTGTATAGTACAATACGAAACAATGGGGATTTTAGCTTATGAGTGATGCAACTGATGTCAATAACATTCCGATGAAGGATTATCCCGTTCATATTGAGGATATTATGCATACTGCGTATCTGCAGTATTCACTGAGTGTCAATGTCGGACGGGCCATCCCGGATGTCCGCGACGGGCTCAAACCCGTAAACCGCAGAATTCTCTACGGAATGAAACAGCTGGGGCTTTCCAAAGGACATGCGACCGTCAAATCGGCGCGAGTCGTCGGTGAAGTCATGGGTAAATATCACCCGCACGGCGATGCCGCAGTTTACGATGCGCTCGTCCGTCTTGCGCAGCCGTTCTCCATGCGCGCCCCGCTGATCGAAGGTCAGGGTAATTTCGGAACCATCGACGGCGACCCCGCCGCGGCTTCCCGTTACACCGAATGCCGGATGGAGCGTCTTGCGGAGGAACTCCTCGCGGACCTTGACAAAGATACCGTCAACATGATCCCGAACTTCGACGAAAGCGAACGCGAACCGGAAGTGCTGCCGGCAAAATTCCCGAACCTGCTCGTCAACGGCAGCACCGGTATCGGCGTCGGAATGGCGACCAATATCCCTCCGCACAATCTCGGTGAAGTCATCAACGGCACGCTCCATCTGCTCGACAATCCGACCGCGACCGTCGCCGACCTGATGAAATTCATTCCCGGTCCCGACTTTCCGACAGCCGGAATCATTCACGGCATTGATCCGATCCGCAGCCTTTATACTACCGGCCATGGTGTTATCAAAGTCCGCGCAAAAGCGGAGATCATCGAAACCAAAACCGGCGGGGAGCAGATCATCGTCACGGAAATCCCGTATGCGGTCAACAAGGAAATGCTCGTAAAACGCATCGCCGACCTCGTCCGCGATAAGAAAATCACCGGCATTTCCGGCCTGCGCGACGAAACCAGCCATAAAGTCGGCATCCGGATCGTCATCGACATCAAACGCGGCGCAATGGGTTCCGTCGTTCTCAATCAGCTTTACGCCCACACGCAGATGGAAGACGCGATCGGCTGCAATATGCTCGTCGTCGACATGAACCGTCCGCGGACCCTGAATCTGCTTCAGATCCTCCAGCGCTATATCGACCACCGTCTGGAAGTCGTCACCCGCAGAACCCGGTTTGAACTTGGAAAAGTCGAAGCACGGATCCATATTCTGGAAGGTCTGCTGCTCGCGGTGCGCAATCTGGACGATGTCGTCCGCATCATCCGCTCCTCCCGGACCCGTCAGGAAGCCCAGGAGGCACTGGTCGCAAAATACGGATTCACCAAGATTCAGGTTACGGAAATCCTCAATATGCGACTCTATCAGCTGACCGGGCTGGCGATTGAGGACCTCGAAAATGAATACAACGAAAAAATGAAACTTGCGGATTATCTCCGCAGTCTTCTGGCGTCCCGCGACCTCCGCCTCGGCGTCATCAAACAGGAACTTCAGGAAGTCAAGGACAAATACGCCGATCCCCGGCGCACCGAAATCACGTTCGACGAGGGCGATATTGACGTTGCCGACCTTATCCCGCGTCACTCCTGCGTCATTACGGTCTCCAACACCGGATACATCAAACGCGTTCCGGCGGACACCTATCAGACCCAGCATCGCGGCGGAGTCGGCATCATCGGCATGGAGACCAAGGAGGAGGACCATGTGGAACACCTGTTCAATGCGGACAGCCACGACCTGATCCTCTTCTTCACGAACCGCGGCGTCATGCACTGGCTGAACGTCTATGAGATCCCCGAAGGCGCAAGAACCGGCAAAGGCAAAGCGATCGTCAACCTGATCAAGCTGGAACCGAACGAACAGATCCGTACCATGCTCACGGTCAAAAAGAAAATGTTCGAAGAAAACGAAGAGCTCTGCATCGCAATGGCGACCCGGTGCGGTGTCATCAAGAAGACTCCGCTTAGCCAGTTCCGCCATCTGCGCAAGATCGGCATCCGTGCGCTTACGATTGAAGAGGGTGACGATCTGATCGGTGCCGGCCTCGTGGAACCGGGCGATGAGATCATCCTCTCCACCGCAAAGGGTATGGCATGCCGCTTCAAGAGCAGCGATGTCCGCGCAATGGGAAGAACCGCACGCGGCGTAACCGGTATCAAATTCAAACTGGAAGGCGACCGGATCGTCAGCATGGAAGTCGTTCCCGGCGATGGCACAGTCACGGAAGACCCCCGGAACGCGGTTCTCCCCGAAGGTGTCGAAGAGATCATGGAACCGGAAGATACCGCCGAGGAAATCGACGAACAGCTCGGTGATGAAAACGACGATACCGCACTGGAAGATACCGGCAGACCGCAGATTCTCATCGTCACCTCCGGCGGCATGGGAAAACGCAGTTATGTGGAAGATTACCGCCTGACCCGGCGCGGAGCAAAGGGTGTGAAGAACCTCAATCTCCGTGATGGTGAAGAGGTTGTCGCCGCAGTCAAAGTCCAGCATGGTGACGAACTCATCATCACAACGGAACGCGGACAGGTTGTCCGTATCTCCGTGGATGAAATCCGGATCGTCGGCCGAGCCTCCAAAGGTGTCAAGATCATGGAACTGCGCAAAGGCGACCGGATCACCGGCGTAGCGCGCCTGATTGAGATCGAGGGACAGAAAAAGCCGGTTCCCGCTGAAGAACCCGTTGTGGCAACGGAAACGACGGCGGAAACGCAAGAAACCAATCCGCCCGCACCGGAACAGGTGTAACAGCCGGATACAACAGCAAATGATACAGGGCGTCTTCACAGACGCCCTGTTTTTTATGGAGATCCTGATGACAACTCTGACTTTTCGCGGACGGCCGTTTCAGCTGAACGGTTTTCCGAAACTGATGGGCATTCTGAATGTAACCCCCGACTCGTTCAGCGACGGCGGTTCAACGATCCCGCTCAAAGAACGCATTCAAACCCTGATCGCCCATGGAGCGGATATTATCGACATTGGCGGGGAATCGACCCGTCCGGGCTCGCAAGAGGTCCCGGTGGAAGAGGAGCTGCACCGCGTCCTTCCGGCGGTCCGTGCCGTCCGGGAGCTCTCACACGACATTTTCATCAGCATCGACACCCGGAAATCTGCCGTTGCGGAAGAGGCTCTCAAGCTCGGAGCCGACATCGTCAATGACGTCAGCGGATTTCTGTTTGATCCCGGCCTGGCGGAAGTCACGGCCCGTTACGACGCCGGCGCCATCATCATGCACTCGCGCGCCACGCCCGACCGGATGCAGGCGCAGGAAAACCTTCACTATTCCGGCGGACTGATCGAAACGGTCATTGAAGAGTTGCGCATAATGGTGGACAATGTTCTCAAAGCCGGAGTCCGCCGGAATGCGATCATTCTGGATCCGGGTATCGGATTTGCCAAAACTGCGGAGCAGTCGGCAGCCCTGATCAACGAAGCGGAAAAACTGCTGAAGCTCGGCTATCCTCTGCTTTCGGGTCCATCACGGAAATCCTTTATCGGGCAGATTATCCGGGAACCTGTTGCTTCACAGCGGGATTACGGAACCTGCGGTTCCACGATAGCCTCCGCCGTGAAAGGCTACGGGATCATCCGGATCCACAATGTCAAAGCGGCAAGCGATGCTTTGAAAGTCTATTACAGCTGCATGGGAATGAAAAACGGCGGGAAATAACAGAAAAGACCGCAGAGGCAACACATGTGAGGGGGGGGAATTCATAGCGTACCTTCTGCGGTCTTGGAGTAGTATATCACAGAATCCTCAAAAAGCAAGAGAGTTCCTGAAGAATTTCATCTTTTTTATGAATTCTCCCGAAAAAAATACAGACCGCAACCCCTGCTTTCAGGATTGCGGTCTGTTTGTCTGAGGAAAACGGAACTTATTCAGCCACAGCGTTTTCCATCTCTTTTTTAGCTTTCTCAAGTTCGGATGCCTGGAAGAAACGTCCGCCGACCATCACTTCACCGGCTTTCCGGTTCGTACAGGACGGAGCAAAAGCGGTTTCCACAACGAGCTTATCGGAAATACCTTTCTGTCCGGCGAACTCAAGCACCTCAGCCAGAGCCTTGGCGCTGACCGCCTCATCAACACCCGGAGTCACACAAACCGAAACGGCAACTTTCTTCGACGCCTTTCCGGATTCGACGACTTCCACCGCATCGAACACGCCGTTACGGTTCTCATACACGGTGTGGAGCAGGTGGTGAGCCTTCTCCGAATTCGGCTGGCCGCCAAGATATTTCTCGTAGCAGTCGGCAAGCATGTGGTTCTCAAGCGAGTTTTTGAACTGCATATTCTTGTCGCACTTATAGGTTGCTTCCATGCGCTGTGCACGCTTGACGCGGTCGTTCTGAATCGGCTGGCCGCCACCGCAGACGCATCCGCCGGGACACGCCATCACTTCAATGAAGTGATACGGGGATTTACCTTCCGCCGCCTCTTTCGCAATCTCTTTTGCTGCGCCGAGCGTGTTGACAACCGCAATACGGAGTTCCGTATCACCGGCTTTGATTGTTGTCTCTTTGAAACGCTGGCTTCCGCGAACCTGCTTGAATTCAAGCCCGTGCATCGGGACCTGACCGTTGATCTTGCCGACCGCATAACGGAGGGCAGCTTCCATCACGCCGCCGGAGCTTCCGAAGATCACTCCCGCGCCGGTGCCGAAACCGAACGGCATATCAAACGCATCCGGCTCCAGTTCATCGAACTTGATGCCGAACGAATCAATCATGCGGCCGATTTCCGTCGTGGTAAGGACATAGTCCACGTCCGGATTGCCGTCCACTTTGAATTTGTCGAGTCCGGCCTCGTACTTCTTGGCGGTACAGGGCATGATGGAAACGACGACGATCTCCTTGCGGTCCTTGCCGAGCATTTTCGGCAGAGCTTCTTTCATCGCCGCGCCGAACATCTGCTGCGGAGAACGGCAGGAAGAAAGATTCTTGCTCAGGGACGGGAAATTGATTTCCGCATACTTGACCCAGCCGGGGCAGCAGGAAGTGAACATCGGGAACGGTCCGCCCGCTTTCACGCGACGCAGGAACTCTTCCGCTTCTTCCCAGATGGTCATATCGGCGGCGAATGTAGTGTCGTAAATGTAATCAAAGCCCATTTTGCGGAGAGCAGCAACCAGTTTTCCGGCGGCATTCTGTCCGGCGGGCTGATCGAAGAATTCCGCGAGCGCAAAACGGACCGCAGGCGCGATCTGGGCAACCACAAGCTTGTTCGGATCATGGATCGCATTCCAGACTTCTTCCCGGTTCTGGTGCGGAATGATAGCTCCAGTCGGGCAGACCGCCGCGCACTGGCCGCAGTTGATGCACTCGACTTCGTTCAATCCCTTGTCGAATGCGGGAACGACTTTCGCCTTGGAACCGCGGTGTGCGAATCCGATCGCACCGATTCCCTGCACTTCCGCGCACATTCTCACGCAATCGCCGCAGAGTACGCACTTGTTCGGGTCACGCTCCAACGACGGGGAACTCTTGTCCACCGGCTCCAGCTCCTTGAGCTGCTTATAGCGGATGGCATCGACGCCGAGACGGCGCGCAAGGTTCTGCAGTGTACAGCTGGCACTGCGGACGCAGGAGGGGCATTCGCGGTTGTGATTCGCCAACAGCAGTTCAATATTGATCTTGCGGATGTCGCGGAGCTGTTTCGTATCGGTGCGGATCACCATTCCGCTTTCCGGCGGAGTGGAGCAGGCAGCCATGATGCCGCGTTTTTCCACTTCGACAAGACAGAGGCGGCATGCACCGTACACACTCAGATCAGAGTGATAGCAGAACGTCGGGAGTTCAATCCCGGTCTTACGGATCACCTCAAGAAGATTGCGCTCTCCCTGGATCTCGACCGGAACACCGTTGACGGTAAGAGTTTTTACAGCAGTTGTAGTCATTTTCAGAGTTCCTTATCAATTAAATTCCGGTGATGGCGGAGAATTTGCAGGCGGCTTTGCAGGCGCCGCACTTGATACATTTGGCAGCGTCGATCACAAACGGTTTGCGGATCTCTCCGGTAATGGCGCCGACCGGGCATTTTCTCGCACAGGCGGAACAGCCTTTGCACTTCTTCGGATCAATTTCAGGACGCGCCAACGCTTTGCACTGTCCCGCCGGACAGCGTTTTTCGCGCACATGCACCAGATACTCTTCGCGGAAGTGTTTCAGCGTGGAGAGAACCGGGTTCGGAGCCGTTTTGCCGAGTCCGCAGAGCGATCCCATCTGAACAGCCTTCGCGGTCTGCTCCAGCAGATCCAGTGTGGATTCGTCCGCCTTGCCTTTCGTAATGTCGTCAAGCAGGGCAAGCATCTGCTTGGTGCCTTCCCGGCAGGGAACACACTTGCCGCAGGATTCATTCTGCGTAAAGTGCATGAAGAACTTCGCAACCGCAACCATACAGGTATTGGTGTTCATGACAACAAGTCCGCCGGAACCAACCATCGCGCCGACGCTTCGCAGGGAATCGAAATCAAGCGGCAGGTTGAGCATATCCTTGGTCAGACAGCCGCCCGACGGACCGCCGATCTGTACGGATTTGAAGTTATCGAGCGAAACTTTGCCGTCTGCATCGGTCACTCCGCCGCCGATCTCGTTGACGATCTCGCCGAGCGTGGTTCCGAACGGAACTTCGATCAGTCCGGTGTTGGCGACATGTCCGGTCAGCGCAAACGTTTTGGTTCCGGGAGAAGTCGAAACACCGAGCTCGCGGAATTTGGCGGCGCCTTCGCGGATCACATACGGAACCGTGCCGAGTGTTTCCACGTTGTTGATCACGGTCGGTTTGCCCCAGAGACCGCACTGCGCCGGGAACGGCGGTTTCGGCATCGGCATACCGCGTTTTCCCTCAATCGACGCCATCAGAGCGGTTTCTTCACCGCAAACGAATGCGCCCGCGCCTTCCATCACATGAATGCGGAACGAAAGTCCGCTGCCGAAAATATCATCGCCGAGCACGCCGGCTTCTTCCGCGTCCTTGACCGCTTTGCGCATACGGGTCACAGCCAGCGGGTATTCCGCACGCACATAGACATACCCCTCGTCCGCACCGATCGCACGGGCTGCAATCATCATGCCTTCGATTACGGAATGCGGATTGCCTTCCATGACGGAACGGTCCATAAACGCTCCCGGGTCGCCCTCGTCACCGTTGCAGATAACATATTTTTTCGGTCCGGGGGACGCAAGGGTGAATTTCCATTTTCTTCCGGTCGGGAAGCCGCCGCCTCCGCGTCCGCGGAGACCGGATTCTTCCATTTCGGCGCAAACCTCTTCCGCACTCATCTGAGTATATGCCTTGATCGCGGCAAGGTAGCCTTTCTTGTGGAAATACTCGCCAATGCTGTCCGGCTCAATCGTGCAGTTCGCCAGAACGAGACGGTGCTGACGGCTGTAGAACGGGATCTCGTGTTCGCCTTTGTAACGCTTGCCGTCGGAAGGGTTCATATAAAGCAGACGCTCAATCACGCCGTGCTTCAGAATGGTTTCCTGAACAATTTCAAGAGCGTCTTCCGGGCGGACTTTGGTATAAATGATGCCGTCCGGTTCGATGCGGACGAGCGGTCCCATCTGACAGAATCCCTGGCATCCGCTCTTGGAGACGTATGCGGACCCCGGATGAATATGATCGGCGGAATCGTGTTCCAGATCGACTTCGACAGTCTGACCGGCTTTTTTCAGCTCTTCAACAAGCGCGTCGCGGACTTTGAGCGAACCGTTCGCCACGCACCCCGTACCGCCGCAGACGATGATCCGGCGGGAAATTTTCGCCGCTTTGGCCTCGTAATCGCTGATCCGTTTTTCAACATCAGCTACAGTAAGTTTCGCCATTATGCCACCTCGCTGGAGTTTTTCGCCTGTTTGGCAAGAAGTTCGTCAATGATTTTCGGAATATCGGAGGGCTTGACCTGTCCATGCACATCATCGTTGACAAGCATGACAGGGGCAAGACCGCAGGCTCCGAGACAGCTGACGGTTTCCACCGTGAACATCATATCGTCCGTACTGTCGCGGTCGGGCTTGATGTTGAGTTTCTCGTAGAGAGCGTCCAGAATCGACGTGGAGCCTTTGACGTGGCACGCGGTCCCGTCGCAAAGACGGATGATGTTCTTGCCCTTGGGCTTGAGGGAGAAGTGAGCGTAGAAAGTGGCAACGCCGTAAACGCGCGCCGGAGGAAGTCCGAGAGCGCAGGCGATGTAGCTCAGCAGCTCCTTGGAGAGCCAGTTGTAACGTGCCTGCACAGCCTGCAGGATCGGCACGAGCTTGGTTTTGTCGTAATTGTACTCACGGAGAACAGCTTCCGCGTCCTCCATGCGCGATACAGCCTTTTCGGCCTCACGCATCTTGTCTGTTGCTTCCATTCCAATTCCTCCTGTTATAGGTAATTTTTCCATGCATATTCATTCGCAGGCCGTGATTCGGGTACGGCTTCTTCCAGCGGTTCCCCCGCGGCGGGAAAACGCTCTGTGAATTTTTTATTTTCTATTTTCGTGATTCATTTCACAGTTAATATAGCAACCGATTTCAGAAAATTCAAATACAAGCTCAGTTTTTTTGAAGTTTCACAGCGGTTCAAGGCTAATTTTTTTTGTATTTTTCACACGACAATGCCGAATTCATTCCCTCCCTCCCGATCCGGACAAGTGTGTATTTTTCACAGCAAATCAAAAAACCGGATTTTCACGCTGAAACTCCAAGCAGACAAGTTATTTGCATTTTGTTCTGTGAAACTATTTGATTTTTCACCGTTTCTCCTGTAAATTGTCAATGTCAGCATCAACAGCACAGATCAATAATAGAATTGAAAGGGTACAAACATGTTGTCTGAACAGCTCGAAAAAGTCAAAATCGTCCCCGTTCTCGTTCTGAACACACTCGAAGAGGGGCTGACGGTCTGCGAACAGCTCTGCAAAAACGGACTTCCGGCAGCGGAAATCACGTTCCGGACGGCAGCGGCGGAGTCCATTATCCGTGAAGCCTCGAAACGTTTTCCGGAAATGTACATCGGAGCCGGCACCGTTCTGAACATCGCCGATCTGCACCGTGCGTTCGATGCAGGCGCAAAATTCGCAGTCGCTCCCGGTTTCAACCCGAAAGTCGTGGCGGAAGCGGTCAAATGCAATCTTGATTTCTTCCCCGCGGTCTGCACGCCGAGCGAAGTGGAACAGGCAATGGAATTCGGCTGCCGGATGCTGAAATTCTTCCCGGCGGAAGCCTGCGGCGGCGTGCCGATGCTCAAATCCATCATCGCCCCGTACAAACACCTCGGCGTGAAGTTCATGCCGACCGGCGGAGTCAAACCTGCCAACGTCGAAACGTATCTTCAGATCCCGGAAGTCGCCGCAGTCGGCGGAACATGGCTCAACAAATGTGATGACGAAACCATCCGCCAGGCCGTCGCAGTCGCCGCAAAATATATCAAGAAATAAGCGCAAAGGAACGATCACATGCAGACAAAATCCCCTGAAACCTGTCAGTACGATATTATCTCTCTCGGCGAAGTCATGCTCCGTCTGGATCCCGGCGAGGGACGCATCCACACCGCCCGTTCTTTCCGCGCATGGGAAGGCGGCGGCGAATACAACGTGGCACGCGGACTCCGCCGCTGTTTCGGCAAACGCGCCGGCGTGGTAACCGCATTTGCGGACAATCCGGTCGGACGGCTTGTTGAAGACTTCATCATGCAGGGCGGCGTTGACACCTCTCTGATCAAATGGGTCCCCTACGACGGCATCGGCCGCTCGGTCCGCAACGGACTCAATTTCACGGAACGCGGATTCGGCGTGCGCGGAGCGGTCGGCTGCTCCGACCGCGGCAACACCGCAGTCTCCCAACTGAAAGAGGGCGATATTGACTGGGACTGCATCTTCGGCAAACTCGGTTCCCGCTGGCTTCACACCGGCGGCATTTTCGCCGCGCTTTCCGATACCACGCCCGGCGTTGTGATCGAAGCGCTCAAAGCCGCGAAAAAATACGGCACCATGACCAGCTACGACCTCAATTACCGTCCGTCGCTCTGGAAAGGCATCGGCGGCAAGGAACGCGCTCAGGAGGTCAACAAGGAAATCGCAAAATACGTTGACGTCATGATTGGAAACGAGGAAGACTTCACCGCCTGTCTCGGTTTTGAAGTCGCCGGAGCGGACGAAAAACTTACCACCCTGCCCGTGGAAGGATTCAAAAAAATGATCTCGCAGGTCGTGGAAAAATATCCGAACTTCAAAGCGGTCGCCACCACGCTCCGCACCGTCAGAACGGCAACCGTCAATGACTGGGGCGCAATTCTCTGGTACGGCGGCGAATTTCATCAGGCGGTCCAGCGCGACGGGCTGGAGATCCTCGACCGCGTCGGCGGCGGCGACTCTTTCGCCTCCGGTCTGATCTATGGTCTCATGGAAAAAGACGATCCCGCCCTCGCGGTCAATTACGGCGCCGCACACGGCGCGCTTGCGATGACCACCCCCGGCGACACCAGCATGGCGACCCTCAAAGAGGTCGAAAAGCTGGTCGGCGGAGCCGGCGCACGCGTCGACCGCTGACCCCGCAACATACAAACCACACAGGACGGACAGGGCGGCTTCCCTGCTCCGTCCTGTATTCTTAACCTCCGACATCCTGCAATCCATTTTTCAAGGAACGTTTCATGCTTTACGACAGACCGCTGACAGGGGAACAGCGCCGGATTTCCCAACTCAACTACAACCGGTTCAGCGCGGTGAACGGAGCCTCCTACATGTGCCTCGGCGAAACCGTGATCATTCTGTTTGCGGTCAAACTTTCCGCCCCGAACTTCATCGTTGCGGTGATCGGAGCCATGATGTTCCTCGGCTTTCTGCTGCTGCCGCTCGGCGTGATCCGGACCGCACAAGTGGGCGCGGCGCGGAGTCAGGCGGATTTCTGGGTCTGCCGCAATGTGGCGGCGCTTCTTGTGGCGGTCAGCGCGCTGATTCTTCCGCTGAGCCGGGAACTGGCATGGGGAACCCTGCTGCTAGGCAGTTTTCTGTTCTACGGGTTCCGCGCGGCAGGCGTGGTGATGTCACAGCCGCTGATCGGAGACATTTCGTCCGATACGGACCGTGCGCGCCTGATTGCCAAATCCACCGGCCTGTTCTACGGTTCCGGGCTTGCGGCAATGATCACGATCAGTCTGGTCCTCAGCCGTTACGACAATCTCTGGGTGCTGGTCGGAATCATCGTCGCAGGAGCCTGCTGCGGAGTGACGGCCTCCACGTTCATCCGGAAAATCGACGAGACTTCCAATATCCGGCGTTCCGCTCAGGCTCCGCTCCTGCCGCAACTCCGGGAAGCGTTCCGCGACCTCACCCTGCGCCGTCAGATCTACGCGGGATTCATGGTGAATCTGGGCATTATCATGATGGCGCCGATCGCGATACTGACCATGAAACGCGGTTATGGCGTCAGCGACACGCAGGCGATCCTGTTTTCCGTCATTCAGTTTGCATCCGCAATCGCCGCGACGCAGATCAGCGGACGGATCACGGAAAAAATCGGCCCGCGCAAAGTGGCGATTTACGCCTACACACTGATCTTCCCCATCTGTCTGTTCTGGCTGATCGCACCGTCCACGGTCTCTTCACCGTGGATGTGGGGACTCTTCATCCTGCCGTTCCTCCTGATCGGCTCCATGGTTGTTTCCGCACAGAACGCGATGGTCCACTACTTCCTGATGGCGGTCCCCAAAGAACGGCAGGTCGCCAGCTCCATGTTCATCAGCGTCGTAACCGGTGCGGCGGCGGGTGTGACCGGCATGTTCGCGGCAGGCGCGATTCTGAAACTTGCGGAACGCTTTTTCGGAAGCGGGCTTCCCATGTACCGCGCATATTTCACGGGCGCCGGACTCCTTTTTCTGGCGGGGCTTCCGCTCGTCATACGCCTCGTCCCGGTCATCGACACCTTCCTTCAGGAGCACGGCATGGAAAAGACCCGTTCCGTCATCCGGGAAATCATCCCCCAGAAATAACATCTGCTTTTCCAACCCGTATAACCGGATCGGCCGCCTTTCCCGGCGGCTTTTTCATTTTTATACAGATAAACACGGTCCGTTTTACATTTTTGTCTAATCCCGACCTCCCCCGTTCCCGTTCTTCCGCCTCAAAACACACTTATTGAAAGTTGGCACGTCTCCTGCTGATGTCATACGGTATCATCCGTTAATCAACTATGGAGGTCGGAATGAAATTGATTACAGCGTACATCAAACCGGAACGGGTCACTGCCGTAAAGCAGGAACTGTTCAAGCACGAAATCTTCAAGATGTCCATTACCAATGCTCTCGGCTGCGGACAGCAGAAAGGGTATATGGAAGCCTACCGCGGAGTCGTACAGGAAGTCAACCTGCATAAAAAGGTCAGAATCGAAATCGCCGTCAACGACGAATTCGTAGACCAGACGGTCAGTGCAATCATTCAGGGTGCAAGGACCGGAACCATCGGCGACGGCAAAATCTTTATCACAAATCTGGAAAACTGCATCCGCATCCGGACCGGAGAGACCGGAACGGACGCGATCGGGTAAGAGAAAGGAGATCCTTTATTATGAAACTGCTGCTTTTCCTCGTTTTGACAGCCGCCTCGCTTCCTCTGTTTGCGGACAGCGAAGCAGTGAAAAACGCAACCGCCGCGGAAGCGATGTTCACCGTGAACAATCTCTGGATGCTGCTCGGCACCGTTCTCGTCTTCTCCATGCACCTCGGATTCGCTCTGCTGGAGACCGGACTCACCAGAGCTAAAAACTGCGTCAACATCCTCTGCAAAAATCTCGCGACTCCCTGCATCGGAATCCTGACCTTTCTCGTAATCGGCTTCGGTCTGATGTATCCCGGAGATTCGTGGATCATCGGCAAATTCCTCGGATTTGCCGGAAGCGGCCTCAACTGTCCCGCCGGAGCGGCAGGGCTGATCGACTATAACGGAGGCAACTATACCTACTGGACCGATTTCATCTTTCAGGCGATGTTCGCCGCAACCGGCGTAACGATTGTTTCCGGTGCGGTGGCGGGACGCATCAAGCTGAGCGCCTATCTGCTTTTTGCCGTCTTCTATTCCGCACTGGTCTATCCGCTGGTCGGATCGTGGGGATGGGGCGGCGGATGGCTGAGCTCCCTCAACTTTCATGACCTTGCCGGTTCGACGTTTGTCCATTCGGTCGGCGGGTGGGGAGCGCTGGCGGGAGTGATCATTCTCGGTCCCCGTCTCGGTAAATTCGTCGGTGGAATCTCAAGGCCGATCATGGCGCACAATATGCCGCTGGCGACCATCGGGGTTTTTCTCCTGTGGTTCGGCTGGTTCGGATTCAACGGAGCGTCGGCATTCAATGCGGATCCGTACCTTGTCTCCTACGTTTTCGTAACAACGTGTCTCGCTGCATGTACCGGATGCATGACCGCAATGCTGACCTCCTGGATGATCCAGAAAAAACCGGATCTTTCGATGATGCTCAACGGAGTTCTCGCGGGACTCGTCGCGATCACCGCCGGAGCGGATTGTGTCAGCATCACGTCCTCCATCGTGATCGGAGCAATCGGCGGTGTGATCGTCGTGCTGGCGGTATACATGTTCGACCGGCTGTTTCTTGACGATCCGGTCGGAGCGCTCTCGGTTCATCTCGTCAACGGAGTGTGGGGAACATTGGCTGTGGGTATTTTCAGCCCCGACTTCCAGTTCCTGCCCCAGCTGATCGGCGTCGTCGCAGTCGGAGCGGCAAGTTTCCTCTGCGCCTCGGTCATATTCCTGCTGCTGAAGAAGTTCTGGGGACTCCGCTGCACGGATGAGGAACAGCTCCGCGGACTCGACCTCAGCGAACACGGCATGGAAGCCTACGGCGGTTTCCAGATTTTCCAGAACGAATAACCGGATTCTGCAAACCTCTCTGCCCCGCCGGGATCGGACTTCGGTCCGGTTCCGGCGGGATTTTTGTATGCTTTTTCCGGGAAGCGGACTTGACCGGGTTCACCTGCACGGGCAGCTGTATTTCAATGTTCCCGGATTCGCGACGCGGAAATCCAGCCAGCTGCCGCAACTGCCCGCTCCGTGGTAAAATACGATTCCGTTCCATCCGGCCTCCAGATGAATTTTCATCCGGCGGGCGAACCGGGAATCGGAGGGTCCGCCGAGAACCGGAGTCACCGCCGCCCCGTTGACGCGCATCTGCCAGAAATAATCCGCTGCGACAAAGACGCGTACATCCTGAGTATCCGGAGAATATACGCGCACCGCCAGATAGCGGTAACCGCTTCCGCAGGAAATCACGCCGTTCCGGGCTTCCGCCGGGAGCCAGCCGGGCGCGGACCAATCAAGGTCCAGCCTGCCGGATGGACAGTCCCGGCTTTCATCGCTGTTCCTGCCGAGTTCTTTCTCCCAGAAGAATTCCGCGCCGACCGGTTCATAATACAGTTCCGCCAGAACCGGAGTCTTCACACTGATCGCGCCCCCACCTTTCGAACGGAATTCCACATGGCAACGCGTCTTTCCTTTGGCAAAAAACGGCTTGCTTTCGAGAATGCCGGAACAATGCGGCAGAAGAGAATGAACCATCCTGCCATCCACAAGGATTTCCATTCCATCCGGTCCGGAAGAGCCGTTCAGGGAAAGCGAGTAAAATCCGTCCCCCAGTTCCAAAGGAAGATCGAACCCGATCACATCACCCCGGCGCTCTTCAATCCGGCGCAGATGAAAGACCCGGCTGTCAAGATCGCCGTTCATCATGACGCGGATACCGTGTTCCATCAGGAAACACCCGGTCTGCGGACGCGGCAGGGGGTCCGGTTTGCCGTATCCTTTACCGGACGGCGCATAACGGTCGATCCGGTACCAGGCATCCGGATCCAGCGCCTCCAGGCGGAATTCGGGAAGCGCGTCGTCATAGCGCAGATTATGGGCAAACAGCAGCAGAACCGCCTCCGAAGCGTCTTCCGTCACGAACTCAAACGCCGCATGAGAACCGGTTTCCGTATAAGAAGCCAGACGGTGCAGTTCTCCGAGGTGCGTCACATGCCGGATCCGTTTGTAAAGCCGGATGTATTCCGCACACTCCTCCAGCTCCTCTTCCGATGACTTGTCGAGCGGCAGGCCAAGAGAAAGCCAGCCCATCATTCCGACATGCGCCATGAAAGAGAGCGGTATCGGGCTGCGGTGATTGAACCGTTCGACCGCCCGGCTGATATGGCATCCGCCGCCCGCCATTTTGGAGGGATGAAGCCATGTGAACCCCTCGTGGATACCGAGCACCGCCAGCGGGTCCTGATTGTCGCTCCGGTTGATACGGGAAAAATAACGGTCCATCTCCATGTCGAGCCGTCCCGCTCCGGCGGCGCAGTTTTCAAAAAAAACATTCGAGAATTCCGCACGCAAACGCTTCAGCAGCGTATAAAAATTATTCAGATACCGGGTGCGCATGGAACGGCGGTCCCGGAAATGCGGCACACCGAGATACCGGTTGAAATCGGTTTTAATGTAGTCGATTCCGTTCCCGCGGATCAGAGCGGACAGTTCCGCATGGACATAATCCAGCACTTCGGGAAGCGCAAAATTCAACAGGGAATAATCGGAGTCATCCACCAGCCATTCGGGATGACGGCGCGCGACTTCGCTGTTCTCCTGCGCCCGCTCAATCTCCACCCAGAGTCCGAACGTCATCCCCAGAGAATGGGCAAGAGCGACCACGCTTCCCAGCCCGTTCGGAAAACGTTCCGGATGCGGTACCCAGTCGCCGAAACTTTTCTGCCAGCCGTCGTCGATTATGAACGTTTCGATCCCTGCCGCCGCGGCTTTCGGAATCAGTGCAAGAATATTCTTCTCCGTCACCTGCGGACCGCGCAGACAGCCGAAAGAATTGTAGAGCGCGGTCATCGGTCTGTTCCGCATGTTTTCCGGATAAAGACAGCGCTGGTGCCAGCGATGCAGAAGACGGCTCATCGTGCCGAATCCGTTTTTCGTAAATCCGCCGACGAACAGAGGCGTCTCATGCGCCTCCCCCGGCGCCAGCGGATATTCAAAATCAAAATTGTTATAACCTCCGCAGACACGCATTTCCCGGTATTCATCGAGCTCGGCAACGATCTTCCAGTTTCCGCTCCAGAGAAACGTTCCGAAATAGACTTCTCCGCTTTTCTCGGTCGCGTTTCCTTCGTCCAGCGCAAAAAACGGCGCGTGCTGGTGACCGCTTGTCCCGGTACGGCTTTCCAGAACCTTTTCCCCCGGGGCGACCGGTTCGCGGGCAACAATGAATTCGCGTCCCCAGCCGCCTTCCAGATGACTCAGCCGCCAGCGGCGGGCACGCGGAAACGTCCAGGAGGCGGAAAACAGATTTTCAAACACGATCTCCCGGTCCGACGTATTGCGGACCTCCGTCCAGCGCTGAATCAGATCAAGTTCCGGAATCAGACGGTAATGCAGGGAGACTTTCACCATCTCCGCCGGATCGGTCATGTCCAACCGGAAATGCTCCTCTTCGGGAACGGACCAGCCGGAAAACTGCAATCTCAGCTCCTCCAGCTCGAACGGCGACCGCACTTTCAGGCAGGGCTCGTAAATATAGTCGCGGGTATACGAGGCCAGCTCAAGACGGCAGAACGCCGTCTTATAAAATGCGGTCTCGCAGCCGTTGTCAAAAAATGTGATCTCTTCCGGCGGAGTCAGCTCCTCCGCACAAGAAAGACGCCCGCCCCAATGCAGATTGACGGGCAGCCGCCACTTCGCCGAAATTCCGATCCCATACGACATGTTCCGTGTGCTGAGCAGAACTTTTCCGCTCTCTTCCGCAATCTGAATACTCATAACCCAGTTCTCCCTGTTATTGACTGTTGTCTCAATATACTGCCGGATTTTATTTTTTTCGCTGACTTGAAAAATCATTTTTTTGCCTTATCTTACGAAAAAGGAGAAATCTGCCATGCCCGGCATCATCACATTATATGACGGGGGAATCCGCAACACAGCGCTCTCACATCGGCTCCTGCTGCCGCCGTTTCTGCAAGTCTGCACCGTAGACTATCCGGAAAAAGTCGGAACACGCGTCATGCACGCGCATTCGTCATTCCAGATCATCGCCGTGCATTCCGGCAGCATGACGTTCGGAGTCGGCGGCAGAGACATCCTGCTGAGTCCGGGCGATTTTCTGCTGATCCCCGCACGGGTCCGCCACAACTGGTTCATCCATGAAAAAAGCCGGACCCTGCAACTGCTTCTTTCACCCATTCTGCCGGAACAGTACGGAGAACTCGGCATGCTCCAGACCATGGGGAACCGCCAATACCGTCTCGCGCACACATCAGCGGATGCGGTCGCACGGTGCATACAGTCGGTCCGGAACGAGGAGGAAGACCTGCGCCCCGGGGCGAATCTGCTCGTCTCGGCGGCTCTGCTGATCCTGATGAGCGAACTTCTGCGGGCGCTTCACCGCAGCGGCGACCGCGTCGGCTGCATTCCGGAAAGCGTCCGCAAAGCTCTGCTGTATATTCAGAACGGCAACCATGGGAAAATCACGCTCGCCGGACTCGCAAAAATCGCGGGAATGAGTCAAAGCCGTTTTTCCGAACTGTTCCGTCTTCACACCGGCTATTCCCCTCTCGATTATGTCATCCGCGACCGGATGGAGCGGGCAAAGGTCATGCTGCTTTCCTCCGATCTGCGACTGTATGAGATCGTGGAACATTTCGGTTTTGAATCCGCCAGTTATTTCAGCAGAAAATTCAAACAGCTGCACGGCTGCTCCCCCTCCGCTCTGCGGAAGCACGAATACGGTCCCGTCGGTTGACATCGTTCCGCCCCGTCGAAAACCGAAGGAGGTACACGATGGACACGATCGGAGACAACCGGAACGGCGTATTCCGGCAAATCCGCAAGAACAACGGACTCTATTACGCTACCGTTGACGGCATCCACTGGGATCGTCTCGACAACGCCGACGGCGCATCCGCCTATCAGGTGTGGATCGACGCGGGGCACAGCGGAAGCGAAGAGGATTTCTTTGAATTTCTGCGCGGTCCGCGCGGCTACACCGGAGCGGTCGGTCCGCAGGGACCACAGGGTGAACCGGGAACACAGGGGCTGCAGGGCACCCCCGGTCTTCAGGGACCGCAAGGGCTTTCCGCCTATCAGGTATGGCTCAACGCAGGAAACAGCGGAACAGAAACGGATTTCTTCGATTTTCTGACCGGAAACGCGGCAACGGTCCGGATCGGCAGCGTCACCACGCTTCCGTCCGGCAGCAGCCCGACCGTCACCAACGGCGGAACCGAACATGCCGCGATTCTTAATTTCGCATTCCCGGAAGGAACTGTCGCCGCCGTCCCGGAAGGAGACCCCGACTATTCCGGCGCGGAAGTTCTGCTGTCGCTCGGAGAACGTTTTTCCGGCAGCACAATGTTAAGTTATGGAAGGAGAATCTGAAATGGCAGTTTTCAAACCGCCTTACGGCACCAGCGCAGAACGTCAGGAAGTCATCCTCGAAGACGGGGAACTGATGTTCGACACCACCCGCAAAGCATTCTACACGGGAGACGGAACCCCCGGCGGGCGCCCCGTCAACGAAACAACCATCACGATCGAAGAAACGGAATCACTTCCGCCCGGAAGCGACGCACTGTTTGAAGAAACGGCGGAATCCACTCCGCAGGTGCGCATCTACAAATTCAAATATCCGCAGGCGGTGACGATTCATCCGGCGGTCTGTCTCGCCCTGAATGAAACAGACAGCAATCTCTGCACGGTCCGCAAAGTCACGATCTCCGAAGACGGCAGTTCCGTCTGGGACGGAGAAGCGGACTCTTCCGTTCTCTGCGGCTGGGAAGTTCCGGCGGCAGAGTAGTTGCCAACCGGAAAGTACCGCATTGTTGCGGTACTTTTTTATCTTATCTTGCCGATCCGGATTCAGCGAACCAGCCGACGCAGAGTTTCACGGATCCGGGGCTGTCCGTCAGAATTGAATTCCCGGTCCGCAGCCTCAATCAGTTCATACGGACGATACCGCAGAACCGCTTTTTCCTCTTCCATCGTCAGACTGACAATCCCCGCCCGGACGATTCGTTCCGCCGGTGTCCCGGAATACTGCTCGCGCATTTTCTTCCCGATTATGCTCTGGACTCTGGCTTCCGAAACGGGGAGCGTTCCCGCTTTGCAGGAAAGAATCCGGATCTCCGGTTCTCCATTCCGGATGGAAAGACGGAAGCGGCAGCGGATGTTGATATATCTGCCGAACGGCGTATCCCGCTGAATATCATACGGATAAAAAAAGTTGAACACACCGTCTTCCAAAACCAGCCGGCCGTTTTTCACTTCGTCCGGCAAACGGATCCTGACCAGAGAAGCGGCAAACGGATTGCCCGCAGTCCCAGCCAGCAGAGCATTGAATTCCCGTTCCGTCAGTTCCAGAACCTCTTCTTTTCCGGGGGGTTGACGCAGTGCGGAATAAATACTGCGGTTGACGGAACGCATACCCGTCATCATCGGCGTAAAATCCAGTGAAGAAGCAAGTTTGGATGTGATCGGCATCTCATCCAGAAGCATGGCGGCGCAAACACTCCCCGCCGTCAGCAGCAACAGCAGCAGAAACAGCGGAAGCAGAACATAAAAAACCAGTTTGCGGAACGTCATGATCAGATTTTTCTCGGAATTCGCGCTTCCACAAACACGGCGGCACGCAGATAAATCAATTCGGTCGGTGAAGCGGAAAAATTCCGGGGATCGTTGAAAATCAGCTCTTCCGCCTGAATCGACGGAGTATGGCAGATCTTTTCCGCAAGTTCCGGTGCAAACCGGCAGAGCGCGGCACGGTCTTTCTCCAATGCGGCGGCACGGGCGCTGTCAAGAACGGCGGCAAGTTCTTCCGGCTTCTGAAGCACCGCGGTAAAGCCGTCCGGCTGATACGAACCGTCTTTCAGCTCCATCCCATAGGCCAGAATCTCCGAACGGCGGCCGTCAAACAGCGCGACAGCTTTCCGCGGAAAATCCCCGGCGAATGCGGACCGGATGAGTCCGGCGGCAGAGGGCACTCCGCGCACCTTGATCTCCGGATGTCCGTAAGTCAGCCCGCTGACAAGCGCGGCGGCGACACGCAATCCGGTAAATCCGCCGGGCCCGGTTCCAACGCTCCATTCCGTAACTCCGGACAGCGGAGTCCCCGCATGGGCAGCCGCCTGTGCCAAACGCTCCGGCAACGCGGATGCGTCATGACCGTTCAGCATGATTTTTTCAGTAAAAAGGACCGTATCGTGTTCATCGGCAAGCGCGATGGAAGCTTCATTCCATGAAAAATCCAAAGCTGCCCGGATTGTCTTGTGTTCCATAAATGAGTTCTCCAGTTCTATTCGTGAAAAATAACCTGTTTTTGCAGAAAATCAACCGGAAACAGTCAGAAAAGAAGAACTTTCACAAGCCATGTGACCGGAACGACAACAAGCGCATATGCGGAAGATTCCGGCCATGTGCGGGCATTTGTCATAACCGCAGTAAACCGGAGCAGAAAAAGCGTCGCCAGAATCCACCCCGCATAGGGGATCAGAAACAACGCGCAATAAATCAGGACAAACGGAGGCAGCGCTCCCAGAGGAAAGCGGATTTTCATCCGGTCGGCGGCATACCAGGTAAGAAACGATTCCGCAATCAGGAATAAAACCGCTTTCAGAATGAAATAAACGACTGTCATAAGAATACCCCGCTCGTGTTGCTTTTTTTAAAGCTACATCAATAACGGGAAAAAATCAAGTGTTTTTTCAGAAAAAATCCCGGTAATCGGAATTGAAACGATCCGCGGAGAACCGGCGGGAAACGCCGGTTCTCCGGACAGGCACGTCATTTGCGGGCGGAAAGAACCGTTTTCTCGTATTGGTCGATCTCCGGCAGGAAATCGAGTCCGGCGGGAACCGACTGCTGTTCACAGAAATAGTCGTAAACAGCGCCGAGGGGGAACATCTTCAACTCTTCCAGAAGCGCCATTTTGCGTCCGTTGTCAAAGTTTTTCTCCATCTCTTTCAGCCGGCTTGCCGGTTCCAGAAGCGCCTTCAGCAGGGCTTTCTGCATATTGCGCGTGCCGACCACCCAGGCGATGATGCGGTTGATCGTGGCGTCGAAGTAATCAAGACCGATATGCACCCGCTCCGCACCGTTGTAAACGATCTCGCGGGCAATCGCCTGAAGCTCGTCGTCGAAGAAAACCACATGGTCGCTGTCCCAGCGGACCGGGCGCGAAACATGGAGCAGGATCTCGTCCACAAACAGAAGAACGGAACTCAGCTTATCGCTGATGATCTCAGTCGGATGGAAGTGACCGGAGTCCAGACAAAGCATCACGCCGTTTTTGACCGCATAGCCCAGATAGAACTCGTTGGAGCCCACCGTACAGGTCTCCACGCCGATCCCGAACAGTTTGGATTCCACGGCATCCCGCATGAATTCCGGCGCAATCTTCTCCGCGAACATCGCGTCAAGCGACTGTTCAAGACGCGCACGCGCCGCGCGGCGGTCGATCGTCACATCCTTGAAACCGTCCGGGATCCAGGTATTCATCACAGCGGGATTGCCGAGCTGACGTCCCATTTCCTCCGCGATTTTGCGGCAGGCAATGCCGTGCTCAATCCAGAACTGACGGATCCCGTCATCCGGATGGGACAGCGTAAGGTTCGACACCGCATTGGGATGCCCGAAGAACGTCGGGTTGAAATCAAGTCCGGCGTTCTGCTCTTTCGCCCAGTCGATCCAGCTCTGGAAATGTTTCGGCTCGATACGGTTGCGCTCCACCGGCTTGTCGGTATCCAGATAGATCGCATGAAGATTCAGGCGCTTTTTGCCGGGGATCAAAGCAAACGCCTTGTTGAGATCACTGCGCAGCTCCTGCGGCGTCCGGGCGCGTCCGGGATAGTTTCCGGTGGACAGGATCCCGCCGGAAGCTCCGCCCGCGTCGGGTTCGAATCCGCCGACGTCGTCGCCCTGCCAGCAATGGAGGGAAATCGGAATTTGCGCAAGCTGTTTCAGCGCCGCATCCGTATCGACGCCGACTCCTGCGTAATACTCTTTTGCAAACTGATAGTTCCGTTCAATGTTCTGCTGTGCCATATAACGCCCTTTCTATTTTGGTTTTCTGAAGAAATTTAGCATTTTCAAAACAAAAAACCTTGACAAATGAGTCATTTTATAGTATTTTTGTTCCAAAAAGGAACTGTCATGGCAATTTTATCCCGTTCGGACTTTCTGGCAAACAAGACGCTGCCGCTGAAACTGATCCGCCGCGACCCGCAGGAGGCCTACGATCTGCACAGCCATGAGTTTTCCGAACTGGTGATCGTCTACCGCGGTTCGGGAGAACACCTGATCCACGGCGAGCGCCGTCCCATCTCCGCAGGTGATATTTTTCTGATCAAAGGACAAACCCGGCACGGATACGAAAATCTGCACAACCTGGCGCTCTGCAATCTTCTGTTCGATCTGCACGAAGTCGGCAGTCCGCTGTTTGCATTAAGCCGCTATCCGCTTCTGCGCCGTCTCTCTCTGCTGGAGCCGGAACGTTCCGCGGGGTGCGGACTGCATCTGCCGCCGGAACAGATGCCGCGCATACTGGAGCTGCTGGCGGCGATCGAGGAGGAGCAGAACAGCCGCCGGGAAGATTATGCCTCCGCGATGGCGGCGCTGTTCGTCCTGCTGATCGTTCACCTGTCACGGTTGTCCGGCGCCATGGATCCCGATGCGGAAAATGTTCCGCTTGAAGTATACCGGCTGCTCAATGAACTTTCGGACCGTTCCGCCGAACCATGGCCGCGAACCCGGATGGCAAAACTGGCGGGAATGTCGGTCAGCACGCTGACGCGTCAGATCCGGCGGGCAACCGGATATCCGCCGAACGAATACCTCCTGCGGCTGCGGTTGAAGAAAAGTGTAATGCTGCTGCTCAATCCCGAACTTTCGATCTCGGAAATCGCGGAGCGGACCGGTTTTTCAGACAGCAATTATTTCTGCCGTCAATTCCGCAATCATTACGGCACCTCCCCGCAGAAATACCGGAAACGGAAGTGAAAGGCGCGTTTATCCGGCATGGGAACCGGAAAGAATCCCGTCGATTGCCTGCTTGCTCTCCACCGCAAGAACCGGATCCAAAATCAAGTCCAGATTTCCCTCCATCAGGGATGGCAGGTCATAGGCGGAAACACCGTAACGGTGATCCGTAATGCGGTTCTGGGGAAAATTGTAAGTCCGGATCCGCTCACTGCGGTCTCCGGTACCGGTCTGCATACGTTTGGAAGCGGCATGACGGGCGGCTTCCTCCCGGCGCTGAATCTCCAGCAGTTTCGCTTTCAGAATACGAAGAGCAATCTCACGGTTGCGGATTTGCGACCGCTCCTGCTGACTCGCAACCACGAGCCCGCTCGGCTTGTGCAGAATCCGCACAGCGGAATCGGTACGGTTGACATTCTGTCCGCCGGGACCGGATGAACGGAACGTGGAAATCTCAAGGTCCTCATGCCGGACCTCAATCTCGTCGGTCTCCTCCGCTTCGGGCAGAACGGAAACCGTGATGGTGGATGTGTGAATGCGACCGCCGGATTCCGTCGCGGGAACCCGCTGAACGCGATGAACGCCGCTTTCAAACTTCATCAGGGAAAACACATCGTTTCCGGACAGGGAAAAAACGGCTTCCTTAATCCCGCCGAGATCGCTGTCGCTCTGTTCCAGCACCTCGCTGCGCCAACCGTTTTTTTCTGCGAATTTCAAATACATGCGGAACATTTCGCCGGCGAACAAAGCGGCCTCCTCGCCGCCCGCCGCAGGGCGGATTTCCACAATGGTGTCCCTGGAATCCGCCGCATCGCGCGGAATCAACGCAATCGTGAGACGCTGTTCGATCTGCGCGGAACGTTTCTCCAGTTCCTCCAGATCGGCTTCCAGAAGCGCCAGAAACTCCGGATCTTTCTCCTGCGCCAGCAATTCCCGGTTTCCCCGGATCTCTTCCAGCGTCCGGTTCCACGCCTCGTAGGATTCAAAGATTCCGGCAAGATACTGCCGCTCCCGGGAAAGCGCTTTGCATTCCGCCGGTCTTGAATAAATATCCGGTGCGGCAAGCTGCTTTTCCAGTTCGGCAAAACGCTCCTTCATGGAGCCGATATGAACGGCAATATCCTGAGGCTGCATAATCGGGACACGAAAAACCCGTCACAGACCGGAATAAAAAGCGTTTCCGGCAGCAGACGGGTTTCCTGTTCGGCGGAACAATTACGCCTTTTTTCCGTAACGCTTGTTGAACTTGTCAACGCGTCCGGCAATATCCACAAGCTTCTGTTTGCCGGTGAAGAACGGATGGCAATCCGCACAGATACCGACACGCTGTTCTTTTCTCGTGGAGCTGATTTCCCAGACTTTCCCGCAAGCGCAGATCACTTTTGCAGGACCATAATTCGGATGGATTCCTTCTTTCATCTTTTGCAAACCTTATTCTATGGGGTTATCTTATTATAAGAGCTTGTTTTCTGTCAATGGCAACATTATGCGGCCGTGAAGAAGTAAATATAGCATGACTTTTCAAAAAATCAAATCAAAGAAGGAGGAAAAATCATGAACGCTCAAAACCGTCCGCTGTGGGCGCCGTGGCGCGTTGAGTTCGTTTACGGGGAAAAAGAATCCGGATGCTTCTTCTGCGGCAAGAAAGAATACACCGGTTCCAGAGAAGAAGAGCTGATTGTGAAGCGTATGGAACACTGCTTCGTAATGCTCAACCGCTATCCCTACAATGCGGGACATCTGCTGATCACGCCGTATGAACACTGCGCCGATCTCTCGCAGTTATCTCCCGAAACCCGGCACGAGCTGATCGACACCTGCGCGTTTGCCAAGGACCTCCTGCAGAAACTGATGAAACCGGACGGTTACAATGCCGGATTCAATCTCGGCACCGCCGCCGGAGCGGGAGTCGCGGAACACTTGCATCTGCATCTCGTTCCCCGCTGGTTCGGCGACACCAGTTTCATGCCGGTTCTCGGCGACGTCCGCTGTGTGCCGGAGGCGCTCGTCAATACGGCAAACCTCCTGCGCGACGCCTGGAAATGAGCCGTCCGGCAAAATAAAATACCGGTGCGGGGATCAACTCCGCACCGGTATCAGTTCCAAAGACTGTCCCTGAAACGATCAGGGCACGACTTCCGGATTTTCGCGCTTGTAATAAGCGGTAATCATTTTACGCAGGAAGTCAATATCCAGCTTCCAGTCAAGCGCGGCATCGCCAAGCGCTTTGCGGACGTTGGTCTGGTCGAAAATGATCTCGGATTCAAAATACGGCATCAGGTCGCCGATCATCTTCTGCACGAGAATTTCCTGTTTGGTGGGGTTCTCCACGACTTTCTGGACGGAAAGTCCCTGAGCCTGAAGCACTTCGCAGACAGCTTTCTCGATGTCGTAGCGACTTACCGGGCTGTCGCCGGTAATGTGATAAGTGCGGTTTTCCACCGGAGCCATGAAGAGCTTGGCAATCGCTTCCTGAACGTAGTCCACGGGAACGAAATACACCTTGTCCGTAGCTCCCGCCTGAATGCGGAGAGAGGTGGTAAACGGTCCTTTCGGGGAAATTCCCGCCTTGGAGCAGGAAAGACGCTTCACCTGTCCGAGAAATTCAAGCAGACGATAGAACGCCAGCGGCTTGCGGACCACGCCGTCGGAACGTCTTCCGACAACGATCGCGGGACGGTAGACCGTATAGGGGAAACCGGACTCGCGGACCAGTTTTTCCGCATCGAATTTGCTGCGTTCATACGAATTGTTGAAATCGGTTGCCGGCATATCGTCTTCCATGACGCGTCCGGCAGTTTTTCCGGCGACATACGCGGTGCTGACATAATGGAACGAGGGAACATTGACCGCTTTTGCAAGCGCCAGCGCCGCCTGAGTCCCGCCGAAATTAGTCGCATAGGTTTTGCCTTCCGGATCTTTGCCGAGATTCACATCCGCCGCGCAATGGAAGAACGTATCGAACGGACCTTCCTTCGCCATGGCTTCCGCCGGAAGATTGCCCAGCGTGCCTTCCACGATCTTGACGCGGGAAAGAATGTCGTCTGCTGTTTCCGGCTTGCCATCGAACTCACACTGTGTGCGCAGGATTTTTTCCGCACGCGACTGTCCGGACTCTCCGCAGAATCCCCGGCAGAGGGACACAACTTCAAAAGTGGGATGTTCACGCAATAATGCTGTTGTGAAGGCTCCGCCAACCAACCCTGTAATTCCGGTCATCAGAATTTTCAATGTTCTCTCCAATACGTTTGGTTATTTTAAAATGTATCCAAAATCTTAAAATAAGAAGTCCATTACCTGTCTCTTATACACATCTCCGAGCCCACGAGACGGAGCTA
>URKJ01000025.1 GCA_900548385.1 uncultured bacterium | reverse complement strand
ATCACGTTGCCAACGTGATGGTCGAGGGTTCGAATCCCTTCACCCGCTCCATTTCTTTTTCGTTATTTTCCCCCAATCATCAGAACGGAACGTTTGTACCTTTTCACCGGAAGAATATCCATGGAACCGTGTTGTTGAAAAACCGGATGGGAATCTGCCGGAATTTCAAAACAATATTTCAATTTCAGCATTGCACAGCTCCGACATGCTGCCGCAATCTTTGAAACGACATAAGTTTCCGGACAGACAGACTCTTTCAATGCCTGACGCGCCGGAAACTCAACAGACCGTCAAAAACCGGTCTTCCCCGCGTAAATTTATAACTCAAAGTTTGTGATTGCGGAGAAGAGAGTAACGGTTGGCAAACCAGTCAATCTTGTTTGACGAACTCCAAACCATGCTGCTGTTCCACTGATGCATCTTCGTTGTAACGGCATGACCATCCAGCAGAAGCACCGAGGCCTGCGTCTTGTTGGCATGATGAAGCCCGACGTTTTTCGAACTCCATAACCCGGTTTCGCCGACGGAAACATTATAGCCGACCACAGATTCATTATATTTCGTACTGCTTTCGTAGTTATGTTCCGTCAGATAGATGGATTCGGACGGAGTCCGTACCCTGCCGTTTTTCACATACGCGGATTTTCCGCCTTCCGTGCAGCGGCTCCATCCGATCAGAAACGAATAGGAACGCGGCGGGCGGATGACATGATCCTCTTTCTTTCTGGGATAAGAAGAGGGATCGCTCGGACACCAGAAAATCTTAAACTTTTTATTGCTGATCTGCATGGAATCGCCATTGGTGACATAATTCCGGGCAAATACATAATCCCAGTGATAATTATAGATATAATAGTTCGGAACTGCCGGCTGCTCATTGTCGCCGATCGGCGGAGCAAGAAATCCGTCATAATCATTCTGATAAAAACCGACATACGTCCCCATTGTCTTGACCTGCGAAATGCATTGGATGCTCCGCGCCTTTTCCCTGGCGGCATTCAGCGCCGGCAGAAGCAGAGACGCCAGGATGGAAATAATGGCGATTACCACAAGAAGCTCTATAAGGGTGAATCTGTCTCTCCGTTTCATTTCTCTTAACCTCCGTTTTTATTCGTTTCAAAATCGACTCTACTCCGTCAACAGTTAAATTATACAACATTTCAAGAAAAATGTCAACAGGAAAACAGAAAAAATATATCAGACATCCTGACAAATATATACGAAATCCTGACAAACCTTTTGTTTCGGCTTTTCCGCCGGGATTCAAAAACGAGGATTTTTCAGGTTCTTTCATATCTGTTATTTTCACAGATTTTCCAGAGAAATCATTGACCCGGACGGAAAAAATCGAAAAAAATTTCAATCCCGGCTTGCAAAAGCAAAAAATACTGGCATATTATGAGATGTTCTCAAGCGGGCGTAGCTCAGTGGTAGAGCATCACGTTGCCAACGTGATGGTCGAGGGTTCGAATCCCTTCACCCGCTCCATTTCCTTTCCGATTCTTGATTGCATCAATTTTTTTCGCATTGTATTTTTTCATTTTTCTCCATCCGGGACACAATATTTTCCTCATTCCGACGTTTATTGCTTCGGAGAACTTAAAAATAAGAGAAGGAGAATTTTACCATGAAAATTGTAAAACCTGTCATTGCCATTGCTGTCATTGCCGCTGTTGCGGGCGGCGGATGGTATTACTATTCCCATAAAACGAAAAGTTCCGCCATGCCGGATTACATCACCGCGGAAGTCACCCGGACGGACCTGATGAAGTCAATCAGCGCCACGGGAACCGTGGAGCCGGAAGAACTGGTCAACGTCGGTGCGCAGGTCAGCGGAAAAATCACCGTGTTTGAAAACGACAGCAACGGCAATGAAGTCGATTACGGTTCCCCGGTCAAGGCGGGAATGGTTCTTGCGCGCATTGACGAACTGGTCTACGATGCGGAAATGCGCGAAGCGGAAGCCCAGAAACTGAAAGCCGAAGCCTCCATTCTGAGCTCCAAAGCCAACATCGAATATTCAAAAGCCAAACTGAAACTCGCGGAAAGCAACTGGGAACGTGCGGAACGGCTCTATCCCCAGAAAGCAATGGCAAAAAGCGATTACGATATGTACAAAGCGGAACTTGACGCCGCGAAAGCAACGGTCTCCATCAACGAAGCATCGCTCGCCGAAGCCAACGCCTCTCTGGCAAGCGCAAAAGCCTCTTACGACAAAGCCAAACGGAATCTGGAATACTGTACCATCACCTCGCCGGTCGACGGCGTTATCATCGACCGCCGCGTCAGCATCGGTCAGACCGTGGTATCCAACATGAGTGCATCCAGCCTGTTTCTGATCGCCAAAGACCTGAAACGGATGCAGGTGTGGGTCTCCGTCAATGAAGCGGACATCGGGACTCTCAAGTCCGGAATGCCGGTTGAATTCACGGTCGACGCCTTTCCGAATGACACTTTCGTCGGCAAAGTACACAAAATCCGCCTGAACGCCACAATGTCGCAGAATGTTGTAACCTATGTTGTGGAAGTCGCAACCGACAATTCCAGCGGCAAACTGCTGCCTTACCTGACGGCGAACGTCAAATTCATTCAAGCACAGCGCAAAGGGGTCCTCTCCGTCCCGAATGCGGCGCTGCGCTTCCTGCCGGATGCGGCACAGGTCCCCGGCGAATACCGTGACACGCTGGAAAAAGCAGCAGGAATGCGGACCGGAAAAGAGCGCATTCTCTGGGTCCTCGACGATGACCGGATCCGTCCCGTACAGGTCACACTCGGACTCAACGACGGCGTTGCAACGGAAGTTGTCTCCGGAGAACTCAGAGAGGGCGATGAACTCGTGACCGGAATCTCGACCGTTCCGCGAACTGCGGTCAAATCCGCCTCCGGCAATGCGGGAAGCCCGTTCATCCCCAAACCGCCGCAGAGACACAACCGTCAGCAGAAAAAGTAAGCGGAGGTGCGCCATGCCCCTGATCGAACTGAAAGATATCCGGAAAACCTATTCGCTCGGCGAGGTGGACGTCCCCGTTCTCAAAGGGATTTCACTCACGATCGGACAAGGGGAATACGTCGCCCTGATGGGCGCTTCCGGCTCCGGAAAAAGCACCCTGATGAACATTCTCGGCTGCCTGGACCGTCCGACGTCCGGCGATTATCTGCTGGAAGGCGAGGAAATGGGACGCGCCACGGGAGACCGCCGCGCCCTGATCCGCAACCGCAAGATCGGGTTCGTGTTCCAGAGTTTCAACCTTCTGCCGCGCACGACCGCGCTTGACAACGTCGTCATGCCGCTCTCCTATACGGCAAGCGATCTTTCCCGGCGGGAATGCCGCAAACGCGGTATCGAAATGCTGGAACGCGTCGGGCTCTCCGACCGGATCCACCACTATCCCTCGCAGCTTTCCGGCGGACAGCAGCAGCGCGTCGCCATCGCCCGCGCGCTCGTCAACCGGCCGCCGGTTCTGTTTGCGGACGAACCGACCGGCAATCTCGACTCCAAAACCAGCGAGGAAGTCATGGAAATGTTTTCCGCCCTGAACAGCGAGGGAATCACGGTGATCCTCGTCACTCACTCCACCGAGATCTCCGCATTCGCAAAACGGAGCATCCACATTCAGGACGGACTCGTTGTAAACGGGGATTACGACGCGAAGAAAGGAGGCCGTCAATGAGCCTGATGTCCATTCTGTCAACAGCGCTGAAAGCTCTTCTGCGCAATCCGACCCGCGCCATGCTGACAACACTCGGCATTGTGATCGGTATCGCCGCCGTAATCACTATGATGGAAATCGGGACGGGATCATCGAACTCAATCCGGGAATCCATCGAAAAAATGGGGGCGAATTCGGTCATGATCATTCCGGGCGCCGACCGCCGCGGCGGAGTCTCCAAAGGAACAGGAACCCAGATGTCGCTGACGCCGGAAGACTGCGACGCGATCAACCGGGAATGTCCGGCGGTTGCAATGGCGGTCCCGGTCGTCAACGCCAACGGCATGCAGGCGATCTACGGCAACACGAACTATGCTCCGAGCCGGATCCAGGGTTCCGCCCCGGACTTTCTCCAGATCCGCAACTGGGTGATCGGCGAAGGTCGCGCGTTCACCCAGCGGGAAGTCAACAACCGCGCACGCGTCTGCCTCGTCGGCTCCACAATCGTCCGCGAACTCTTCAACGGCATTTCCCCGATTGACAACGAAATCCGCATCGCCAACACAACGTTCAAGGTGATCGGCGTTCTCCAGTCGAAAGGAGCAAACATGATGGGAATGGACGAGGATGATGTCATCCTTCTCCCGTGGACGACCGCCCGCCTGCGGCTGACCGGGCTTAAAACCGGAACTGCGACGGATACCACCAGCACGGCGGCGACCTCTCCCTCCGCCCTCTATCCGGGCGAAGGCGTGGCTCTCTATCCGGAACCGGTCGAAACTTTGGCGGACGATACGCTGCTGATCCCGAAATTCATTCACATTGACCAGATTCTGCTGACTGCCGTAGCCCCGGACCGCGTCAACGAGGCGGTTGATTCCGTTACGGCGCTTCTGCGGGAGCGGCACAGACTGAAAGACGATCAGGAAAACGATTTCCGGGTCCGCAACTCCGCGGAATTCATGAAAATGCTCACCGGAACCTCAACGATCATGACGAATCTTCTGCTCGGCGTGGCGCTGATCTCACTGATCGTCGGCGGAGTCGGCATTATGAACATCATGCTGGTTTCGGTCACGGAACGGACGCGCGAAATCGGCCTGCGCATGGCTGTCGGTGCTCGTTCCAGAGATATTCTGCAGCAGTTCCTGGTGGAATCAATGGTACTCTGCCTGATCGGCGGCATCCTCGGAATCCTGATCGGACACGGAGCGGCGGTTCTGGTGAACATTTATCTCAACTGGCCGGTGGAATCAAGTCCGGCCGCCGTTATCGCGGCGGTTGTAGTCTCGGCATTCGTCGGAATCGTATTCGGTTTCTATCCTGCATGGAAAGCCTCCCGCCTTGATCCGATCGAAGCGCTCCGGTATGAATAACACTCCCGGACGGAAATAAGCAAAAGCCCGTTTCAGATGACGTTCTGAAACGGGCTTCCGTTTGTTCAGACGGAATGATTTATCACCCTTTTTTCCGACAGCAGCCATCGCAACCGTCAAAGCAGTAGGTGCAGATCTTCTCTTTCGGCAATCCAATCGCTTCCACCAACCCCTCGATGGTCTGATATTTCAGCGACGTCAAACCGAGATTCTTCCGGATGGCCTCCACCATGTTGTTATAACGCGGAGTCCCGGCGGTGATATACTCCCGGAGCACCTCTTCCGGCGGCTCGCCGCCTTCCAGCGTGTTAATCACTCTGCGCGCGGCAAGGTCAAGAATCGACTTGGAACGAGAGAAATTCAGGTATTTGCAGGGGAATGCGAGCGGAGGCGAAGCGGAACGCATGTGAACTTCCAAAGCCCCGCGTTCATAAAGACGCTGTGCAATGTTCTTAAACTGGGTTCCGCGGACAATGGAATCATCGCAGAACAGCAGGCGCCGTCCGCGGATCTGCTCGTCGATGGGGATCAGCTTCATCCGGGCAACCAGATTGCGCGCCGCCTGACTCTGCGGCATGAAACTGCGCGGCCAGGTCGGAGTGTATTTGACCAGAGCGCGCATATATGGTTTTCCGGATTCATTCGCATAACCGATTGCGTGTGCAACGCCGGAATCCGGAATCCCGCCGACGGAATCGAACTCCACATCATCGTTCCGCGCCATCAGCGCACCGTTCTGATAACGGACCGTTTCGGTGTTGGTTCCCTCGTAATTGGAAGAGGGATAACCGAAATAGACCCAGAAAAACGCGCATATCTGCATTTTCTCTTCCGGCGGCTTAACCTGAACCAGCTCTTCCGCCGTGATGCGGACAATCTCGCCGGGGCCGAGCTCCTTGCAGGGAACGTAATCCAGATTCGGGAATGCACTGCTTTCCATGGCAACCGCATAAGCCCCGGTTTTCCTGCCGATGATGACCGGTGTGCGCCCGAACTTGTCACGGGCGGCATAAATGACGCCGTTCCGCAGAACCAGCATGGAACAGGAACCGTCAATGCGGCTCTGCGCATAGGCGATCCCCTCTTCGATGGACTCTTTCGTATTGATCAGAGCGGCAACGACTTCCGTCGGATTGAACTCCCCGCCGCTCATCTCGGAAAAGAAATGGGCGATCCGGGTTGTGGAATCACCCGCAATCAGTTCCTGGATATTATTGATCTTGCCGACGGTGACGATCGCAAAAATACCGAGATGAGACCCGATAATCAACGGCTGATCCTCATAATCGCTAATCACGCCGATTCCGCTTTTCCCGCAGAAATGCGGCAGGTCATCATCGAATTTGGAACGGAACTGCGAATTGGTAATGTCGTGAATGGAACGCATGATCGCTCCGTCCGCACCGAAAACAGCGAGTCCGCCGCGCTTGGTTCCCAAATGGGAATGGTAATCGGTGCCGTAAAATAAATCCGCCACGCAGTCTTCCTGCGCAACCGTCCCAAAAAATCCGCCCATAACAGCCTCTCTATCTAAATTTGTCTGAGAAAATTTCTCTCTTATAACATACTTCCGTTTTGCCCCGTATTCAAGGCGCGTCAGACTTTTTCCAGAGTCAGTGCAGCCATCTCCCTGCCCGATTCCAGCTCCAGAACCCGGAGCGTGCCGTCCTCATACCAACCGAACGATGCGGGATTGCCGCCTTTCGGAAGAGAAATCGAACCGGGATTGAACGCAATCAAACCGTTTTCCAACCGTTCCAACTGCGGCAGATGGGTATGGCCATACGCCAATACAGTTCCGACGGAAACCGGCGGCGGAGCTCCTGGATTCCACCGGTGTCCATGCGTCAGGAAAAATTTGATCCCGTCCGCGTAAAGCGTGGAAAAATCCGCCATGATCGGGAACTCCAGCAACATCTGATCGACTTCACTGTCACAGTTGCCGCGCACAGCAATGATCCGTTCTTTTTCCGCATTCAGCATGGGAACGACTTCCGGCGGCGCATAATCCGGACGCAGCGGGTTGCGCGGACCGTGATACAGCGCATCGCCCAACAGCACTAACTGATCCGGTTCACGGGACTCCTTCTGCTTCCAAAGCTGTTTCAAACTCTCCGGCGAACCGTGAACATCGGAAAAAAACAAAATCTTCATCTGCTCCTTTTACTCCTTTGCATGAATTCCGGCGGAATTTTCTGAAACGGCGCCGGAGCCGCGGATCACAGGATCCCGGAAAGTCAGCCGGAAAACCGGAACCGTTCCGCACAATCTTTCCGCCGGGATTCCGCGAAGACGCAGAACCGGCGGATTCTGACGTTCATAAACGATCGGTTCAAGCGTTGCCTCAACCTCTTCTCCGGTGTTCAGCAGCACCGCTTTTTCCGGAAGAATATTCAACGGAGCAAGTTTCAGAGTTCCCGACGTCAGCGGCTCCGTCACAATCAGATTCAATTCCGTTCCGCCTCCGGTGCAGAGAATCGCTTTCGACTCCAGAACTCCGGCACACGGAGCGGCGGTCAAAGCAGAAGACACCTTGCGGAACCAGCCGCCGACCGACTCTAAAAGTGCTGCCGCCTCTTCGGGAATCGTGCCGTCCGGCTTGGGACCGACGTTCAGCAGATAGTTCCCGCCGAGCGCCATATTGGACGCCAGCTGACGCTCCAACGCTCCGGCGGTGTAGTAGTCTTCCCGCACCCGGTACCCCCAACTGTTGACGCCGACCGAATTGCACGCTTCCGTCGGATTGGCAAACGGAAGCGTCGGATCCTTCTGGAAATGACGTTCCGGTGTGGAAAAATCGCCGGCATCACAGCCGCGGTTATTGATCACCGCGGCAGGCTGAAGCTCCCGGATCATCGCATTGACCGAAGGATCGTGGATCTCCGGCACGTTCATATCCCACCAGATACCGTGAATCTCGCCGTAATCCGTGCAGAGTTCCCGGAGCTGATTTTTCAGGAACTGCAGATACCGGTTCACATCATGGTGCGCCGGGTCGGTCACAAGCTCATGATGACGCCCCAGATTCGGATAATTCGGATGATGCCAGTCCACCACCGAATAATAGAGCACAAGCGGCATCCTGCGACGGTGACATTCATCGGCAAGCTCCCGGAGCACATCGCGTCCATACGGAGTGTGCATCACGTTGAACTCAGTCTCTTTGGTATCCCACATGCAGAAACCGTCATGATGCTTGGCGGTGAAAACGACGTACTCCATCCCGTTCCGCTGCGCGAGGTCAAGCCACTCCGCGGGATTGAATTTCACGGGATCAAACGCTTCCTGATACTTCAGATAAGCCTCCCAGGATGTGCCGTAACGGGAAAGCTCCTGTTCATGAAGCCCGCCGACCGCATAGAGCCCCCAATGCAGGAACAGGCCATAGCGATGCCGGAAAAACCAGTCGCGGGCGTCATGAAAATGGTGCATCAGCATATCCTCTTACTGATACTTCGCCATCTCTTCCCGGACTTTCGCCGCCAGGAATTCCGCCGCCTTGTCAAGCGGAACGAGTTCGGAATCGCGGGAGCCGCGCACTTTGAATTCCATGGATCCGCCGGCAATGCTTTTCGGAGAGATCACGGCGCGGAGCGGAATACCGAGCAAATCGGCGTCGCTGAACATCGAACCGGCTTTCTCACCGCGATCGTCAAACAGCACTTCCACGCCGAGTCTGCCGAGATCCTGATAAAGTTTATCCGCAATTTCCATGACATTCTCCTTGTCCGGCGTGATCGCGCAGATCTCGACCTGGTACGGCGCAACGGACATCGGCCAGATCGGTCCGTAATCGTCATGGGAATCCTCCACCAGAGCCGCCATCGTTCTGCCGACTCCGATTCCGTAACATCCCATGATCATCGGATGCGACTTGCCGTCCTTGTCAAGATAATCACATTTCATCGGAGCGGAATATTTGGTGCCGAGCTGGAATATGTTGCCGACTTCAATGCCGCGCTTCATCTGGAGCGGCTCGCCGGTCACCGGACACGGATCGCCTTCCCGGACCGTCGCAATATCCGCGACAAGCGCCTCCTTGAGGTCACGCCCGTAATTGAAGTTGATATAATGATATCCGGCCTCGTTCGCTCCGACCACCAGATTGGAAGTACCCTCGATGGAACGGTCCACCACGATCACCGCCTTTGCCGGGTCGATTCCGACGGGGGACGCATAACCGGGAACCGCTCCCGCCTTGCGGATCTGTTCGTCATTCGCAAAAGAGAGTTCCTTGATCTTCAGGAGATTCTGAAGTTTGGTCTCATTGACCTCGAAGTCTCCGCGGATCAGCACAAAGATCAGCCGTCCGTCGGAATCGGAATAGAATACCGCCTTTCCGGTATTTTCCGGCTTGACATTCAGGAATGCGGCGACCTCTTCAATCGTTTTGGAATCCGGCGTGGCGACTTTCTCCATCGGCAGTTCGGGCGCACGCTCGAATTTGATTGCGGAAACAGCGACCTCGCGGTTCGCCTTGTAGCTGACGCCGTCGGGTGAAACAAACAACGTATCTTCCCCGCAATCCGCCACCGACATGAATTCATGCGAAACATTGCCGCCCATCATGCCGGAATTCGCCTTGATCGAAAGGACATGCTTCAGACCGACCCGGCGGTAAATGTTCACATACGCCTGATGAGCCCGTTCGTAATACTCTTCCAGAGACTCCTGGGAAGTATGGAAGCTGTATGCGTCTTTCATCGTGAATTCACGAACGCGGATCAGCCCGGCGCGCGGACGCGCCTCGTCGCGGTATTTCGTCTGAATCTGATACGCCATCAGCGGGAGCTGCTTGTAGCTGGTGACCTCGGAACGGACAAGATGAACGATTGCCTCTTCGTGAGTCATGGCAAGAAGCATGTCTTTTCCGTTGCGGTCCTTGAACCGCAGGAGCTCCTGCCCGACGCTTGAGAAACGGCCGGACTCCTGCCAGAGATCGGCGGAAAGCACGACCGGCATCAGCACCTCCTGTCCGTCAATCGCGTTCATCTCCTCCCGGATAATATTGGAAATCTTTTCGATGATTCTCATTGCCGGCGGCAGAAGACTGTAAATACCCGAAGAGACCGGGCGGATATAACCGCCGCGGATCAAAAATTTATGGCTGATGGTTTTGGCGTCCTTGGGGTCTTCCTTGATTCTGCGCCCCAGCATTTGAGACATTTTCATGATGACAAACCTTTATGTTAAACTTCTCTTAGAGCCCTTGTTTCTGTCCGATCCCGACTTCCGGCATGGTCGAAAGCGACACAAAGAACATGACATAGTAGGATTCATCCTTGTCCTGATCGCTGTCCCGCTCCTGAGTTCTTCCGGCTTCCACGATCACATCCACGCAATGGAAATTGCGCTTCAGATAAAATGCCATGTTTTTCATCAGCGCGGCTTCCACGTCGTAAGTGAAACGGACACCGCCTTTCAGCCGGGGATCAATGTAGGTCGGGAAATCGAGTCCGAGCGTGATGTCCTGCGCCGTCGGATAAGAGGCGGAAAGCGTGGAGGAGGTCGCGTTGATCTGCTCCATCATGGACCCCATTGAGAACGTCCCGCGCTGACGGTACGCGTCGGAATAGATATACGATCCGTAAATGCGCCAGTCCTTGGAAATCCGGTAACTCAGCATGGTGTTCCACATGTTGATGTATTTCAGCTTCATCATACCGACACGTCCGGCTTTCCGGCCGCGGGCGCGGCGTGCGTCCTCATCGTGCTTGTTGTTGCGTCCGACGTCCCACAGCAGTTCGGAGGTAAGTGTAAGATTTTCAAACGGCGTCAGCGACAGTTTCACGCCGATATCCCCGACATGCCCGAAGATCCCCTGCCGGTTGCCGTGAAAATCCCAGTAAGTATCCAGCGACGCCCATTCCGTAATCCGCTCCGCTCCGTAATTGCCTCTGCGGGTCTGCAGCGTATTCTGCAAACCGATACGGACAAAGTTCTGTTCGTCGATCCGGTCAATATCGTCAAAGTAAAGCATATATTCCGAATCTTCGGTCGGCTTGGGGATGAACGTATAGTTCACATACGGCATCATTACATGACGGAGTCCGTCGAGTTCCAGCATGGAACTGCGCACATCCTGCCAGGTACGGTAAATCTTGGTATTGGCTTCCACGCCGAGCTCCCCGATAAAGCGGAACCGGGCCTTGCCGGAATCATCGAAGTTCCGGAACTTCACCGCATTGGAGAAATAGGAGACTTCAATCGCGCTTGCTCCGAACATATTCGACAGATCCTCGTCGGAGACCTTGTGCTTGGACGTGCTGGAATACGCAGTAAAACGTCCACCCGCACGCGGAATGATGTTCAGAAAATCAAGGTTGATCGGATAATACAGGAAGTGCACGGTGTCAAAACGGGCGCTGGAATAGTTGCGGACCCGTCCGTAATCGCCCGGATTGCTCAGATGACGCCATTTCATCTCATAATAACCGCCGGAGGTCTCACCCTGATAATAAAGTCCGCCGAACAGCTCCTGGCGCGGCACATCGAAGCGTGCTTCCGGCAGGCGCTGTACAACCGTATCGAAGTTGTTCACCCGGACCGTGGTCAGAACGGCGGCGGAAGCGCGTTCCATCTGATACTCCAATGCGGCATACGTCGGCGGCTGGATATTCTCGCGGTAACGCGTATCATAATAATCTTCCAGAAAGTTGAAGTCGCTCAGGACTTCGATCTGCCCGCGGAAATCCAGCGACGGCGTAATATGCGTCAGGTTCGTCGCTTTGAAATCGAACCGGGTCTTGGGAATCTTCATACGAGCGTGTTCCTTGTACCAGTGACGCTGCGCCCAGTCGGTAAGATCATAGCTTTCATACGGACTGCGGTCCCGCATCATGATACCGAACACTTCGGTTCTGGAATTATCCGTCAGAAAATTCAGTTTTCCGCCATATGCAATACCGCGTTCGGAATAGTAGTTGACGATCGCCGCGGCATTCAGCTGCATTTTCGGTTTGTTGATGATGCTGAATCCTTTGGAGGCACGGACAAAATATCCCCAGTCGGAAGTCCGCCCGAAATCGAAGTCGATACCGAAGCTGTCGGTTTCAAACGGCTTATAAAGCGCGGGAAGCCAGAGAACGGGAATCCCCCACAGACGGAACGTCGTGTTATAAGCCAGCACACTGTGATCGTTGTGGTCGGGATTGTAATTCTGGAGTCCGCTGTTGTATTCCCGCGGAGTCAGAACGGCTTTCGAGGCGCCGAGCGAATAATGCGCGTGATCGTCCATGATATAATCGCAAGTGGAGATCTGCGCGTCCTGCACGGTGATTTTTCCGTTTGCGGCGCGCTCCGCCTCCGCCGCCGCAAAAAACAGCGGTCCGTTCTGGAGAGCGAAATTACGGAACTGTAACAGACCGGAGGCAAGATTTCCGGAAACCCGGTCCGCTTTCATGAACGCGGCGATATTCTCTATGGAAACCTTGATCTTCCGCACCCCGATAGGCGTCTTGACATATTCCAGAATCTTGACGGAAAGAGAATAATCGTCAAGCAGATCCTGATACTCCTGATAATCCACGATTTTCGTGATTTTCTGCCGGCGGGTGAACGTCACATGCCCGGTCGCCTCAAGGTCGCGGGATTCCAGATTGACGATCGCCTTGTCCGCAGTAATCGTCATATCGCCGTATTTAATGACGACGTGCCCGCGGGCGATCAGGTTGTCGCCCACATACTCATACAGATCGGCGCTTGCATCCAGCTCTTTCGGGCCGGAGACCGTTGCGGCAGTCTGAAACTGTTTGAACCGGTTACCGGAACTATTCCCGGTACGAACGGAGTCCGTCAGGGATTTCGCCCATATCCCGGCGGGGGACAAAAACAACAGCGCAACCGCGGCCAATTTTGCCACGCGCCTGACCAGAGACATTTTCATTCGACCGGTTCCATCAATATAAAACAGTTCATCTTTGAAAAATAGTTAGTGGATACTATATCATAAAAATTCGTCTGCGCAAGTTCTCAAGCGCCTTTTGTTTGAAATAAATTTCCCGCCGGAAAACTCCGGTGCGGGAAGCGGAAGAAATCCGTAAATATTTTACCGCTTTTCTGGAAAAATCAATTTTTTGCTGTATAGTTTCCTTTTTCAGAGACAAACCGCACTGTTCTTTAACAAACCTTCGAAAATTTCCGCCGACGCAACGGATGCGGATCATTTTCCGGAGGATTGAGAACCCGCCGGAATTGTCTTCCGGACTCATGACGAACAGCTGAAATTATGGAGGTGGCGCGTATGCAGTTTGACAAACCGGGAAGAATATTCGAAGCGGAACAGATCGAATCTTCCCTCCGGAAAGTCGGGGATGAGATCATTGCCGAATTCAAGAACAAAACCGGAGAACTCCTGCTTCTCGGTATTCAGCGCCGCGGAGTCCCCCTCGCACGGCGGCTTTCCGCTTACATCGAACAGCGGCTGAATGTAAAAATCCCCGTCGGCACTCTCGACATCACCATGTACCGGGACGACATCGGCCTGCGCCGCACGCTTCCCGTCATCCACGAATCCGACATTCCCGACATCAACGGTAAAACCGTCATTCTCTGCGATGACGTTCTCCAGGCGGGGCGCACCATCCGTGCCGCACTCGACGCCATCACCGATTTCGGCCGCCCCGCGATTATCCGCCTTGCCGTTCTCTTCGACCGGGGAAGCCATGAATTTCCCATCGCCGCCGACTACGCGGGAATGGACATCGCGATCCCCGACGGATTCAAAATTTCTGTCCACTGGGTGGAAATCGACGGTTCCGATTTTGTGAAAATCCTTGAAAAGAAGATTTGGAGATAACGTATGGATTTCAACTGGACAAAGAAAGACCTGCTGAGCCTTTACGACCTCTCCGCGGAAGAGATTCTCTGCATTCTCGACACCGCCGCGGAATTCAAAAAAGTGTCACAGCGGAAAATCAAGAAGGTCCCCGCCCTGCGCGGAAAGACCGTGGTGAATCTGTTCATCGAACCGAGCACCCGCACGCGAACCTCGTTTGAACTCGCGGAACAGCGGCTCTCCGCCGACATCATCAACATCAGCGCCGACTCCAGCAGTCTGCGCAAAGGCGAAACCCTGCTGGACACCGTAAAGAACATCGAAGCCCTCCAGGTCGATCTGATCGTCATGCGCCATTCGGCGGCAGGAGCTCCGAACTTCCTTGCCCCGCTGGTCCGCCCCGGAATCGTCAACGCAGGCGACGGCGCCCACAGCCATCCGACTCAGGCGCTGCTCGACCTTTTTACCATCCGGGAGAAAAAAGGATCGTTCAAGGGACTCAACGTTTCGATCATCGGCGACATTCTCCACAGCCGCGTCGCACGGAGCAATATGTGGGGTCTCCTGAAACTCGGTGCGAACGTCACGCTCGCCGGTCCCTCCACTCTCACTCCCGCCATGTTTGAAAAAGCCGGTGTGCGCGTCTGCCACAACATGAAAGACGCTCTGGAAGGCGCGGATGTCGTGAATCTGCTCCGTATTCAGCACGAACGCCAGCGTTCCGGCTTCTTCCCCAGCGTCGGGGAATACTCCAAGGTCTTCGGGCTCAACGCGGGAACAGCCAAATATCTCAAACCGGATGCGCTCATCATGCATCCGGGCCCGATCAACCGCGGAGTCGAACTCGATTCCGAACTCGCCGACGGTCCCCAGTCCGTCATTCTTGAACAGGTAACAAACGGACTCGCCGTCCGCATGGCGGTCCTCTTCCTTGTCGCGGGGTGCTTGAAATGAACTATATCTTCGAAAACGCCAGAGTCATCGACCCGGTCCAGAATCTTGATACCGTCACCGATATCGCCGTCGCCGACGGTAAAGTCGCCGATCCCGCCCATGTAAAATATGCCGAACGCATCGACCTCAAAGGCAAGGTGCTGACACCCGGCTTCGTGGATCTTCATGTGCATCTGCGTCATCCCGGCAATACCGCGGCAGAAACGATCCATACCGGAACACTGGCTGCGGCTGCCGGCGGATTCACCTCCATCGTCGCCATGCCCAACACCTCGCCCTGTGCGGATAATCCGGGCACCATCCATTTCGTCCTGACCCACGCGGAACACGAAGGCGTCGTCAAAGTGCTCCCCTGCGGAGCCATGACCAAGAATCTCGAAGGCAAGGAAATGTCGGCGATCGGTTCCCTCAAAGCCGCCGGAGCCGTCGCGCTTTCCGACGACGGACGCTGTGTGCAGGATCATCAGCTCATGCGCCATATCGTCCATTATTCCAAAACATTCGACCTGCCGATCCTCGATCACTGCGGCGACAAACTTCTCGAAGCCGAGGGCGTGATGAACGAAGGACAATGGTCCGTTCTTCTCGGAATGAAAGGAATGCCCTGCGCCGCGGAAGAACTGATGATCTACCGCAACATCATCCTCTCGCGCCTGACCGACTGGAAAATCCACATGCAGCACGTCAGCGCCAAGGAAAGCGTCAAGATCCTGCGTCAGGCGCGCAAGGACGGCATCCGCGTTTCCGGCGAAGCCACCCCGCATCATATCGCCCTCACGGACGCCGAGATCAAACGGTTTGACTCCAACTATAAAATGAACCCGCCGCTCCGTTCCGAAGAGGACCGGCAGGCGCTTCTCGAAGGCCTTGCCGACGACACCCTTACCGTAATCGCAACCGACCACGCGCCGCATACGACAACCTCCAAAATGGTGGAATTCGACTATGCCCCGTTCGGAATCATCGGACTCGAAACGGCATTCCAGATCTGCTGCACCGAACTGTATCACAAAGGCGTGCTCTCTCTGCCGCACCTGATCTCAAAACTCACCAAGGGACCGGCGGAAGTGCTGGGACTCGATATCGGCAATCTCAAAATCGGCAATCCCGCCGACATCACCATTCTGGATATTGACCGCGAAAACGTCATTGATCCCGCAACCTTCAAATCAAAATCCCGCAACACCCCGTTCGGCGGCTATAAAGCGAAAGGATGCGTCGCGGGAACTCTCGTCAACGGAAAATTCGTCTACAAAACATTTTAAGGAATACAAAGAATGGATACCTCCAACTGGAAACTTGAAACAATCGCCGTTCAGGCGGGATACGAACCCGAAAACGGCGGACCGCGCGTTCAGCCGATCGTGCAGAGCACAACCTACAAGTACGACGACGCTCAAAGCGTCGCCGATCTCTTCGACCTGAAACGCCCCGGCTTTTTCTACACCCGCCTCGCCAACCCGACCGTGGACTGTTTTGAAAAGAAAATCGCCGCTCTGGAAGGCGGCGTCATGGCTGTCGCCACCAGTTCCGGGCAGAACGCCAACGCGCTGGCTCTTCTGAACATCGCCCGCTGCGGCGATCACATTCTCGCCGTGTCCAGCCTTTACGGCGGCACGGTGTCGCTTTTTTCCAATACGCTGAAGAAAACGGGGCTCAACTTCACGTTCATCTCCCCGGAAGCGACGGAAGCCGAACTGGAAGCGGCGATCCGTCCGGGCACAAAAGCGATCTTTGCGGAAATGCTCGCGAATCCCGCGCTGATCGTGCTGGATGTGGAAAAATTCGCACGCGTCGCTCACAAACACGGGCTTCCGCTGATCGTCGACAATACGTTCCCGACCCCGTATCTCTGCCGCCCGTTCGACTTCGGAGCGGATATTGTCACCCACTCCACAACAAAATATCTTGACGGCCATGCGACCAGCGTCGGCGGCATCATCGTGGAAAAAGGCGGATTCGACTGGAAAAACGGCAAATTCCCGGAATTCGTCGATCCCGACGAAAGCTACCACGGTACGGTCTATACCCGTGATTTCCCTGCCGCGCCCTACTCCGTGAAACTTCGCGTGCAGTGGATCCGTGACCTCGGCAGCGGAATGGCGCCGTTCAACGCGTTCCTCTCCATGATGGGCGCGGAAACCCTGCATGTCCGTATGGACCGCCACTGCTCCAACGCCCTCGCACTTGCCAGACATCTCCAGAATCACCCGAAAGTCGGCTGGGTCAACTATCCCGGACTCCCCGAAAGCAGGGAATACCCGATGGCGCAGAAATATCTGAAAGGATGCAGCGGCGTCCTCTGTTTCGGCGTGAAAGGCGGAGCCGCGGCAGGCGAACGCGTAATGAACTCTCTCAAAGTCGCCGCAATCGCCGTGCACGTCGCCGACCTCCGCACCTGCGTTCTGCACCCGGCAAGCATGACACACCGGCAGCTCAGCGAAGCGGAACAGATCGCCGCGGGCGTATCGCCCGACCTGATCCGCGTATCGGTCGGACTGGAACACATCGACGATCTGATCGCCGATTTCGATCAGGCTCTCGCCAACGCCTGACGCGGTCCATTATAAACGGAAAGTCCCGCAAAGATTCCGGTCTTTGCGGGACTCTTTTTTCGGGAAGGGTTCTCCGCTCAGCGCGGCTCAAACGGTTTCGGATCATCCGTAACGGCGATCAGATCCAGCTCCAGCTGATTCAGCGGATTCAGCTTCAGGACATGGCGTCCCGCTTTCAGCGGATACGCGCGGACTTTGAGGCCCCAGCCTTTTCCCGGCGCAACGATCGAATATCCCCAATGATCGCGCAGAGTCAGATAGGCGACATCCATTGTTTCGTCATCCACTCCGGCGACAACCCGGTGACTCCCACTGCCGCGACGGCTGCGGAGCAGAATGTAATACGTTCCGTCTTTCGGAACCTGAAACGAATAGACGTAAGGCTCTCCGCGCTTTTTCATGCGGACCGCTTTTCCGCCATCCGCCTCCGGAGCCACGAACGTTGCAAGCGCAGGTTCTCCGTCCGGTTTTCCGGCATCCAGATAATGAACGAATGTCTGCGCTCCTGCCGGACGCGGAGACTGACGGAACTCCGTTTTCCCGTAAACCGATACCGGACGCGAAAAACCGTTGTCGAGACGGATCAGAAACGCTCCGCGGTAAATCCTTCTTTCCGTCATTTTCTCCGGACGGACCTTTACCGTAAATTCCACCCGGTCTCCGGAACGGAATTCCCCGGATGACGGGCTCACCTCCAGCCAGTCGAACACCCGGTTCCGAGCGATCCGGTAACCGCTCCGGAATCCTTTTCCGCCAACCGAGACGACGATCTTCTGCGGCTCCGCCACGCCGTCCCTTATCTGAAAGTTCAATTTGCCCGCATTGACGGACACCGGAACCGGACGGAACGGAAGTTCCACCGGAGCCGCGCTCTGGAAAGCCCCCATGTCCACCGGAGCGGGACCGGTAAAATTCGGAATCACGGTTCCTTTTCCCAGTGCGGGGGAATCAGCGGCAAGCGTCAGAATTCCGCGTTCGGGATCCGTATAACGGGGAGAACCGTTGAGTCCGTCGGAATCCCTGCCGTCGCGGGAATTCTCGCAGAGATTATAATTACTGACGCTTCCACATGCTTTCATATTCTCCCGGCGCGAAACCGTACTGCCCGACATCACGTTGTTCAGTGCAACTATTTTCAGCAGTTTCGTCATGGCGATCCCTGTTCCGCTGCCGTAGAACGAATTGTTGAAAATGAAGCTCACCGCGGAAAGTCCGCTCCCGCCGGTCGACGTCTTGATGTACTGTCCGGCCCCGCCACACTCATCGCTCATATTGAGGAACAGATTGTTGAACACATAGGAGGGCCCCGCCATATTGCCCTGAATGCTGACACCGCAATAAGCCCCCTCGAACCGGTTCTGAAAGCAGCGGACGTTCTGCTGTCCGCCGTCAAGCTCGATATTGTCGTCGTTGCAGTAGATCATGAAGTTGCCGTAAATATCGGCGTCGCGGTTGAAACCGCCATCCTCATAAAAATTGTACTGCCCCTCCACGGCGTCATTCCAGCGGTGCACATCACTGCCGACAAAATCATTGTACCGTAAAACAGTGGACACGGGACAGACAACATAAACAGCGCACGGTCCCGCCGGGTGCGAATAGATCCATGCGTTCGCATGATTGCGGGGATCATGAACATAACAGCGTTCGATCACGATATTCGATCCGCGTTCCAGCACGATTCCGGCGGAATAATTGATCGCCCGGAACCGCCCTTTTGCATCCGGTTTGTCAAAATAATATTTCCCGTCACGATCGAACCGCTGAGTTCCAAGCGACCCCCAGCCGGAAATATCGCAGTTGACGACCCGGATATGGTTGGAGTCGATGATCTCCAGCGCATTGTGCCCTCCGCCTTCCAGCGTGAGATTTTCCAGAATGACATACGCCGCTCTTTTCAGCGTGATCAGTGCTTTTGCATGATCGTTCTTCAGCACAAATCCGGGCGCGGCGGTGTATTTGATCCACGCATCCGGCGTTCCTTTTGCAGAAATCGTCAGATGCTGACGGAAATTACTGCCGTCCAGAACAACCGTCTTTCCGACGGGAAGCGGAGCGCCCCAGGTGCGGAACTCCCCGGCAGCCACGGTCTTCCCCCTGCTGTCGGTCAGCCGGACCTCGTATGCGGTGTCCTCTTTCAAATTGACCAGACTGCCGCGGTACTGTTTTTCCTCGCGGACCGGAACCGGAGCAAGCCCTTTCCGCCATGCGCCCTTACCTTTTTCCCGGAAAGAGACGTCAAGTCCGGAAGATTCGCCCGTCCAATAGTAGGAACAGGTGTTGAATGAGGGAACCAGTTCCAATCCGGTGCGGACAGGACGCGCGGATTTCCGTTTGATCATGATCGACCCGGTGGACGGATACGGGCCTCTGCCGTCCGGCGCAGCGGACAGCAGGGCGGCTGCGGCAAGCAGCAGGCAAACCGTTGTTTTTTTCATACTTGAACTCCTGATTTATTTGATTTTTAATGGATCGGAAACAGATGATCGGCACGGTTGATGGAAGTCAGATTCCGGATGACCTGCCAGAAGAATTCCCGGTCTTCCGCGGGAATGAGCAGAAAACCGCCGCACTCCCCGCTGCCGCACCGGAATGAAACGGACTCCCCTGCCCCGCCGCTGAGTTTCAGCAGCACGGGAACGTTCGAACGAGACGGATAAGAATCCCGTCCGGTCGCATAATCCCAGCGGAACCGGGAATAAATCCCGCCATAAACGGCTTTGTAATAGTCCACGCCCGGATTGCGGATCCGCGCACCGACCCATTCTTTTCCATCCGGCGCCGTAATATACAGCTGAACATACGCCGGATTGCGGTTGTCCCGCCTGGTCAGAGAAAGAACGACATATTCCCCCGCAGGAAGTCCGGCTGTGGAAAACATACCCTTTCCCTGTACGGTTTCCATCGGACGGTCCGCTCCGGCGGACAACCGTTTCCCGCCGGTCAGACGGCTTGCCGGAATCCCGCGGATCGCAGAACCGATCAGAACATCCGCAAACTTTCTGGCTCCGCCGTCAGAGAGCGTCACCCTTGCAAACTGCCGTCCCGCCGTTTCCGGAACGGAAAGATGCAGGCAGCCGTCTTTCAGCTCCGCGCGAAGCGGTCCGGAACTCTGCACGGAAGCCTTTGCGGAAATCCCGGTTACGCGGATGCTCCGGGACTCTCCGGGATTCAGAACGAAAAGCTGACGCTCCAATCCGGGGATCGTCCCGAAATAAAATCCGCCGTCAAGCACGATCTTTCTGCCGGGTTCACGCCATGCGACCGTTACATCGGCCTCGCCGGAATCCGCAGAAAAACGCAGTTCATTCTCTCCGGCGGCAATGCCTCCGGTCAAACGGCGCGGATTCAGCTGAACAACTGTTTCCGCCGAAAAATCCCGGCGGTCCGGAGTCGTCACTCTCAGCAACGCCGCATGTCTGCCGCGAAGCGGAAGCGTAATGGTACAGACACCATTCCGGGACTCCAGTTTCCGCCAGTTCTTCCCGTTGTTCCACGACAATTCAAATTCCGCACCGGGGTCTCCGCTCCGGTAAGCCCCGCGGATGATCGTATACGGGGAGTCGATCCGGTAGCAGAAACTCCGGTCGTTGACCATTCGGAATGCTCCGTTTGCGGCATCCACCCGCCCGGAATAGCGGAAAAGTCCGGTCGCCGTGTGCGGCAAAGGACGCTGGACGACCCGCCCGATCCTGCCGCCCGCTCCGGTTTCTTTCCGCACATCGGTCCAAGTCGCCTCGCAGAGCTGCATCGCCTTGTCCCTCCAGCCGGGAACATTGAGGTCGTTGCTCTCGCCGTTGCTCGCCAGATAATACCGGAAGCTCTCGCCGGGGTACAGGGTATAGGCAAGACGTTCCGACGGAAGCGGCATCGCCGTATGCACTCCGCGGTTTCCCATCCGGTAGAAATGACTTGCCGAATCAACCGGCTTCCTTGTCCGCGCGAGAAGATAAATATCCGTTTCCAACTCCTCCAGACTCGCGGCATCGTCCATATCGCGGGAGGGAAAATACTGTTGGGCGGAAAGATCGAACACCCGCGGTTTGCCGTTCAGCCAGACCTGCTGAAACAGATGCGCATTCCCGAATGTCAGAACAGCCGGATAGCCAAGACTGTTGATGAAAATGCCCGATGCGATCGTATTCAGCGGTCCGCACTCGAAGCAAGCATAACTGTTGATTGCAAGCAGCGACGCACTTTCCGCAGTATACGGCACGTTCTCTCCTTTCCGGAACTCCGCACCCTGAAATGTAAAATAGTCGGTGGAGCGGATCATGAAATCAAACGCTTTCCGCACTTTCCCGTGCGGCGTCGTGCAATCGCTCAGATCAAGGCTCCGGGCAATATTCCCGTAAGAACGCGGATCCACCTCTCCCGGTTTGCGGAGAAACGGTGCGGATAACGGCCTGCCGTCCGGCGGACACGCAATTTCAACCCAGTTCATCACACTGCCGGCTGAAGCGGAAACCTTGAAAACCTCTCCGTCTTTCATTCGTTTTCCAGCCCTGCGGTCCGTGCGGGCGGTATGAAAATCCTCTGCGGACGGAACGACCGGATAGGCGGTCCGGCACAGCAGATTCTGCGGCATATTGTCTTCCGGAATCCGGTCCGGCGCATAGCGGCAGACCTCCGTTTTTCCGCTGCGGTGTTCCACGGTGAACACATCGGCGCGCGGCGGAACATCCGCGGCATAAATGCTCCCGGAGATCCGGCGCGGTCCGATCCCGGAAACTCCGTCAAAATTCCGTTCATAGTCAAACGCCGCACAGGTGTCCGAATCGACCGGCAAACGTTTTCCCGGCGTAAAATCTTCCCGGTAACGGATCTTCTTTGAAACCCGCACACTGTCCAGCGCACCTTTCAGGAACGGCATACTTCCCGCCCGGTCCAGAGCATTGTGAAACCGTCCGCAATCCGCACCGAATGCGGTATATTCCGCCAGTTTTCCCGCCGAATCTTTCCGGTGAATGGCAAACGGAGCCGGTTTGAATCCGGATTTCAGAATCCGCTTCCCGTTTGCGAAAAGCCCGACACCATCCGCAGCCCCCCATGCAACGGCAAGATGATGCCATTTCCCGGATGGAAGCACGCAGGGAACCGCCTGCGTCAGCGATTTGCCCGCGCAGTCATTCATTTCCAGAAGCAGACGCTTCCTCTCCGGATCATAGCTCAATTTCAAAAACGGCTTCCGGCGGTTTTTCGTATTTTCCGCAAGAACCACCGTTTTCCGTTCCCATTCGGGACGGATCCGCAGTTCCAGCGTCCCGTCGGCAAGAGGCCAGAACCAGCTCTCCTGCGAACGGGGAGTCATCGACTCACTCCACACAGTGGACGGAAAATTGTTGTACAGCGCCGCAGTATGTCCGCCAAGTTTCAAAGCCGAGCTTCCCGGAACATCCCCCTCCGTATACAATGCCGGATTGGCTCCCGGAAATGACATCCGGTATCCGGCACGGATCTCCATCCGCATGATCTTCAGACCTGGAAGCACCGCGGAACGATCCGGGATCAGCGCACCGTCCGCATTATAACGCTTCGGCTCGTTGTTGCGGCATGCCCCGATCTGAACCCGGATGCTTCTGGCCCGCGGATCAAGATGACCGCCCTGACGGAGAATAAGCGGTTTTCCCGGAACGGTCTGAACCGTTGTCCAGCGCTGATCAAACACTTTTTCCCCGACCCGCTTTCCTCCGGCGTCCAACTGATCCACACTCAGAAGCAGGGGAAACAGGACAGCGGAGCAGGATACCGCATCCAATTCCAGATAAACAGGCAATCCGGGTTTCAACCCCGCCGGAAGCGGGACCACCCGCTCGGAAAACAGAAAAGCGCCGGACCGGACCTGTTCCGTCCCGGTCAGCCGCCAAAGCAGTCCGGTTCCCGTATGTTCCATCCGGACCGCCGGATGCGACGCCCGCCACTTGCGGAGCGATTCCCGTTCCAGCACACCGTTCAGCAGATTGTCGGATGGCGGAATGGACGGCATGTTTCCGCGTCCATCGAAATAAAGCATCAGGCGGTCATACCGCTCCGGCATCCGGAAACGCAAATTCAGGACCCGGCTTTCCGGCGACACCGTTCCGGCCGTATGCGGAACCGGGAACGATTTGCCGGAGACTTCCGCGGCAAGCGCAAACTCCGACAGCCCGGACGGCTCTATTCCTGCGGCCTTGCAGAAACGGTCCAAATCCAGCGCAAGTTCCACCGGCTGATTCGCCGGATAACGGTGAAAACCGGCATCCAGTGCGGTACGCCGGGAGAAATCGGGAAACGCCCACCCGCCCGCAAACGCGGCGGCCGACAGGCACACACAGAACAGGTTCAGCAAAAACTTCATGATCCGTTTCCTCATCAATACAAGTTGTTCTGATCCGGCATGAACGGATCCAGCCAGTATACATACTTCTGGGAAGAGCTGACGTTGTTCACGATCGGAGCTTTGATCTGTTTCACATGCCCGTCACAGAATACCGTGGACATGGCGAGCCCGTGCCGGGCGCCGAGTCCGGCAGGAGAATTGTTCAGATTCATCCAGTTTGCCGAATTCGCGGATTCCACATCGTTCCAGTTGCGCTCCCGGACCAGATAGCGGGACGCCCCCTTGCGGCTGTTGTCCACTTCCACATACAAAGCGGCCTGCGCCGGATTGCCCTTGTGCAGAATTTCCCTGTTTTTCCCGAAATCACTGTTTCTCATCCATGACATCCGGGCGGCATTCCAGAAATATCCGGTAACATGACCGTTGGCAGCGTAACCGGCATATACGACCAGGGAAGCAGACGCGTTCCGTACCGGATCAGGATCCGAAGGGCAGACCAGCGCATTGTTCCGTTTGCGGATATCCGTCCGGATATATTTCAGGGAATCGTTATAAACGGGCGTCATGAAATAAATCCAGCTGAGTCCCTGATTCTCAAAATTCCGGTCCAGCATCGGATGTCCGAGACGGTCCGGCACGGCAGAATCGACCGGGGCAAAATAGGACGGCGGATACCATCCGTCACTGTCGTCCGTATATCCGATAGCTCCGACTCCGCATTGCTTGAGATTGTTCATACACGAAACACTCCGCCCACGCTCCCGCGCCGCTCCAAGAGCGGAAAGCAGAAGACTGACAAGCACGGCAATGATAGAAATCACCACGAGGAGTTCTATAAGGGTGAAACTCATTCTTCCGCCCCGCCTGCCTCTCCGGACAGCTCCGGCCTGTTTCCAGCATTTTTTCTGTTTTTTCATCATTATATCCTTCTTTTATTGGTTTTATGAATCAACGGGGCATCCCGTGCATCGACAGATCGTTTTTCGTGTCAATCAAGATCCTCAGAGCCCCGGCGAACTCCTGCAAAGCCTCTTCCAGCGGACGTTCCGAGCAGAGAATGCGGATCATGCCGTAATAGATCAGTACGGAAAGCTCTGAAGAATCAACGTTGTATTCCGCCGAAATATGCTCCATCTCCCGGAACAGAACGGCATCGCGCGGATCCTCTTTCCGGAAACTTGCGGCGGCGGCCTTTTTCAGCACAGGGATCCCGTAAGACGCCCTGCCGACAAGGTTCTGAACGCGTTCGCTCAGCATAAAACGCACATACTGTTCCGCCAGAGATTCGTCCGCACACTCCCGGCGGATGCAGATCAGATCCGTTGCCTGAGCCGTCACAGACACTCCGCCGGGGATGGCCGGAAGCGGAACCGTTCCGAAATCATCGAATCCGACGGAACGGCATTTCGCATAAAGTTCGCGGTCGCCGACGGCAAACGCGACTCTGCCGCTGTCAAAACTGATCCGTTCGCTCTGCATTCCGGAGATCCCCAGCACGTTCCGGAGCTGCCGCAGACACTGCATCCCGCGGACCACGCCGGGCGAGTCCAGCAAAACGCGCACTCCCGCACCGCCGTTCCGGTCGATCAGCCTCCCGCCCGCACGGAAAATGAAATTCATCCAGAAAAACGGAGCATCCGAGTAGCTGAACACCGAGTCCGGCGGCAGTTTTCCGCACAGAGCCCGGAGAAGATCAAGAAACTGTTCCCAACTCCATCCTTCGACCGGTTCGGGAATCCCGGCCTGACACAGAATCCGGCGGTTGAAGAACATGACGCGCGGCGAAAAAATAAACGGAATCCCGAACAGCCGTCCATCCGGTTCCCGGAATTCTTTGAACGGCGCCTGAAAACAATTCTCCTCTCTCCGCAATTCCGCGGGAATATACGGGGAAAGATCCATATACTGTTCCCGTTCCTGCTGAATCGTAAAAGTCGTGCGCAGTTCAAACATGCCGCGCCGGAATCCTGTACAGAAGCGCAGACCGGGCAGTTCTTTCTGCAGCAGCTTGCGGAAACCGGAGATCCACGGCAGATTGTTTCGGAAGAAAACGACATGATTGCGGACCAGACGGTTCTGCCAGTCATCGCGGACAAATGTCCCGCGCCTCGGGCGGCACTCCAGAATGCCGTCCTGCTCCAGCAGGGATACGGCGCACTGGACCATCGGAAATGAAACCTTGTACTTCCGGGCCAGTTCTCTGGCTCCCGCCAGCTTGCCGCCGGAAGGCAGTTTCCCTTTCTCGATTTCCATCAGGATTCTGTCGCGAACGCTATCGTTGGTCATCTGTTTCTCCACTTCCGCTTTTTTATTAATTATAACATATTTTTTGACTATGTCAACCCCTCTTTTTTGAAAAAAAGCAGATTTTGTTGAAAATAGTCACTCTGACTATGTCATACTACCTGTTTCCGACGGCGGCAGAACGGAAAAATTGGAATTTCCGTATTTTTTTCCGTTGAGAGGTTGATTTATTTTCCTTTACGGTGTATAATTAAATCAGTGGTGATTAAATAAACAGAAATCGGAAAGATCCGGATGTGAAACGATGAAATTCATGGTCGGTTATCAACTGAACGCACGGCAGGAACTGATTCCGGCGGTTGTGCGCGGGAAAACGCAAATCCATGAGGTCTATTTCCCGTGGGGGGATATTCCGACCGGACGCGGCGTTCCGCTGGAGCAGAGCACTCTTCAACCGTTCGAAGCGCAAAATATGCTCACAAGTGATTTAACTCTGCTGTCGGAGGAAGGAATCGGGCTGAATCTGCTGCTGAACGGGAACTGCTACGGGAAAGACAGTCAGTCGCGCGCGTTTTTTGAAAAAACCGGAAACGCCGTGGATTATCTGGCGAACCGGTTTCTGCTGCGTTCCGTAACGACCTCCTCGCCGCTGATCGGCAAATTCCTCAAAGCGAACTTCGCCGGACTGGAAATCCGTGCCTCGGTCAATATGGAGATCGGTACCGTACAGGGAATGGATTATGTTGCTCCGTATTTCGACGGCTATTATATGAACCGCGATTACAACCGCAGTCTTTCCCGCATCCGGGAACTGAAACTATGGTGCGACGACAATGGAAAACGCCTTTATCTGCTGGCGAACAGCGGATGCCTGAATCACTGTTCCGCCCACAATTTTCATGACAATCTCGTCGCGCATGAACAGGAAATCCGCGCAATGGACAACGCATACGAATTCCGCGGCATCTGTCACGATTATCTCAGGGACCGCAGCAGGCAGGAGCAGTATCTCCGCGACACCAATTTCATCCGTCCGGAAGATATTCCGCTGTACGAGCCTTATTTTGATGCGGTGAAACTGGCAACGCGCACCAACCGGAATCCGGTCCGCGTGATGGACGCCTATCTGAACGGTTCGTACAGCGGAAACCTGATGGAACTGATGGAGCCGAATCACGCGGAAGCCTTTTATCCGGCAGTTCTTGAAAACAGCCGGATTCCGCCGGAATTCGGAAAACACGTTCTGAACTGTCCGAAAAACTGCGGAACGTGCGACTACTGCAAAACGGTATTCAACAACGCCAAACACATACTTGAATCAGGAGGAATTGTTTCATGCTGACCAGTGAAATGGTGAAGAAAGCGGCTCTTGCCGCCGGGGCTGATCTCTGCGGGATCGGCAGTATGGACCGCTTCGAGGGCGCCCCGAAGGAGATGGATCCGAGATACATCTTCCCCGAAGCCAAAACAGTGATCGGAATGGTGTTCCGCATTCCCCGCGGCGTCCAACGCGGAATCGAAGAAGGAACCCAATTCTATCAGTATCCGTCGATGGCATACGGCGGAATCAACGAGATCTATGCGCCGGCGGTGCTCTATCAGGTCGGCAAACTGATCGAAGACCACGGCTACGAAGCGGCGGTTTACCGGAACACCGGAGCCCGCGGCGTCGTTTCCGACATGGACGGATCGCCCGGCAATACGCTGTCGCCCGAAGAACAGATCGAAATCAACGAACAGGCGAAAACCAAAGCCGCACACCACCGTTCGGTGCAGTTTACGCGTCCCGCACGGGAAGGCTCGGTCGCTCCGGACCTTCAGTTTCACTTCCGTCTGGCGGCAGTTGCGTGCGGACTCGGCGAGATCGGCTGGAGCAAGATGTTCCTGACCGCGGAATTCGGGCCGCTGCAGCGGGTTGCGTTCATCTTCACCGACGCTCCGCTCGAACCGGACCCGCTGTACAGCGGCCCCGCGATCTGCCGCCGCTGCATGGCGTGCGTCCGCGAATGTCCCGGTCAGTGCCTCGACCCGAAAGAGAGCATCACCGTTTATATCGGCGGCAAGAAATGCGAATGGGGCAAACTTGATGAATGGAAATGCTATGCATTCTACACCCATGCCGGACGCCATTACAACCCGTTCGTCCCGAAAGAGGTGTTCGATAAAAACGAAAACGGCGAGCTGGATCTTCTCGAAGGCAAATGCAAAGCCAGCGAGGCCGAGATCATGAAAGTCTATGGAGCGCTCGAAAAATATTTCCCGACCTGGGTCGGCTACAATATGGCGAAATGCGGCGGATGCATCCGCGCCTGTGTGAGTATGCTCGAAAAGAAAGGCGGATGTATGGCAAACCGCTTCAAATCCCCGCTCCGCACCGGAAAACGCTGGATCATGGACCGCTGAAAGGAACCGTTATGCTTACTGCTGAATTGATCAAAAAGAAGGCGCTGGAGTTCGGCGCCGACATCGTCGGGATCGGAGATATTTCCCTGTACGAAGGAACCATTCCCCAGCGGGACCCGCGGAAAATCCTGCCCGCCGCGAAATGCGTGATCGGATGCGGCTTCCGCGTCCCGCGTGCGCTCTACCGCACCATGGATCAGGGCTCGCAGTTTTTCAACTATACCCAGCTCGGAGTGAAATACATCGACGAGGAATTTGCCGAAATATTCCTGCTGAAAATGGGCGGGCTGATCGAAGACGAAGGGTATGACGCCTGTCTCCAGCGCAACGTTTCCAACCTGCGCATCAAAGGCGACCACACCACCAACCCCGAACTGATCGACACCTATGAACTGGCGCACGCCGAACCGGTCGCGCCCGGGAAACCCGTACCGGACATTATCATGGATTTCGCCCGGTCTGCGGAAATCTGCGGACTCGGCTCCGTCAGCGTGAAAGGCAACGTCATCACGCCGCAGTTCGGACCGTTCGTCCGCTTTGTGTTCATCGTGACCGACGCCCCGCTGGCGTGCGACCCGCCGTTTAACCGGCAGCTCTGCGACGGTTGCGGAGAATGCGCGGAAGCGTGTCCCGGACACGCCATCAAACAGGACGGCGACGTAAACACATGGCAATGCGCGGTTTACTACCGGGGCGCCCACAAGTCCAATCCGTTCATGACGGAAGAATTCCTGAAAGACGATCCCGACCGCGTGGCGATTCTCAACGGCGAAAAGCAATTCGACCGCGAAAGTGCACGCGCCATCTATAAAAAACTTGATTTTCTGCCGAGCAGATCGACCGGTTATGCACCGTGCCTGTGCGGCAGAAAATGCGATCTTGCCTGTTACCGGCACCTGAAAACGAAAGGAATCCTGGCATGAATACGCTGAAAGAACGAATTACCGAGACGCTGAAAGCGCATGGTGCCGACCTCGTCGGATTCGGCGGAATCGGCCGTTTCCGCAACTCCGCCGCCGAAACGATTCTCCCCGGAACCAAAACCGTAATCGGCATTGCGTTCCGTGTTCTGCGCGGATCCTATCGCGGCATCGAGGAAGGCTCCACCTATTATCAGTACACGACCACCGGAGTCGAAACCATCGAAGAAACCGTCATGCCGATGGCGATGCTGCGCGCCTGCGCGGTCCTGGAAGACGCCGGATTTGAAGCGCTCCCCCAGAAACGCAATCAAACCGTCATGCAGAGCGAAAACGGCACCAATCCGGAGATCAATTATTCGGAAATTTATCGCGGCAAAACGGCGGAACATCAGCTTGATTTCGACGAAGCCGCCATTCTGTGCGGCCTTGCCGAACGCGGCTTCTCCGGCGCCCTCCTCACCGATGATTTCGGACCGTTCCAGCGTTTCTGCTTTATTCTGACCGATGCGGAACTGCCGGAAACACCGCTTGTGACGCCGCATCTTTGCGACCGCTGCGGCAAATGCGCGGAAGCATGTCCCGGACACGCCATCGGCAGAGACGGCGCCCTGGACCGCTGGCAGTGTGCCGCCTACTATGTCGGCGCAAACATGACCAAAAATCCGTTCATGCCGCCGGATGCGTACATCAACGAACCGGACCGGCTGGCGATCATCGCGGGAGAAGCGAAACTGTCGCCGGAGCGGGCAAAACAGATCATCGACGAAACCTTTTTCTATCCGCCGATCAAACATGCCTATCGCTCCAGCATCTGCGGGCGCGCCTGCGATATGGCGTGCTATATCCATCTGGAGGAACAGGGCGTGCTGAAACGTTCGTTCAAAACCCCGTTCCGCAAACGCCCGGAATGGAAACTTCCGATTCTGACGGAGCTTCCGGAAGAGCGGTAAGCCCGGATTCCGCCGGAAAACGGAAAAATGAAAACAGTACCGCAGTTTCGCTTGATAAAACCGGAACTGCGGTTATATTGTTTCAGAAGGCTCTGATAAAGAGAAGCAGAAAACGTAAAAAGAAAAAAAGGATTGAGAAAATCATGAAACTGTTTGCTATTACTCTGGCGGCCATGATGCTCTCTGCCGGCACTCTCTGCGCGGCGGAACCTGCACAGAAAGCCGCTGCCAAAGCCCCGGCCGCTGCAAAAGCGAAATGCAGCGCAAACGAACAGAAAAACGACGCCGCTCCGGTCAGGCAGAATCAGAACATCATCAAACGCGCAACCGGAAAAGTGTTGGACCAGCAGAAAAAACGTGATCAGCAGCTGATTGATCAGGGACTTCTCTGAGCCGTCCATTTATCATCGGGGACCCGGATCTTCATCAGGTCCCCTTTTTCTTCCCCTCCGTTCTGCAAACGGAAATCCCTGTTATTATCCCGCCGGGACTTTCCGATCCACAGGAGGAACGGGCCACTGAGTAATGACCTTAAAACAATCGCGCAGTTTTTTATTCGAGCCATCGCCCGGATGTGACGGAGCGGAAAGCATCCAGCCGGGCAATTCGCGGGAATTCCTGCGGTTTCCGTCATTCCATTCCCACGTTTTGAATTTTTCATAACGGATCGCTCCGCCGCTTTGCGCATCCACCGGAAGTTCCACTCCAAGCGCTTCCAATGTCTCCGGCAGTTTTCCGTGCTTCCGACGGAATTGTTCGATCTGTATTCCCAGCGACGTCATGCGGTTGTTGGTGAGCTCACGGTGGAGTCTGCGTTCAACTGGGAAATAATCCGGCAATATCATTTTTTCCACATAAACTTCCCGTATCGCAAGCTCCCTCTTCACACTGTCGCGCAGGGCTTCGCGCCGCGGGTCAGGATTACCGAAATATCGTATCAACGCCAACTGATGACGCATGACGGAAAGCAGATAACGCTTCTGGATCACATCGGACCACAAGCACGGCGGCGTCGGGAAATCCGTCTTGCCCCGATACAGGAAATTCAGCAGAGAGTCTTCCCAGGACCCTTGTGAATTATCCAGGACAGCCAGCAGCAATTTTATAAATCTGAGGTTTACAGACGACATAATATCAATGATGCTGTACGCCTCTGCACGCAGACCGGTCAGAGCGGACGACCGGATTTTTTCTTCCCGGTTGCGGTTCAGCTCCAGCAGTTCCCGCAAATCGGCGTCCGACAGCAGTCCGCTCCCCAACATCGCCCCGATGGCCTCGCTCCGGATCTTTTCGCACCCGAACCCGATCAGAGTTCCAATCAGAAACTCCCCTTGCAGAACCGTATCCTGAAATGTGTCTGCCAGCCGGAAAAGCCGCATCGCCTCGGCAGGCTTTCCGTCTTCCAGAGCGATCATGATCCGGGAACTGAAATAACGCATGACGGAACGATAATAATTCAAGTGCGGCAGACTGAGTTCGTACAAAGCCCCATTCGATACATCCAGCGCATATTTCAAACTTTCCCCGGATGAAATCAACGTTTCAAGATTCTTGAAATCCTCACGACTCTCCGGTCCCGCCAGATACGCTCTTAATTCGTTACGCTCACTCTCCGACATTTTATAATATCCGCCGGCGGAATCCAAACAGCTCAATCCGGGGTTGACGGAAGGAACCGCATAACGATCCACGAGCTTTCTGAATTCCGCATTCGGACCCCTCCCCTGATAAAACAGCTGCTTCAATCCTTCGCGGGACACTGGGATTTTTTCCGCCTGCAGCACAGAGTTTTCCTTCCCGATTTCCACCTTTGTCCGGTAAAAAACACCATAAGCAGCCAACAGGGATACCGCAAACAGAACAAGAAGCAGTCCGCCGAATACATACTGGGAACATTTGATCTCCCCGTTTGACAACCGTTTCGCCCCCCAAAGCCACGCACCGATGCTCACAGTGAGCGACAGCAGAGGCAGCGGATTCAACGGACCTGCCAGTATCGCAATCCCCCAGAACATCACCGCTCCGGCGATCATCGTCAGAACAGGAATCCGGGCGGAACCGGAAAGCAGACGGTAGAGAACCCAATAGCGAAGAACCGGGATCCAGAGAAAAATCCTGTTTTGCAGCGAAAGCATTTCTCCACGCTCTCTGAACAGAACGGAACAGAATTGGTTTTGCAGAACGGCAAATCCAATCATAATCAGCACCGTATCGGCAAAAATGACAAGCGGCATGAAAACACCGACAAGCTGAAGGAGCACGGCGGTCCGCGATTCCCAAAGCGGTTCCAGCACATACAGCAGCCATGGGATTTGCATCAGCCAGAACAGAGTCGCCGCTTTTGACAACGCCGAATCCACGTTATATTGGAACAGCCCGGCCACGTTTTTGAACTTAAACGTTTTTCCCGATAGACCTTCTTTCCACATATTCCAGTTGATTATCATGAATCGGCCTCCTCTGCAAACAATCAATGTACCCGCTCTTCCCGGCAATCTGCCGGCAGTCATAATATATCTCCATGCAGATTGACATTCAACAGGGCAATATGAATTCCATCAAATTCCATCGCTTCCGCATTTTCTTCTTTCTTCCGTGCGGCATGACTCATGGGAAAACACGGAACGGGAACGAAATCCGAATTCAGTTCATTCCCGCCCGAAAAATGAATCAGTAAACAGAGTCACCGGAATTCCAGCACATCGCCCGCTCCGACGCGGACGGGCGATTCCGCGTTCCACTCCTCTGCCGAAACCGTTCCGGCAAGCGGAATTCCGTTCCGCAAAACCGTACCGGAAAGAATGCCGAACGCAGAAAAATCCGCCGAACCGTGCAGGATACGGATCAACTGCACGGTTCCTGTCCGCTCATATTCCCCCCAGATTACGCCGAGCGACCAGAAACAGCGGAAATCGCCGTCCGCAACCGGACGGAAACCGATCATGCCGCGCACCATGTCATAGCGGAAGCCGCTGTACGCCTGAAGCATCGCAAACGACGCCATGCTCCGGGCGTAATTGCTCCCGCACTCAATCTCATTCCACGGATTGCGCTTGAAACCGTCGTAGCGATCGCGGACCGCACGCGCGATCCGTTCGCCCTTTTCCGTCTCTCCGACCATGACCAGATGCGCGGCGAGAGCCCACTCGAATCCCGTCATCGCTTCGGAATTGTACGGCAGCGGAATCACCGGCTTTTCATGTCCCTCCGGCCAGGTGCAGATTATGCATCCGCCCTCGTCGTTGACGGCAAATATGCGCCAGGTATTCGCAAAATCCCGCATGGAGGAACGGAAGTTGAAGCGGTAAATCGAATTCAGGGTCGTATGCACACGGTCCGGATCAAAGACCCCGCCGATCCCGTAGAGCGAGGCGTGCCACTGTCCGAGATGCGCATCAATGCCGCAGCCGTCGGCAACCTGATATTTGAGCTGTCCGTGCTCCGGATCCCAGTAAGGATTCCGTTCCGGAATCTCCTCGCCCTGAAGAAACGGAAGAAGAACGGAATTGTCATGAATATCCACATCCTGTCTGTAATATTCCCCGTTGAACAGATGCTCTTCCGACCAGGCGCGCCCCCGTTCAAACAAATCCGCACAAAGTTGCCCGAATTCGGAATCATCACACGCCGGAGCCATTTCCGACGCGGCTTTCAGAGCTCCGAGATAATGGCCGTTGAGCCAGCCGGACGCCCCGAACTGTTCCATGTCAAGCGTATGGTGCTGACGGCCGGAGATCACGCCGGTACGTCCGGGATCCCAGCGGTCCGGATTCTCCGGACTCCAGGCATAGGCAATCGCCGGTTTCACCAGCGGCCACAGAGATTTCAGCCATGCGGTATCGCCGGAGATCTTCCACTCCCGGTAAAGTTTCATGACCTCGCCGTAAGTGCCGTCCACACACGGACGCATCCAGTTTGTCTGCGCCTTGATTCCGAGCGGCAGATGCAGACGGAAATGCCAGCCGCCGTGTTCGTCGATCCCGTATTTCGCCTGCGATTCACGAATGCTCCGCTCCAGATCGGGAAACAGCAGGGGCAGAGCCTGTGCATAATTCCAGACATGCTGACAACTCCCCTCGCAGGACCCTTTTTCCGGGCCGACGCCCTCCCAGCCCCACAATGTACCGTCTTCCACGCGCAAACAGGTCGGGGAAACGAGAACCGCAAGATTTTCCGCCGCCCCCTGAAGCGACGCTTCCGGGATCGTGCTCTCGTGCAGAGTTTTGCGGAACAGAAAAACCCGTTCCCGGATCCGGTCATAGGCGGAAAAAATCTGCTGTGCCGCATCCGCCGCACCGGAGCAGAGTTTTGTATAATAGTTTCTCCACCGGTTCTCCGTCAGACCGGAAATCCGGAGTTCTTCTTCCACATTGCCGTTCCAGGTGTTGCGGCGGTTCGGAACATACCAGGAGATGATGAAACGGACCGTGCGGCGTTCCTGCGGAGCAAGGGAAAAATGGGCGGCAAGCAGTCCGCTGTCACATTTTCCCGTGGCACACGCTCCATGGCTGCATTCCGTCCGTGAAGAGTAATGCCGGTTCCGGAACCGTCCGGGCGTATTCAAATCATTCCAGTAAACTTCCAGAAAATCGAACCATCCGCCGCGGTACCAGTATTCCTGAAACGAAACGTCCGGAGCATCCGTGGAAAGCGCCAGTTCGCCATAGTCAAAGGAGTCCCGCTCCACCCGGTTCTGCAGAAGAAGCCGGGTAACGGATCCGCAATGCTCCACCCGGTTTTCCGCGGTACCGGTGTTCCACGGATTGGTCAGCACGGCGGCGCAGGTGTAATCACACGACCCGGCAGACGTGTTTTCCAGCGTAATCTCGAACATCGCGGCAGGCATGGAAGAGAGATCCGACTCTCCGGGAACAAACGCGCTCCAGGCGGTCATGCCCACTCGCGCAGGGAATGCGGGATCGGAAAAAGAGAGCTCCGCAGCCGGGAATTCCCCGTTGAATTCGCAATTCCGGAAATGGGGAAGTCCGCCCAGAGTCCCTTCCGCCGGGCCCCACCCGAATCCCCGGAACATGGCGTCGCGGCCCTCCCGTTCCCCGGAAAGCGCGTTTGTCAAGTCGCCGTTGAGAATGCGGACCGCTTCCGTTTTTCCGTTTCTTTCCGCCCGGACCGCAAAGTGAGAACACCCGTTCAGCCGTCCCTTCCCCGCCTGATTGAAAATCTCCCAGTCGATCAGCCGTCCGTTTCCGGCGACTCCGATACATCCGGCGCCGATCCCGCCGACGGGGAACGACACCTCCCGCAAATATTCATCCCGCAGTTTCATGAAAACCATCCTTTCGTTTATGTTCCGTTTTGTCTGTATTATACACGTCTCCGGAACAAAAAGGAATGGAAAAACAGGGAAAAAAGATATGATTTTACGGATAACTCCGGGAAATCACTCCAACGGAGTCATAGCTTCCGACCATGCGATCCGGAATCTCTGGCTCCCGCTCTTCAGTTCCGGCCACGAATTGCTCCCGGCATGTCCGTCCAGATAGGCAAAGTTGGCACGCCCGTTATGCCGGATATGCGTCCGCGCAGTCTCGCTGCAATCATACCGCGGATGAAACATCCAGTGCGGAAATCCCTTATACGCTCCGCTTCCGGTAACAGAATCCGCCACCATCCGGTGTATGCTCGGCGCGAGCATCTTCCGGGTGTTGTACGCCGCGTATTTTCCGGGAATCCGGTGCAGAAAACCTTTATAAAGACGTGCATCGCTGCCCGGAGAAACATATTCATCCGTCAGAGCCAGAAATCCCAGCGTAGAGAAATAGAGCGAATATTTCCCGGTTCCGGCACTCGGCGGACGCGGATTGCCGGGACACTGAATCGCCTTCATCGTCACATACCCCTTGCCGTCTGCCGGCTGTCCGGCGCTGCTGTCTTCACGGGTCAGAAAAGCCGTCCACGGCTCAATCTGCGAACCGTAATACATTGAAACGATCATATAACCGTCATTGTCTTCCGCATAAGCAAGATGCCCTTTCATCAGCTGTGACGCATTGTTGAGGCAGGAAATCGACACGGCCTTGTCCCGTGCGCTTTTCAGCGCCGGAAGAAGCAGACCGGCCAGGATAGCGATGATCGCCACTACTATGAGGAGTTCCACGAGAGTGAACCGACAGGTTCCATGCTTGAATTTCATCATTTTTTCTCCTGTTTCAAAAGCTGTTCCAACCGCCCGTTCAAACGGAAGCGGTACATCATCTCCGCGACTTCGCGGCTCATTCTGCCCATTTCCCGGTACGGGGTATCGCAGACATCGACAAAACCGTGCGCATAGTTCTCCCCGTCTCCCCTTCCGGTCAGGAACTGATCCCGGTAACAGAACCAGTGCGCCCCGACATAGTTCGGATTCATCAGCAATCCCTGCCAGAAACGCAGGAACGCCTCCGCGCGGTCCTCCTGCGTCACTCCGGCGGGACTCAGCGTATAATTGAACATGCCGCGTCCGGGAACCTGAAAGGCAAATTCCCCGATCAGGAACGGCACATCCGGAATCCCTCCGGCAACCGTCACATGCGCAATGGTGTTCGCATAGTTGTTGACACTCACCACGTCGCAGTATTTTGCCGCAATCGGCAGCAGTCCCGGCTTCCGCATATCCATGGTGCCGCGCAGACGCGCTCCGAGATACAGCTGATTCGGCGCATTTCTCCGCACGGCATCGCGGGAAACGCGGAAAAACTCTTCGGTCAGCGCATCGTTGAATCCGGTCAAATCCGCTTTCGCGGCCTCGTTCATGGACTGGAATTTCGGTTTGTCCGCCGTCAGGAAATCATCCCACGACGCATACTTTGCCTCCCATGCGGCGTTCAGTTTTTCCATTGTGCCGTATTTCAGCTTCAGCCGTCTGCAGAATTCCTGTTTGCCCGGAGTTTTCCGGTCCGCGGTCAGAATATATTCCGCAAACCTGGTCGGCGACCCGTATTGCAGTTCATTGTTGATGAAGTATCCGATGCACCACGGATCATTGATGCTCCACGCGTAGCGCGTCTTCATCAGACGGTCCAGATTTCGGGCGAACGCAGGATCGAACGCGTCATAAAACCGGATCCTGCCCATTTGAGCCGCCGGGCTCCAGTCGTTCAGGATCAGCGTATAAGGAATCCGCCGCTTTTTGTACAGTTCCTGATCCGACCAGGCGCCGACCGTATTCATTCCCCACGCCTCCAGACGGTCCAGAGCAGTCCGGTGAAGATTTTCCGTAAACGGTTCCCCGTATTTCATGCGTAAATTCCGCTGCATGAAGTCAATGAACCCCGGCTTCGGATTTTCTGCGAACCATCCGGTGCGCCCCTTTGTGGAAGTGCCGCTGTGGAAAACAACAGCATTGATTCCGTTGGACAGGAAAAGTCTGCCGTCGGGATCGACAAGCCACCACTTTCCGTTGAACTTTTCCGTCCGGAAGAATCCGGTTGCCTTGAGCTGCGGACCGTCCATCCATCCGCCGAACCGGTTCCATCCGCTGATGCGCCGGATTCCGGCAAGCTCCGTTTTTTCCGCATTCCGCTGCGCCTTCAAATCCTGCGGTGAACGGATTTTCCCGCTCCAGTTTCCATGAATATACTGCCCGAACCGGTCAATGAACGGAAAGAAGGATGCGGAACTTTCCGGCAGAGCCGTTTCCTTTTCCCGGAGCGCGAAACGGATGTTGGAAATCCGCAGATGCGCCTTTCCGTTCCGGGCATACATGATGGGAGCACGCGAATAAAAAGAGAGCGACGCAACCCTTCCGGCATAAATATTCGGTTTCATATCAAGTCCGCCCGGTCCCGCCGCGACTCCCGGTAAAACCGCTCCGAACGAAGTGTCAATATCGGAAAACGGAATTTTCAACGTCCGTTTTTCGCCGGGATTCAGCGTCACGGTATTATACACGCTCCGCTTCACTTTTCCATCCGGCGATTCGGTATAGATGCGTCCATGCACATCCACCTGACCGTGAACATCCAGATTTTCCACATCCGCAAGCAGCAGATTCCATTTTGAATAATCCCAGAATTTCTGTTTTTCCGGACGGAGCGCAAACCCGGGCCATAAATCCGTACCGGACAAAACCGCCTCGAACGCCTCACCGTTCTGCCGGACAACAACCCCTTTTCCGCCCCACCGTTCCGGCACCGTCCCTTGAAGCGTCATAGGATATTCCGCCGCGACTCCGGCGGGATTTGCAAACAGTCTGAGTTCCGCCGCCGAACCGGACGTGACCAGAGCCGCGACCGCCAAAGAGAACATTTTTTGCCATCGGAATTCCACATTTCACCTCATTTCATTATTATTTTCATGTTGATTCCCGGACAACCAGATCCGGAATGATCCGTTCATATTCACCCTGTACTGCGTGATCCTCCAGCTTCCGCAGCAGCAGAGCGACAACCGCCTTTGCCTGCCGGCGGACATTGTCGTCAACGCTCGTCAGCGGCGGCTGCGTACAATAAGTGTAATCGCTGTTATTATATCCGACCACCCTCACATCTTCCGGAACGCGCAACCCGGCGGCATGAAGCCGGTTCAGCAGAGCCGCCGCATAAAGATCGTTGGAAGCCGTCACCGCGTCGATCTTTCCCGGTATGATGTACTCCCGGACAACCCGTTCCGCATCCGCCATCGTTTCCGGTCCCGTAAAATGCGGTTCAATTTCAATGAGAAAGGTGTCTTCCACGGAAAAACCGAGCTCCGCCATCGCCTGCAAATACCCGTCGCGACGCTCGACGGAAGTGCGGTACGGCACATTGCCGCGAAACTGTGCGATCCGTCTGGCTCCCCGTTCATACAAATGCCGGACAACGTTCCGTATCGCCGCTTTCCGGTCCACATGAATATACGCCGAACCGGGCAGACAGGGATTATCCACAAAAACGGTGTTTCCCAACACCCCGGCAAACGCCTGCTGAAACTCCGGGGAATCTTCCAGATAGTCGCTGGGCATACAGATCACACCATCCACTCCATGCTGCATGAAAATATCATACTGCTCCCGCTGCAGCCGGACCTCTTTTTTAAATTCGCCGATCATGCAGCGATAACCGTATTCCGCGGCCTCCCGTTCGATCTCTCCGAGCATCTGAAACAACGGTCCGGACGCGTTTTTCTCAATCAGAATCCCGATCACCTTGCTTGCACGTCCGGCGAGCCGCTGAGCATTATAATTCGGGCGGTAATTCATTTCCGCCGCGGCCATGCGGATTTTTTCCCGTGTCTTTTCGCTGACGCGGATATTGCCCTTGTTTCCGGAAATCACCTTTGCCGCCGTCGCCACGGAAACTCCTGCTTTTTTCGCAACCTCGCTCAATGTCACTCTCATTCCGACGCCTCCGATCTGATTTTAATCATGATTCAGCGGTGAATCATATTTAAATTATACACCAAAAGCTGATTTTTGTCAATAGGCATTTTGAAAAAATCCGTTTTTTCCCGATTTTACTCCATAAAAGTTTCCTGACTGCCAGTATCCTCTGCAAATTTCCTGTATTCGTCGCAAGGGATACTCTTTCAACCATATACCGAAAGAATTCTATCTGCTCCGCTCCGTCCCACCTGTCTCTGCACATTGCTTCTCCTGTTATGTCAAACGGCAATGTGCGGTACATTTCAAAGACCGGGCGTTTCTGCACAATGCGTACCCGGCAGATTGAATTCCGTAAAAATATTCGCACAAAGTTCTACTTGCAAACGAAAAAAAATTCTGCTTGCAAAAGAGATATCGGAACGTTATATTGCAAAAGCAATAATTATTCCATTCTGCCATTTGCCGAATTGCGATTTCCGCCACAGGATGAATAATAATTTCAAGCATTGAAAAGGAGACGAATACACATGAAAAGAAATTTTCTGCAGGTTCTGATTCTTTTCGTTTTCTGTATAGCGCTGTATGGCGATGACTACCGGCTGTATCTGAATCGGACGGATGCACTGATCCGGTTGCGCTCGGAATGGGATTCCGGAAAATACGATTCGCTGGAAATCTGCTGCGATGGCAGTCATATCCGGATTCCCGACCTGCCGGATCTGGGATATCGAAGCATTTCCGTCGATCAGATTTGCAATACACCGCTTTCGGCGGTCGATCTTGCACCGCTCCAGAAGTTTCATCTGGACAGCTTCGCCTTTTCGCGCGGAAAAGTGAAAAATCTCAGGCTTCTGCCCGCCGACCGGCTGAGAACGATCTCCGGAAACTACTGGGGCGAACTTGATGCAGAGGAATTGAACGGCAGAAACTTCCCGGAACTGGAAACCCTGAACATCAACATCCTGCACGGGAAAGAACTGGATCTGCGCGGGATCCCCAATCTGAACAGACTTGTCATCTGCAACGCACCGGAACTGGAACGGCTTCTGCTCTCTCCCGATGCTCCGGTCAGCTCGCTGCAGCTGTCCGCGCCACGCCTGCGCGAGTTCCCGGTCTTTCGTCATGAATCACTGAAAAGCCTCACCTTTGACACCGGTAGAGGTTTTGCGTACGAAACCGCAGCCCCCCGGAAGTTGAGCCGCCCGCGCCCCGGCGGAATCTGGAATTTTGAACGGCTGGCGTGCCTGCGCTTCCCCAATCTTGAGACACTTCGTCTGAGCGGAATCGGCGGAAAAACGCTCCGGCTTCCGGAAGCGCCCCGGTTGAAGAAACTGTCCCTGAGCAATCTGGAACTTGAAAATCTCGACGGGCTGGAGAGCATTTCCATACGAGAACTGGAATTGCGCCGTTTGCCGCGTCTTTCCGATTTCTCCGCTCTCACCGGTTCTTCGATTCAGGAGTTGACGCTGGACAATCTTCCCGCGACGCGCTGGGGACTGCCGGACGGGCTGCCGCCGCAGGCAACGGTTTACTGCACACCGGAATTTTTGGAAACCCCGATGGTGATCTGGACTTTCTACATCACCGGACTCATTCTGACCGGAGGTTGGGTCGCCGTTTATCAGTTTTTCATCCGGAAGAGAAAGCGGAAGGAGGAACGCTGAATGGAAGTCTATCTGCTCTGTTCCGTTGTTTTTTCAGTTGGGATGGCGGCATTTGTCATTTTGGCACTGATTCGTCCGTCGTGGTTGGATTTCGGTGAACTTGCCTTGCTGGGCAGTATCTGGCCTTTGAGCGTGAGTTACGGCTCTTCCGGCGTGGAGCTTCTGCTGCCTCTGTTTCTGACTGTCACGCTGATTGAGCTGATCGGATATTTCAGGATCCGGAAAAGACCGGAGATTCCGTTGTTTTTCCGCAACAAGCGTTTCTGGAAAGCAATCTGTCTTCCGGTTGCGGGAATGGTATTCATCGTCTGTGCATTTCTGCATGCATCGTGGGCATCATGCTGATGTATGGCTTCGATTTGCTCCGTCCGTCAGTGATATGACGCATTACCGTATTTGAGGAAGCGTAATTTTTGGAAAAACTGATTTTGCTGGAAGAAATCAAAATTCAGCGATCCAGTTATAAAAAGAATGAACCGATCCGGATTATATTCCAGAAAAAATTCCGGATTTTTTTCTTTTTCCTATTGACAATTTTCAAAAATGTATTATAATTTAGTCAAGTGATATAACATAAATATACTCAAAGGTAATGAATCATGTTGGTACGGAAAGTGGAAGACGAGCTTCTGCAGCGGCTGAAAACAGGGAAATATGCTGCCGGCGAAAAATTGCCGTCAATCCGGGAAATGTGCGCGGAATTCAACTGCAGTTATGTAATCGCATTCCGGGCGGTGCAGTCGTTGAAAAACGCCGGCTGTCTGGAGACTTTCAAAGGAAGCGGAACGTTCGTCGCACGCGATGTGCAGAAACGGCTGGATAAAAAACTGCTTGCCTATATTTTCGACAAACCCGGCAACACCCGGCTCGATCAGCAAGATGCTCTCCGCTACACCTGCTTCCAACGTACCGTCCGCAAAGCCGGATACATTGATCTCGCACTGCAGGAGGATGAACTGCTCCCCACGCACGATCTCGACAATCTGGCGGGCGCGCTGATTACTCTGCGCACGCCGCTGATGGAGCAGCTGACCGCGCGGAAAATTCCCTGCGTCTTCATCACAAGCCTCGGCAACAACTGCGGACTACCGTCCGTAACACCGGATTTTTACCAGGGGAGCCTGGACGTAATGCATCATCTGATTCGCAACGGCTACCGCAGGACCGGAGTGATCACGATCGACTCCACAGAATTCAACCAGGCCAGTTTCGTCCCCCGAATTCAGGCTTATTATGATGCGATGAAAGAGGCCGGACTCCAGGCATTCCCACCGTTGGAATGGCACATCAGAAAACCGGAAACACGATGGAAACTCCGGGAGATCATGGAGTCACAGCAGCCCCCGGACTCTTTTTTCGTTCCCAATGATAAGCTGGCTGTCGAAGTGATTCAGGAATTATCCAAACTGGGATTCCGCGTCCCGGAAGACATCGGGGTCGCCGGACTGGAAAATCTGGAATTTCTCTATGGTTCAACCGTACCGCTGACCACGGCCACCTTCGACCACAAAGTTCTGGTTGAAGAAGCCTGTACCCTGCTCCTGAAAATGATCGACCGCCCGTCGGAGCCTCCCGCCTCCGTAAAAGTACCGATGACTTTCATTCAACGCAAATCAAGCGGCGGAACTTCCGTCCGTTCCACAAAAATATAGAAGAAAGGAGCTCAAATGGGTTTTCATGTCTGCACTCCGGAATATTGGGTGAAGAAAAAACAATCGCTCCCGGCGGAACTCGTAAGGGGGCTGATTCGGGAAGCGGAATCCTATCTGCCGCTGGAACCGCTGGCGGTCACGCAAAAAAAGAAAAAACCGCTGTTCGGCGATGTTCACGACTACTCCAGTATCCCCAAGTATTCGTTCCCCGATCCCAGAAACCCAGACGGACCGTGGATTTACCGCGACGGCTGTATCAATCCGGATTTTGAAGTTTGCGATATCGTCCGCTGGATGGCTTTCTGCCGGCGTGTAACGGTACTGGTCGCAGCAGGAAATCTTTCCGGCGACACCCGCTTTTCGGAACGGGCGGGAACACTGCTCAAGACCTGGTTTCTGGAACCGGAGACCTATATGCGGCCTCATCTCAATTATGCACAACGGACACCCGGCAATGAAGAAGGCGGCGGCATCATAGACTTCCACCCTCTCTGTCAGTTGATCGAAGCGGTCGCTTCTCTTCCGGAAAACAGGGAATGGACCGCCGGAAATGCGGAGGCTTTCCGTTCCTGGCTCAAAGACTACCTGCTTTGGATTTTAAGTACTCCGTTTGTCCAAAGAGAAGCCTCCTGGAATAATAACCACGGCAACTGGCACGATGCACAGGTAACAGCAATATGTGCATTTCTGAATCTGGAAGGACTCGCCTGCAAAGTAATCCGGGAAAATACTTTGCCGCGCATGAAAAACCAGATCACATTCCTTGGGGAACAGCCGTTTGAGTTCGTCCGGACCCTTTCTCTCAGCTACAGCTGTTTCAATCTGCTTTCGCTGATGCGGATCAACGCTTACGCCAGACAATGGGGCATCCATCTTTGGGACGAAGGAATCAAGTGCGCATTCCATTACCTTGCACCGTATCTCTGCAAAAAGCAGAAATGGCCCTTCCGGCAGATCGCAGCCAGCGACGAAACAGAATTCATTCAGCTCTGTTCGATGGTAAATGATCTGGAGGAAACATACGACGTATTGACGGACTATCCCGGTGCACATGCGGCAGATCTGCTGTTCTGCATCCCGTCCGGACATTGACGGTAAAAGCAAGGTATGCAAAAACCGCAAAAAGAAAGAGGTTCAATCATGAAAACAACGCACGGTCCATCCTTCCGGACACAGCATTTTCCATACTTCAAAAACAAAATATTATATTTCACCCTTACAGAACTTCTCATTGTTATTGCTATTATAGCAATTCTTGCCGGTATTCTGCTTCCGGCTCTGAACAGAGGACGCGACAAAGCACGGGCGATCTCCTGTGTCAGCAATCTCAAACAAATCGGTACCGGTGCGTTAGCGTATGCTGCGGATTACGACGACTGGTGGCCTCCGGCAACACTGAGTGCCTGGGGTTCCGCCCCGATGAATTACGAGCTCAACTGGATCACCCGGATACACCCGTATGCGACCGGACGCGATTTTGAACTGGCTAAAAACACAGAAAAATCCATCTTCATCTGCCCCGGAGGGAAACCGGAAGATCTGTTCCGGCATGATGGTTCCAATTCCAACCAGGGGTATCCCGTTACCAATCTTACCTGGAATCTGCGTTACGGCGGCTACAAGGACAATAGTACGGGAATGTACAAATATTCTTTCAAAAAATTAAGCAGGTGCCGCCGCCCCTCCGGAGCCGGGACCTGCTGGGATGTCTCCAACATCAATCATTCAAACAATAGCGTCTTCAAAGACACAAACAATGCCCGCCATTATCATAACGTGACAGTTTCAGCGGAATGGCTGGCAGCCCGTCATCTCAACCGCGATAATCTGCTTTTTGTCGACTCTCATGTCGAAACGCTTAACTTTCTGCATTTCAGTGATAAAAAATTTCGGGAAATATTTATTCCGGACGGCTCCGGCATGTATTGGGAATAAAACAAAAAAAACAAGGAAAAAGAAAATGACGCATTATAGATTATTACTGATGCTTCTAGGCATAAGCATCAGTGTTTCGGCATTGCCGTTCAACGGCTCGTTCGAACTCGGAACGGATGGATTCGCTCTGATCCGCCACTTGCGAACCGATACGAATCCCGGTCTTGATTTCATCCCGCTCAAACTTTATCCAGGAGCCCCCGGACACGGCAAGAACTCGCTGAAGCTGGAGAATCCTTACAAAGAAAACTATAACATTTTTTCCAAAGAATTCCTGCTTCAGGCGGATACGGTTTATCATTTTGAAGGAAAAATCAGAAGTGCAGCAGCCGGAGAAAAGGTCTATTTGGGAATCTTCAAGGTCGATCCGCAATGGTCTGCGGAAAGCATTGTGGTAAATACCGGAGTCGGATGGAAAAAATTCACAAAAAAGTTCAAAACACAAAAAGCCGGATACTATCACCTCCTGATCCGTCCCGGCAGACATGACGAGGCAGGTTCCAACACACTATGGTTCGACGGGTTGAAAATTACCGGCTCTGCGGCAAAATCGGAAACGGTCGAAGCAGCAGCCGTTCCAAATAGCCATCTCTACACCCTGGGAACGGAAAAAGAGGTCGGACTTATCCTGAAAGTTTTCAATCCGACCGGCAAAGATTATAAGGAAACAGTTACCGTCCGCGGAATCGACGAATACAGCAGAAAAACTCTTTTCCTCCGAGAAATCGCGGTTAATCTTCCGCCCGGAAAAACGATGGAGTACCCTTTCCGGACAGCGCCGGAACGCTTCGGAGCCGTAAGAGTTGTGACCACGGGAAAAAACCTGATCGCGCATGACGGTTTCTACTCGGTGATCGGTCTCTATGAGGCCAAGCCCGTGGATATTACCAAAGACTACACCGTCAGCTTCAACGGGGGGCTCTATTTCCGGCAGTACCCCCAAACGAAATATCCTTCGTACCAGTGCTTCAATGCACCGTTCGGCAAACACATTGAACTGTTGAGCAAAAGTGGATGCCGGATTCTGCGCGATCACGACGGCGGAGTCCGCGGTGTGGACTGGCCTGCCGTTGAATGGGAAAAAGGAACGTTCAATTTCACCCATCTCGACCGCCAGCTGGAACTGTACGCAAAGAACAACATCACTCTGTTTCCGGTCTTAGGGAACTGCTTCATCGAAAACGACATCCGCTCCCGCTGGCAAAACCAGAGCCTGCCCCCGTGGGCAATGCCGCTCGCGGAACGCGTGAAAAACAATCCGCCCAACTGCCGGAAACCTTTCCATGGACGTATTCTGCTTCCTCCAGAAGATGCATTTGAAAATTATATCCACAAGACGGTAAAGCATATCAACGGACGGGTTCCCGTCTATGAAATCACCAACGAGCCGAATCTGTATCTCTCCCCCGAAGCATACATAAAATATCTGAAAATCGCCGAACGGGCAATCCGCAGTGCTCAACCGGATGCCCAAATCACCGGATTCTGTCTGACCAGCGATTTCAATGCAGCTGCACGTCCGTGGATGGATCAGTGCATCAAGCTCGGCGGTCTCCAATATGTCGATGCAGCAAGCTTTCATCCTTACGGCGGACGCGAGCTCGGAGCCATTTATCCGGCGGACAAATACATTGCCGATCTCCGGAAAAATCTGGCTCCCCACCGTCCCCTCCCCTTGTGGAACACCGAGCTTTATTACCTGATCGACCACAACGCCAAGCACGACACCTATGAGGAAATTCTCTGTCAGCCGCATCATGTGGCATGGCGCTTTCTCGTCGACCTCGGTGAAGGTGCGGTACAATCTATTGCCATACCCGGAGAATATTTATGGAAACGAATGCTTACACCGAACATGATCAATTCGAAGAATTTTCAGGAACTGATCCCTTCGGAAAATTTCGTCGCCTACAATGCTTTGGCAAGATTTTTTGAAGGAGCAAAAGTCCTTGATAAATTCCGTTATCCTCACGGAGGAATCTGCTATGTCTATAAAAAAGACGGCAGAGCGGTTGCCGCGATCTGGAACTATCTCAAGGTCAAAGGGCTTTCCGCCGACCTCTCCGGCTTTGAAGTATATGATATTTTCGGCAATCCGCTTCCTCCCGGTCGAAAGGAGCTTGGAGATGCTCCATTCTATCTGAAACCCGGCAAACTCGGCGACAGGGAATTCCGGGCAAGGCTGAAAGCTCTGGCGCCCAGGTTGGAACAGCCGATCTTCTGCGCACCGGTCGCTCGCCGTATCGGTAATCTCCTCCTGATTACCTTATACAATACAACCGGCAAACCACAAAGCGGCATTGTCGGTCTGTCCGGTTCTCCTGCGGCAGAGAAACCGGTCCGTTTCACTCTTTCTCCCGGAGGAATAACCGCTGTACGCCTGCCGCTCATCACAGACAAAACCCGTCCTGACAAGGCAGCCATTCAAATTGCGGCAAACGGCCGGACCATTTCCGTTCCGGTCACCGTCATCAATAACCGCGAACTTGTAAACGCAAAGGAATTTCAAATGAAAAACGCCAGAGGCTCCATTCATTTTGACGGGGAAAAGATTCGCCTCCAGATGAATGTAGCCGATGCTGACAGACCGGGAACGCCCGAAAATGCAAAACCGTGGGAAACCGATTCGGTTGAATTGTTTTTCGATCCGGCGCCGGAAATTACCCCGATGCGTCATCCGCAGAACTACACAAATGGAAATTTCCGGCTGTTCATAACCCCTTATGCGAAGCAACAGTTCTCATCGCTCGGTCCTTTTGCCGACAGCAAAGCAGAACTTGACGTGAAACATTCCAGTACCGGTTACAGTTTCGATCTAACCTTTCCCCTGCGAACCGGCGATTATCTCGGTTTCGACATAAAAATCAACAATTACTCCTGCGGGAAAAAACAGGAAGAAAACACTCTTTCGGGAAAACCGGAACTGTACCGGAACCGCTGCAACTTCACCATTGTAAAAAAGGAAACAAAATAAAATGAAAATCAAAAATTCAATCATTGCCAGTATCGCATCCATTCTTTGCATATCCGCGGAGGGGGTGGAACTGGAGCTCCAACCCAAATCCTCCTGGCAGGCGGTCACGCCCGGAGAATTTTCCGTACGATATTCAGGCAAGGGCTGGCCGTGGCTTGCAGGCAAATCCCCAAAGACAGAAACCGGCATCTTCTACCGGCTCTCGTGGGAGGGAAAGTCCGAAGACGGAATTCCGCGTACATTCGTGTTGATTGACTACAAAGGAGAAAAAAACAAAAAACTTTATCTGGACTGGAACCCGACAGAGCACTATCAAAAGTACATCCAGTATTTCCCTGGCGAAACAGGCTCCGAACCGACAGTCTGCTTCAGCATGAATCCGGGGCCCACCGGCAAAGTTTCCGTCAAAAATATCAAACTTGAAGCTCTCACGCCTTCCGAAACAGAAAAAAATCTGTTGCCGGACGGCGATTTTGAATCCGGAAACATCGCACCCGTCAGTTTTTCCAGAATAAACGAATCTCCTTTCAAAGAATTGAAAATCGTGCAGAGTCCGGCATTTTTATCCGGCAGAAAAAGTCTGGAACTTTCTCCGGAGACCGACGGGAAATTTGGAATTGCCAGTATCTATCTTCCAATCCGCCCCGGCAAAAAGGTTGAACTCCGTTTCTGGGCAAAAGCGGACTCACCCGCCGCTCTGCGCGCTATCATCAACTTTACCGCCCGCATCAACAAGGGAGGAAAGCACCTTTACGCCTCCGCTGATTTCAAACTCGGCGAACAGTGGCGGGAATTCCGCTTTCTGTTCGATGTCCCCACCGATACCGCCATGTACCCGGCTCTTTTGGAGAGAATGGCGAAGCTGCAGTTTTCTCTCCCCCAGCATCAGCGAAATACGATCTGGTTGGACAATATCGAATTTCTCGCAGGGAAATGAAACTTCCGGTTATCGCACGGCATACCAAAACATTCTTCCTCCGTTTTCCCGCCTATCCGGCAGAAAACGGAGATAATGTTAGATTGCGTCATCCATAGATATGTGCTGTATTATGCAAGCATCAGACAAGGAGGCTGCAAAATACGGCAACGCCATGCGGACGGCATGATATATCAGATGAATTTACTGAGATGAGCGGGAAAATACGCAGTACCATTTCAGGGACGGTCAAAGGTTCAATGCAGATACTCTTGTGGAATCGCAACGGGATATGCGAAAAATACAGTGTCTTTTCCTGCCGCACTGCAAATCAGAAGCATTTCAGCTTAAATATTGAATAATTGACAATACTATCAAACTATGAAAAGATAAAAAATCCATATCCGGAGTAGATCTGCCAAACATTTCCGGAAAAAAATCATTACCCCTCTTGAAATATTTCTATATGGTAATATATTATATAGAAAGTTATCACCACGAATCAAACAGAGGACGCGTATGGCAGACAAAAAAATAGGTATGCAGATCACCCTGATCAAGCAGCATCTTGCCCGTTTACTGGATAAAATGCTGACCGATCAGGGCATTCATGAATTCAACGGTCCGCAGGGGCGTATTTTGTATGTTCTGTGGAATCACGATCTTATCTCCATTCAGGAACTGGCAAAAGAAACCGGTCTGGCCAACACCACGCTGACCAGTATGCTGGACCGCATGGAACAGAAACAGCTGATTCGGCGGACGGCGGACTCCAATGACCGCCGGAAGTATCTGATCGCCTTGACCCCGAAGGCGCGTTCTCTGGAAAAGAAATATCGGGCGGTAACCGATCAGATGACGGAATTGACCTATCAGGGATTCTCCGTCAGCGAAATCACGCAGTTGGAGGAGCTCCTGGAACGGGTGCTAGATAACGTCCGCAACGCGGAGATGAATCAGAAAAAATAGTCCCGGAGCAGCAGATAGTCCTGCTCTCAAATAATACAAACAACCAATCAACAGGAGACAGAAAATGAACAAGAACGAACTCGTTGAAACCGTAAAGGAGATGATTGCCGCCCCATCCTGCTGTCAGGAACTCAAAGACGCCGGACGGAGTTACCTGAATGCACTCGGAACCGATGCGGAAAAGACTGCGGCAGCCGCACTGCTGCAGGAGATCAGGGAAGATGTCTGCACACTTGACCAGACCATTCCTTTCTTCGAATCGGAGCTCGGCACACAGATTTTTGGAGCGGAGCGTGCCAGAGCCATGGCGGCGCACGCCCGGGAAATCAAAGCCGGGGGCGCCAAATGGTGCGATTGCCCTGCCTGTGCGGCAGGAGTGAAAATCCTTGAAAACTCTTCCGTTTTGGTTTAATCTTTTGCCGGCGGAGATTTTAAGCGGAATTGTCTCTACCTCGCGATGCTCATGATCGTGGCACTCCCACAGCAGATGCACACGAGGAGACAAACACAAGCAGGAATCCGGTAAACGGTTCCGTCTCCCGGACAGTTCTTTATTCATGATGTCCACGGGGACGGAGCCCGCCATCCGCCGAGAGCTCCGGGGAGAATCTTTCCCGGAATTCCGAAGGGCTCATTCCTTTGGAGCGCTTGATGAAGCGGGTGAAAGTCGGGCGGTCCCGAAAACCGCACTGTTTCGCCACGGATTCAATCGGCAGATCACTTCCGGACAGCAGGGCGACCGCACGCGCCAGTTTTTCGCTCAAAATGAAACGTCCCGGGGAAATGTGCGCGGTTTTCCGGAACAGGCGTGACAGCGTGGCACGGGAGACGGAAAAACGTTCGCACAATGTCTCCAGTCCGAAATCCGGATCGGAAATGCTGCTCCGAATCAGCGCCAGACATTTCGGCACCAGCCGTTCCATGGAATACAGGGAATCATCCGTCTTCGCCATGGATGCCAGAATTTCCATGACAAGGCACGTTTTACGGCGAACCATCTCCGGCGAGACCTCGGACATGATCGTATCCAGTTCCGCGAAAAGGTGCTCCGGGTACTCCGGCACCGTCCGGATTCTCGGATAACGGAATGAAAGCATGACGCTCTCCGCAAGAGGACCGTCGATCACCAGCCAGCGGAGACGGCACGAGCCGGAAACCGTCGTCCCCTGCCGCTCCTCGCCATAAAGAGTGTACCAGACCGTATTCTTTCCAACCAGGCATTTTTTGTCAAGAATCAACGTCTCATACGTTCCGGAAAGCAGCCAGCTTATCCGCACGAATTGATTCAAAATACCTCCAATCTGTTCACCTTCGCCTCTTTCATAGGTACTGATTCCCGTACTGAGCGGATAGAACGGAAGGGGAATTGCAGGCGGTTTATTCTCACCGATCCGTGCGGTAAAAAAATCTTTTCCGTCCGTTTTTTCATTTGCCATAACATTCTCCTTATTGATACAAAAAACATCTTGTCATTTTTCAGGAAATATAGTATAATATAACCGGAATACAAAGTTCCAAATTAAAAAAATTAAAAAAAGGAGCACTGCCGTTTTATGAAAAAGTATCCAATTAAAAAAAATGAAAAAAGGAGCACCGTCGTTTTTATGAAAAAGATCCCGTTTACCATGCTGGAACTCCTCATCGTAATTGCAATCATTGTAATTCTTGCAGGACTTCTTCTTCCCGCACTGAACGCCGCACGGGAAAAGGCAACGATTTCACAATGTACCAACGGACTGAAACAGATGGGAATCGCTCTTCACACCTACGGTTCGGATTCCGATGACTATATTTATGCGCGTTCCGGTGACACCGGCTCCTATGCGAAAATGATGATTGAGATGAAATATGTGAAAACAAGTGACAAAGATCTGTTTTTCTGCCCGAAAGAAGACAACTGGAACGGAAATCTCTGGGGGAAAATCTCCGGGAATTTCGTTCGCGGAGTCGGACTTTACGCTGTCGATGGAACGGGTTATACCAACCTTACCGTTTCCATGTCATCGGACCCCAATGTATGGGATGAAATCGCATGGAATCTCCGCAAATTCAAGCAGGCGTCCCAATGCATGATGCTTGCGGATTCCAAAGTACAGGGAACTCTGCAGGGACGCGCCAATCTCTGCTTGAACTGGAACGGTTCCTCCACCTGGCAAAGCCATGTCTGGGCGATTCATCACCCGCAGCGCATCAACATCCTGAAGGGCGACGGCAGTGCCGGGCTTTCAAGTTTGCTATGGTTGAAAAACATTGTAAAAGCCTTTCCCTGGGGCGGAGGAAATTTTTATTACGGAACCGATGGCTTCACCTGGTTTTAAATAAAAAGAAAGCAAACGGAAAGAAAAACGATAATGAACAGAAATTTATGTCTCGCCGGCTTGTCCTTCCTGCTGGCATGTGCAGCCGGATTCGCCGCCGAACAGAAAGCGGACTGCACGGCTCTGCACAGCGAAGCGAATCTTCTGATTCACTCCAACAACAGACTGCTGCATCTTAAGCCAAATAACCGGAATGGTTCCGTGGCAAAAAACGGAACGGAAGTGAATGCCGAGTTCAATGGCAACGGAGAAGTCCGTGCCTGGCTTCCGTTGCGGAAAGAATGGAACCTCCTGCTGGTTGAACTGGAAATGCGCACGGAAGACGTTGTACGGGGCAAGGAATCCTGGCAGGACGCCGGACTGGCGTTCTGGTTTCTCAAGCCGGACGGCAAACGCGCCGGCGACTGGCCTCGGACAATCCGGAAAACAGGAACTTCCGACTGGCAGTCTTTCCGTCAAATCTACCGGGTCCCTGCGGATGCCTCCGCTCTTACTTTTGCAGTAGGCAACTGGGGTAATAAAGGAAAAGCCTCTTTCCGTAAACTCAAAGTGACTCCTCTTTCCTCAAAAGAAATGCCTCCCGTTGAGCCTTTTGACACGAAACGACTCTGGAATTTCGACGATGCGGAACGCACCGTCACAGCGACACGCGAACGGATCTGTCTCAACGGCATTTGGCAGTTCCAGCCAGCCGTCAAAAACGGGAGTTCCCTGCCGGCGGAATTCAAATATTACTTCAAGGTTCCCGGCATCTGGCCCGGATTCGACGGCTGGGGACAAGCCGGCAGTTTCCAACGCATCTACAATCCCGACGGAACGGACTCCAAACTGGACGGCAAAACCGTCAACCGCGCATGGTACCGCCGGAGCATCTCCATTCCGGCACACTGGAACGATCGAAAAATTCTTCTGGAACTGTCGTATCTCCAGATATTCGCGCAGGTCTTTATCGACGGAAAAGAAACAGGCTCCATCGCTTTTCCCGGAGGAGCGCTTGATCTCACAGGATCAATCCGTCCGGGTAAAACACACGACCTCGTCATTCTGCTCACAGCTCAACCGGAAGGTCTGAAGGAGGTCTCGTACAGCGACATCAACCGGATGCACATCAAAGACAAGAAAGTTACCCGCCGCGGCATCAACGGCGATGTCTGGCTGCGCGCGGAACCGTCGGGTGCCCGGATCAGCGATATGCATGTCATTACCTCCACTTCGAACGGTACGATCACTTTCGATACGGGCTTCCTCGGCAGACTCCCGGAAGGGTGTTCTCTGGAAGTGCGCATCTCCAACGGAGGCAGGGAAATAAAACGCTTCCATTCCGGAACGGTGACGGAGCACCGGCGCCGGTTCCGCTTCACGGAAAAATGGATCGCGCCGGAACTGTGGGATCCGGAACATCCGCAGAATCTCTATACCGCGTCTGTATCGCTCAAAGACGCCTCAGGCAAGATAATCGACACGCTCTATCCCGAAGAATTCGGGTTCCGTGAATTTTCCATTTCAGGACGGAATTTTCTGCTGAACGGAAAAGTCATCCGACTGCAGATCACGCCGTCACTCTTCCCCTGGTATGGTGCGGGGCCGAACATTCCGGAGAATTTCAGGCACAACGCGGAACTCATGCGCCGCTGCGGACTCAATTTCTGCTATGCGCTCAACTATAACTTTTCTCCGGGTGACGTCTGTTATCAGGATGCGTTTTACAAAGAATATTCCAGAAACGGCATTCTGACCGCACTGACTTTGCCGAATCCCGTACTTTACAATTTCGATACGCCGGAAGAGGTCAAAGCATACACAGCCTGTACGGAATATCTGATCCGCCGTTTCCAGAACGTTCCGGGAGTCGTCATGTACGCATCAACCCACAACTCCTCCGGATGGGGAGATTCGGACAACCCGGTCCGACTCGGCAGCGGCATTCCGGGAACTTACGCATGGAACCCGCAAAACAATATCACCGCACAAAAAGCGGACAGGATCGTCAACAGCCTTGACCCTGCGCGCCCGCACTACCGCCATTCGTCCGGCATTTCCGGCAGCCCGCTCATTACGCTCAACTGCTATCTTAACTGGATGCCGCTTCAGGAACGGCGTGATTATCTTGAATTATGGTCGAAGCAAAGCCATCTGCCGCTGGTATTCGTGGAATACGGCATTCCGCACCTGCCTTCCTGGACCAGTTACCGCGGGCCGGGCTTCATCTGGTCCGGACCGCAGGTTATGTCCGTCTGGCTGAATGAATATCTCGCCCAGTATCTCGGTGAAAAGGCCTACTCCATCGACGGCGTCCAGAAAATCTTTCTGGACAGCCAGGCACAGACGTTCGGCGGCAAAAAGGTGCCTGTCAGCCGCTATACCTGGATGATGAAAAGTCCCGCCGTGGCAGGAGTTCAGGCAATGATGCTCCGGGAAACGATCCCCAGCTTCCGCGGACACGGGCTTTCCGGAATGGCATTCTGGGATCATTATCAGTTCTGGGAGGGTGGAAGCGGAATTACTGTTCTGAATGACGGACGGTTCCGCAATCTGAAACGCACCGGAATCTCGCCGGACTATATCCTTCACGGTCCGCTCGACTTCGGCTCTCAGGAAACAACAGTCGGCAAGGCGGTCCAGGAAGCGAACCGTCCGCTGCTGGGGCTCATCGCCGGAAAACCGGGTGACTTCACGGGACGCAACTCTTATTTTCTGAGAGGGGAAACCATACGGAAAACCCTGATGCTTCTCAACGATACGCTTCACCGGGAAACAATTCAATATACATGCACGGTTTCCGGCCTGAATCTGAAAAAGGAAGGAACCGAAACGCTGGAACCGGGAGAACGGAAATTTGTCCGGATCGACTTTCCGGTTCCGCCGGATGCCCCGGACGCGTTGGAACTGAAAGCCCGTTTCGTCTACTCCAACGGCCAAACGGAAGACACATTCCGCTTCACCATCGGCAACAGACGCACAGCAAAGCTGAAATCCCCCCTCTACTGTTTCGATCCGGAGGGCGGAGCGCGGAAACTGTTGGCGGAACTCAGCCTGCCGATCCGCAGCGGAACTCCCGCGACCGGGTCGATTCTGATTATCGGACGGAACGCTCTCGAAAAATCCCCATACAACCTTGGTAAACTCGCGGCATCCGGCGTCAAACTGCTGATACTGGAACAGACACACTCCGTGCTTTGGAACCGGCTCGGAATCCGCAGCACCGAATACGGATTGCGCAAACTCTTTCCGATTGTTCCGGAGTTCAGCGGTAAACCGCTCTCCGACTGGCGCGGGGCAAGCACGCTGAAAGCTCCCTATGACCGCCGCAGGGAATGGGTCGGAATTCCCATCTGGGGCAATATTCAGGCGGGATACCGTGGCGCGGTATCCACGGTCGTCCCGGAAAAGCCCTGCATCGGCGACTGGATGCCGCTGGTCCACGGAGGGTTCAACCTCTCCTATGCGCCCTTGCTGGAATTCAAGGAGGGGAATATCCGCATTCTTTTCTCCCAGCTTGATCTTTCAAACCGCACGGAGCATTCACCGGAAGCGCTTGAGCTCCTCGCTTCCGCACTGGAGTATCTGGAGCGGAGCCCCGCAAAGCAGGAGCGCCGTACCTTCTATTCCGGCGGCGCCGAAGGACGGAATGTGCTCGATACGCTGAAAATCAAATATGAAACGAACGGGAAATACGGAGCGGACGACCTTCTCATTATCGCGCCGGGATTCTCGCCGGAAGGATGCCGCGAGGCGGTTGCCCGCGGAGCAAATCTCCTTGCGCTGGGACTCGATAAAGCGGCAATCGATAAACTCATTCCCGGCAAGAACGGAGCAGGCGTCTGGAAAAACACCTACTCTCACCCGGCGGGGAATCTGACGGAGAATCCGTTTTTCCGCGGAATTTCCAATGCCGACCTGTTCTGGAGGAAACCGCTCACCGGAACCTTTTTCGACGGTGGTTCCGGGCCTGCGCTCAAACATTTTTCTCTCGGCAAAGGAAATATGGTTTTCGTGCAGGTCGTTCCGTGGATGTTTGAAGAGAAAGAATTTCAGCTCCGCATTACCCGGCGCCGCAATTTCGCACTGATTTCCCGCATTGCCCACAACATGGGGGCAAAAGCGGAATCCGGGCTGCCCGACGCGCTCGCCACCTCGTCCCGGCTTATCCTCGACGACTGGTACGGCAAAGCCGATCCGGACAGAAAGGGATACCGTCTGTTTGGTTCAAAATTCGGTTCAGACTGGCGGAAAGTAAAAATCGCGGCGCCGTTTGATACCCCGCAAAACGGACTCGATGGGTATGACGGAGACTTTTTCTACCGCACGGTTTTCGATCTGCCGCAAATCCCGCAAAAAGGAATCGTGCTCGACCTCGGCGTCATCGACGATTTCTCCTGGGTCTGGCTGAACGGCAAATTCCTCGGAGAAGTGACCGATAAAACCAATCCTGCGGATTACTGGATGACGGCACGGAAATATACGCTCACTCCCCGGATGCTGAGGAAAAAGGGAAATACGCTCACCGTACTCTGCCGCGACCTGCGCGGAAACGGCGGGATTCTGGGAACTCCGCGCCTGATTTTCGGTTCCGCGGACTACAATCTCTATTCGGACGTCCCGGACAAACAGGACGATCCCTACCGCTATTTTCACTGGTGACCCATGCCCCCGCCGGACTCCCCCGATTCCGGCGGGGCTCTTCACCTCTATGCAGAAGACAGCAGATTGCAAACTCCCGGAGAACCGGTGAGAACGAAACGTTCCGCGGATTTGTCAAACTGGAGACGAAAAAAGCAAAATGAAATATGAGCGTTATGAAACAAAATCATTGCTGAAATGCGAATTTGCTGTATCATCCTGTAGTGCCCCCGTTTTCAAGGGCGGCATTACAAAGTCATACACATTACAACATCACAACCGTTGAAATTACAATAAATCAAATGTGATTCTTTGACTGTGCTCTGAAAGAACGGCAGGAAAACTCTTTTCCGAAAACCGGCGGTCAATCTCTCCTTCGGTTCTGCGCGAATCGGTCTCAGCATCTGGATTGACTTTTGTCCGGCACAGGGACGAACACCACTTTCACGCCCTGCGACTGTGCCGATTTGATGACAGCATGGTTTTCCGGATCGAAAGTTGTAATGAGGATATGAATCTTATTCCACGGCAGGGAACGGCAGAATCCTTTCTGTTTAAACTTGGAATGATCCGCAAGAATGATCCGCAGCGAGGATTTTTCAAGCATAAGGGCAATTTGTTCCGAACATTCGTCGGAAATATCAATCAGTCCGGTTTCATCCACTCCGTAAACGGAGGCGACTCCCGCATCGCATTCATAATTTTCGAGGGAACGGCGCAACGCGGGCCCTTCCAGATTTCCGGTCCGGAAATTGAATTCACCTCCGGTCAGAATGACCTGCGGTCCATCGCCGGTAGGGAAACGCATCCGCAGAATGCGGCACAGATCGGGAAGATTGGTGACGATGCGCCCCTGGGATAGATAGAGCCCCAGGTGCTCTGTCGTGGAACCGCCGTAAATCATAACGGAACGGCTGTCCCGGATGTATTTGACCGCTTCCCGTGCAATGCTTCTTTTTTCTTCCGTGTTCCATTCTTCCCTGAGTCCATAGGGAACGGACGGCACCCCCTGCTCAAGAAAGCGGATGCCTCCATGTGTCCGGAGTGCAAGCCCCGATGCGGCGAGTTCATTGAAGTTCCGGCGGATCGTGGCTTTGCTTGCATGGTAGCGTTCTTCTGCCTGGGCGGTTGAAAGAACGCGCAGATGCTGTAAATCATTCAATATTTGCTGAATCCGGTCTCTTTTCATGACATTGCTTTCCCAATGGGGAATACCATAGCATAAAAACGATCAATGTCAATGAGTGACTTTTATGAAAACGCTCATTAATAATGCTTTTTCTCTGAAAAACGATTGCCATACACTCTGAAATGATTGTTTTTATAACGCTTAAAGATATAGTATGCGCGAAAAATCATTTTTCAGAAAGGAAAAGAAATGAAAAAAATTCAGGTTTGCGGGCATCGCGGATTCCCGGAAAAATATCCGCAGAACACCTTGCCGTCGTTTGAAGCGGCTGTCCAGCTTGGCTGCGACCGTATTGAATATGATTTGCATTGGACGGCGGACCACCGCATTGTCGTATGTCATAATGCGTCGATTGACGAGACTTCGAACGGAGAGGGGGAAATTGCCTCCATGACATTCGAAGAACTGCGGAAATATGACTTTGGAAGCTGGAAGTCGGAACAGTTCGCAGGAACTCCGATTCCCGCATTCGAAGAAGTTCTGGAACTGACAAATGCGAAAAAACCCCACCTGTTTCATCTTGTTGAACTGAAAGTTGATTCTCTTCCGTTTGCCGAGACGGTCGCAGAGGAACTGCTGCGCCGCAATATGACGGGGCGCTTTACACTCGTGAGTTTTCATCTGGACCTGCTGAAGGAGATGAAGAGGAGGCATCCGGAAATTCTGATTCACGGCAATCCCGACTGCGCCTTGGAGACTTTCAACTATGAGGATTATCGCATGTTCGACTCCGTCGGACTCTGGCGCGACCGGGTCACACCGGAGGTTGTGCGCGGTTTTCACGCTGTTGGGACACAGGTGGACGCCTGGACCATTGACAATGAGGATGAGTTCCTGAAACAGCGGGAAAACGGCGTGGACAGCGTAACCAGCAATAATCCCGAATGTATTCTGAACTGTGCGGAACATATCCGGCAAGTCTGACGGCATTCATCCGTATTTCGAATCCGGTTCCGCTTCACGCGCTCCGGCATTCCATCCGCTGGAGGCGGAACCCGGACCTGAACAAAAAGAAGCATTGAATCATGCCTGACAGAACCGTTCTGACTTCGGTATTTTCCATTGGAATCAGGAGCGTTGCCGATATTGCCGGATTTTCTGCATTTCCCGGTCACTCTCCACGGATTACAGCAAACCGGAATATCCGAGAACAGCAGGGCGATACTTTGCGGAGCTGTTAAAAAGTTGACGTTCCCATGATGGAGCCGTTCATTTCCACGGAGAGCCGCAGTTCCTCCCGTATTTTTTCGTAAAAAATTGGCGGAGTTGGTTCTCCACAACTATACCTCCGGTGTACTCATACTCAACCCCTAAATATATGCGACCAATACAAGCGCAGATTCCAACGATTGCCGCTATTGCCAAGACCCATCCAAATTCCCGATACTTGAAAAAACAGAAAACAGCAGGGAAGACAAAAAAGTTCCATTGATAAATACCAGAAAAACACTCCACTCTGATTTCCAAAATAATCTATGTGAAAATACCAAGCAAAGTGACAATAAAAGCATTTACCACTACGACTAAGATAGAAAAATTAATCCGATTGGGATATAGACCTGCTTATTACATGCGGAGGATTCTATCATCTCCTCCTGTTTCTCACACAGCAGTGTCTGACAAACGCGTACAGAACACCTCTTCAGCATCTTCATGCCGAAAAGTTATATTGCATTTCGGGCAGTGACAGGTAATCACGACAAACGTTCTATTTTTCCGAATTATCATAATTCTTGCTGATTCCGATTCGGATCTATCCATACGCCAAATATAACTTTGATGAAAAATATATATTTGCAATCCTAAAATGCAAGAAAGAATCATTTTAAGGAGAAAAATATGAATTCTATTCGCTCCGGCCTCAACAGTTGTTGGCCGCTTCCATTTTTCGTATCATTCAACACCTATTCACAAACTTTGGTTCATAAAAGAACTGTTTTTTTTCATTGTCGAGAACTTTTCATATTCAAGGTAACTTCAAAAATTCCGCTTTCATCAGAAAGCCTCAGAACCCTTCGAATAGTTTGCACGTCAAGTTAAACAAAACAAATTTTGAGCGGAGGGGCCAAACGTCTTTCTCATTCAAAACACGGCTGCCAGGCTCCGCCTCCAGAAAACGCATGAAATCCAAAATACTACCCCGAAATGTAGCATCAATCTTCCGGACATGGATCCGGCACGCCGAGATACCGGAAATAGTCATGTCCCCAATCGCTCATCATGTTGACAATGGGAACCAGGGTTCTGCCCAGATCCGTCAGCGAATATTCCGTTTTCGGCGGGACAACCGGATACAGTTTCCGTCGGATGATCCCGTCCCCCTCCAGTTCCTTCAACTGTTGGCTGAGCATTTTGGCCGTCGCCTGCGGAACGGCTTTCTGAATCTCGTTGTAGCGCATGACCGGCGATACGTTCAAGTGCCAGATGATGATGGCCTTGTATTTTCCGCCAAGCACCGCTATTGCGGCTTCCACCGAGCAGTGAAAAGATAACGCTTTTTTCCTGTCCATCTAAAAATCACGCCTTTCATTTTCAGAAAAAATTCATTTTTTTTACTATACTCCGGATGGCCGAAAAAACAAATTCTGAGCATAAAAATATGGTTACTTTATCGATAGTATTAAACTATTGGGATATTATGATACAAAAAAGTTCATTCTTGATAAAATAAAATCATGGATTATATTGTATAGAAGAGATGGAAGAGTTCGATCGAACAAGCCGGAGGGGAGCGAATTCTCCACCTTCCAGAAAAACACAGAAAACGCCAGAGAAAGGAGTTTCGAAAATGGGCGGAAAGATTCTGATTCTCAACGGAAGCCCGCGTTTAAACGGCAATACGGCGGCCTTGATTCGGGAGTTTACCCGGGGAGCGGAAACCGGCGGAAACACCGTGCACCGCTTCGATCTGGACCGGATGTCGATTCACGGCTGCAAAGGATGCCTCAGCGGAGGCAGAGATCCGGAGTCACCCTGCGTTCAAAAAGACGACATGGAGAAAATCTACCCGGAATATCGCTCCGCCGGGATTCTGGTGCTCGCCTCGCCGATGTACTACTGGGGAATCTCGGGGCAGCTGAAGTGCGCACTGGACCGGCTGTTCGCGGTGACCGAGTCCGATCCGAACTGGGCGACTCCGCACAAACAGGCCATTCTGCTGATGGCGGCAGAAGGTTCCGGCCGGGAAAACGACGAACCGGTTCTCCGCTACTACAGGTCGCTGCTCGGATTCCTCAACTGGGAGGATCTGGGAGCCGTGATCGCAGGAGGCGTTCTGAAATCCGGCGACATCGCAGGGCATCCGCAGCTAGAAAAAGCGTTTGAACTTGGGAAAAGCATTCATTAAAATATGGAGCAGATTCAAAATGAAAGTTCTACTGGTGAACGGGAGCCCGCATCGGGAGGGGTGCACATTTACCGCGCTGTCCGAAGTGACCGGCGCATTGAACAGAAACGGCGTCGATTCGGAAATCTTCTGGATCGGCAGCCGGGCGGTACAGGGATGCGTCGGCTGCTGGAAATGCCGTGAAGAGGGGGCGGACGGCTGTGTCTTCCGGGAAAAGCTCTACACGGACTTCGTGGAGAAGATGAAAAGGAGCGACGCTCTGGTCATCGGCGCGCCCGTCTATTATGCGGGACCTCCGGGGGCTCTCTGCGCGATTCTCGACCGGGTGTTCTTCTCGGCGTCGGAATGTTTTCAGGGCAAACCCGCCGCCTGCGCGGTGAACTGCCGGAGAGGCGGAGCGAGCACGGCATTCGACCGACTGAACAAATACTTCACCATCATGCAGATGCCGGTCGTATCGAGCCAATACTGGAATTCGACCCATGGATTCACTCCGGACGAGGTCAAACGAGACCTCGAAGGAATGCAGACCATGCGCACGCTGGGGAACAATATGGCGTATCTGCTCAAGAGCATGGCGCAGACAGATCTGCCCCGTCCTCCGCAGGAGCCATGGATCGCAACCAATTTTATCTCGTAAGCGCGGAATTTGTACATGGTTCAACCAGCGAAATTCAATTTCAGGAGACAGTTATAATGAGATCGGAAATCAAAGAGTATCAGATCATTCAGAAGGAATAACCGGGGGAAAGTTTTAATCTCCGGGTTCCTGAATACCGGCGATATTGAGAAAGCGGACGGTTTCCTGCTGGCAGACGGCCGCTGAAATGCAAACCATAAAAACCATAATCGAAGGAGACAGTCTCAAATGGAAAAAATCAAAGTTTCAGATTACGAGGCGGTAATCAATGCGGTAAGCAAGTACGTCGAAGGGTGCAGAACGGGAAAGAGCGGGACAATGAGAGCCGCTTTCACCGAAAATGCGCTGATGTACGGCTATCTGAACGGTCAGCTTTACAACGGCTCCATCGACGCGCTCTATGCAGCCGTCGACCAGTTTGGGCCTGCTCCGGAATCCCAGACCCGCATTGACGTGCTGAGCATCGAGGGTACGGCCGCGACGGTGCGCGTCATATTGGAGGGGTGGCACGGCATTGCGTTTACGGACTTCCACGAACTGTTGAAGATTGACGGCGAATGGAAGATTGTTGCCAAGGTATTCCATCAGTATTGAAGCAGGAGAAGGGCCGGCTGTGCAAAATGGAACAGCCGGCCCATTCCGCTTGCCAAGAGACGATGATTATGGATGTTTTAATATTTCTAAGAAAACGCTACTCTGTCCGATCTATGTTGGAAAGCCTGCTTAATAGGATAAAATAGATAAAATTTTACAGGCGACGTTGATTGCTCCTGCAACAATGAATTATCTGCCGCAAAAAATATATGTGCTGAAAGTCAAGAGACGCTTGTAAAAATAAGACATATTACAAAAAGCACATATTAATGTATCACTTATAGTTCTGATTTGTGTAGATAGTGGAGAGAAGTTGGCATAGTCCTTTTGAGAAAGGATATAACAGAGACGAAATGGATGGCAGTATCGTATTACCCACAATGATGCTTGGAGCAAAGGTTCTGGGCTTGGCTCGGTCTTGGTACAGCTTTTTGATCCGGAAAAATGAAGGATACGTTTCATTTACCCGAAAATATCCGTCCCCTTTGTTTCCAGCCTGCTGGATACGGCGGATTCAATACCATATCGCCCATGACACAATATGGACTATAGCAACAGAATTGTAAGAGATTACAGAATGGGAAAAAGTTGTTATCCTGAACGGAAATCCCCCTAAACAGAGAAATACATCTTCACTGACGAAGGTATTTATCAAAGATGGTGAAAAGCGCAGGAAATATGGTCGTCTCCGGACGCATGGCTTCTACCGAAAGATGGAAGGAGCGGGCGTATATCGCACGCAAGGAACTTCCCGTGCGGTACGACTATGCCGACCGGGACTCATATTTCTTCCTGAAACGGTTGGACAGAAAGACACGGCAGCCTTGGAAAAGCCCTCCGGATCAGTTCCCCTGATAGAACGGGTAACGGTATTTGTCCGCCTCGGTGATCTTCCGCATCACCCGGCAGGGGACGCCGACTGCGACCACGTTAGAAGGAATGGATCTGGAAACCACGCTTCCAGCTCCGATGATGGAATTGTCGCCGATGGTCACACCGGCCAGAACGGTCGTTCCGGCTCCGATCCAGACGTTGTTGCCGACGGTGATCGGCTTGGCGATCTCCAGCCCGGCCTTGCGCTGTTCCGGATCGACAGGATGCTCGGCGGTTGTGAAACAGCAGTTGGGAGCGATGAACACATGGCTTCCGAACGTCACCTTGGCGCCGTCGGTGATGATCAGGTTGTGGTTGGAGTAAAAGTAATCTCCGACGGAGATGTTGTATCCGTAATCGCACCAGAAAGGCGGAGTGAATATCACGTTTTCCCCCATCTGTCCCAGCAGTTCGGTCAGGATGCGGCGCTGCGCTTCCCGATCGTTGGGATTCAGCTGGTTATACTCGTGGCATTTATCCTTGCATTTGCTGATTTCCGCTTCAAAGGCGGGATTGTAACACCCCTGAAACAGACAGTTGATCGGAACGACCGGTTTATCATTCATCGTGAGAGGCTCCTGCATGGGAAAATGTGTTTATCCAAGTTCAACATCACAAACAACATAAAGCCGGCATTGGAAAAAACGGTATGCAACCGCATCGGAAATACCGGCTTGGAATTGTTGTAAGTTATTGGCGGAGAGAGAGTGAACTCCCACCGGGATGAATTTTACCTCAAAAAAACACTTCCCTGTTACTTTTCAACTCAATTTTGGCACTTTATAGCACTTCTTCCACAGAGCCCCGACTTTCCGTTTCCGGGGAATTTATGGGGAAATCCCTTTTCCCGGGGAAGAAATGGGGAACTTCTGAATGTCTATCAGCCAACCTCCAAACCGGGAATCAAACCCGCTTCCCTATCAATTTGAAGGCAATGAAACATACCATTTTTCAACGTTTTTTCAAGTCAAAACGGGGAAAATGGGGAAGAAAAACGATATTTATAATCACATCTCTCCATCCTTGTTATTCTGTGCTGCTGCATGTAGAAAATCATGAAACCGATGAATCAGATATAACGGGACATTCAGCAACCCGTCATCCCGTTTCAGGTTCTGCATGGAAAAGCGGAGTGCCTGTTTGGGATGATACTTTTCACGATAGCTTTTAAGGCTCTTGGCTTGTGGTAGTCGGAAGCTTCCTCGCAGAAATATTTGAGCGCGGTCAATGCCCGGGGACATGCCAGAATCTCATCAAAAATGACCGGTGTTTTATCTGGTTCTATTTTCTGGTGTGCCAAAGCTCCGAGTTCAAACAGAATTCGTTTGGGATCAAGTTCGCCTGAAAAGACTTCTCCTAAACGATTCTGTCGCTCGAAATTGAAATAGGCGGTATTCTCAAAATACCGTTTGCCGAACTCGTGGAGAATCCAGGTCTTTCCACATTGCCGCACACCCCGCAGAATCAGCGGTTTCCGATGAGGAGAATTTTTCCACGCGACCAAATCTTTCAGTATGAATCGTTCTATCATTTCCGTAACTCCGTTTTCCTTTTACAAAAATATAGTATCACACAGCCTATTTCTTAATCACAATACATATAAAAAACGAGAGAAAATACTGCAATATTGGCATGAATAATGGATTATGAAGACAAATCAAATGCGGGAAACATGCGGACGAAGTGTATTTCGCTTCTCTGCAACCTGATATGATGGAATGGGCTTTTTTGAGAATCCGTTATTTCGCAGATTGAAATTCGAGTTTCAACTCATCTACGATATACTGATCGCTTCGACAATGCAGATCAGCGATTCCGTCGCGCAGTTCCTGATAAGTTTCGGAGCGATAGAAAAACTCCAGAGCAGCATCAAGGGTAACTTGCATCTGCTCTGCGAACAACGCAACAATCCGGGCATATTTCTTCTGCAATAGAACGCTATTGGCTTCCATCAGACACCTCTTCAGATGATTGGAATACCAGAAGCCGATCCATTAAATCCTGGCGACAGATGCAAATCTGGTGATTCGGTTTTTCAAATTTCAGACGTCCCAATGCTTCTTCCTCAGAAATCAAACCATCAAAAAACAATTCCAACGTATTGAATACCTTGTCATTGGCCACGCCACCACGAATAATATCGTAGGATTCCAAAGGGTGTCCGCTTCGGTTTTCCATGATGAAATGCAACCAGGCAGAATCGTATTCCGGGAAGTCTTTCACCCGAAGTTCTGCAAGAGCGTTGGGACTATCGTCGAAAACATATGTGTTGACGATGGCGTTCTTGCCACGTCGTTGCCAGCGCAACGCCCATCTGACAGCCTGTTCCCGAAGCGAAGTGATATAAAAGCCTCTTCCGAAGTCAAGGGTTTGCCGCGAAAACGAGATATCCGGCTTGCGGATTTCCATGAAAGAACCATGATACACTGTGCTCATGACAGCACCCCGCGTTCCCGCATCAATGACAGAATGTCATCGACTATATACTGCTTGCTTTGTGTATGAAGAACATCGAAAGAAGGAATCAGATAGGTATTCAGAATATCGGATCGCTTCGCGAGCATATCGTACACTTGACTGCCGGACAGATGCAGTCTCTGCGCAACTGCCTCAATGCAGAAAATAGTGAATTCAAGAGCGGATTTACTCATACGTTTAACCTCGATAGTTTCGTTCATGCACTATCAATATAGCACATAGTTTGAAGAATTCAACAGTGCGACCTTAACCTCTCCGACTCTCCGTATTTTATCGCAAGACAGACGACATGAATTAATTACATGTTTTACCGTATATTCTATGCGGGGAATAATCCGGTCAGAGCAACATCTACGCTGTACTGGAGATCGTTAATCAAAAGTCCCTGTGTCAGCAGGCGGGTTTCACGCTCCCGAAAACGGGTTAATTGGTAGTACCTATAAGCCCCGGTGAGGGCTTCAGACATCACCGGGGCTTACCCAATAAAGAGAACAAAATAAGCAGAACAATAGACAACAACAATCCAAAGAGAAAGTCAGAAACATGAGAAACGAGAAAATCACTTACGAAGACCAGTACCAGGGACATCCCATCATGACAGATAAAGCCAGATCGCTCGGATGTAAGGAAGCGATATTGCAAAAGGTCGATCAGATGATGACCGACATGAGCAACCGCCACAGTAAGGTCTTCTTCATGCGGTATGATGTCCGCTTTCCTAAAAGTTACGAACATCCGAACGACAACAAACATTTCAGCCAGTTTCAGGAGGCCTTTATCAAGAACCGTAAACGGGCAGGATATGACCCGGCGTATATTGCAGTCCGGGAGAGTTCCCGAGAGAAACACCAGCACTACCACGTTGCTTTGATGCTGGATGGACATAAGACTCGAAGCATCCACGATCACATTCAGACAGCGGAACGGTTATGGGAAAAGACTTTGAACCTGCCTCCGAAATATGATGATGAAGAACACGAAACCAATTGCGGTCTGATTGACGATTGTATGAGGAACCGGCAAGGTCAACCGCAGGAGAACGGCGTCATGCTCCGAAAAGATGACCCGGACTACGACAGCAAATACGACCAGTGTTTCCGACGTTGCAGTTACCTCGCCAAGGTCAACCAGAAGGGCTCCGCTTCCAAACATCAGCGGGAAGTATTTTCATCCCGTATTCAAAACTAACCATGAAAGGTAATCATCATGAACGAAAAAGAACTGACCGTATTCCTTGATCTGGAATGGAACTGTGCTGCATTCACCCCGGAAGATCCATCCGTTTCCGCTCCACTCTCACCGAAACAATGGGCACGTATCATCTCACGGCACCCCGAGTTTCAGGAGCTCTGTCCCTTCTCCGAGTTCACTCCTGACGACTGGGTTGTCGTCCTTGAAAAACAACTTCCTTTGGCATGGCGCTGCTCCTGCTGGAAGGATTTCACCCCGCATCACTGGCAGAGGCTATTACGGACTCAACCTACCTTGCTTCACTATTGCGAGATACCGGATCACCCTGCTGTACGGAGCGGACTGCTGGCGAGTGACTGGAGTTATGAAAAGGACATCGACACGCATGACTTCACGCTCTGGGACTGGTTCTGGACCGTCAAATACAACCCCGGTATCTGGTTCCACTGTCCATGCAAAGAACAATTCTCGAAACCGATGTGGTGGAGCATCCTTTACAGTTCCGCAGAGTTGCTGACGAAGTGTCCCTGCCTCGACCAGTTCAGCGATGAGGACTGGCGCAGGCTCAACATTCTGCCCAAATTGAAGTCACGGATACGCACCCGTGAACAGTTCCGGAAACTGATCGACCTGACCAGACATCCGTTCCGCAACCTCAAGTTCGATAATGACCCGTTGTTATAGTTTCATAAATGGAGCGATATGATCCCTGTTGAGACAGGGATTCTGATCGTTCCCTTGAAGTTTCAAAGGGGAGCCTGCTCTACCGTCTACCTGTTCATGAACGGTGTAATAAAAAAGTATTTACGACTACCATCTGATGAGCAGGAAACACGGTGTTCCCTGTTCTAGCCCAACAATCAGCATAAGGAACTTTATCATGAAGAAGTCCAGTGAGACCTCATCCCCATCCACTCAACAACCGGAGAAAACAGCGACCAAGACTGTCGAGATACTGCTGGAGATGCCAACGATCATCACCGACGCGAGTGCTCGTAAACAGGCAGTCAAACATTTTGTCACCTATGCCGAGAAGAACTGTACCAAGACTGCGGAGCAGTTGGAACCGTTTCTCAGAGGGGCGACCTGTTCGGTTGATGACTCAGGACATCTGAAGATCGAACGGAAGATCACGACAAGTTTTCCACCTCGTAAATTGAGTGTTTATTGTCATTGGGCTGAAGAGGTCTGGAACAGCTGTCTTCCATCCCTGCTTGAGAGCAATGGAATGATTAAATGTGAAATCAAATAACTGAACAGGGAGAATCTTACCATGAGCAAACATCGTAAAAACAATACAGAAGAACTTCATCCGGCATCCGATCAGGAATGTGTTCTCAACAACCATGACGATGTATTCAAACCGTTTGACAACTCGAATGAGACCTCACTCCGGCAAGAGGATAGTTCAGATACAACGACTGATCCGATAACGTCTGGTTGCGAAGGAGACGCATCAGAACATCGGATTGAGTTTGTCATGAAGATGCCTGACTGCGTGGTCGATCCTGAAAGCAGAGAGAAAGTCATCCGGTACTTTCAGCAACAGGCAGGAGGTACTTACTGCTGGCAAGAGGTTGGCTGTTTTCTGGAGACAGCAAAATGTATCATTGACGAGGAAGGGAATCCACACTTCTCCAATCGGTCTGGGACACTGAAGGACTTGACATTACAGGAAACCATTGAACATCTCGACTGGGCATGGCGCAACTCTCTCTACGATGTCTTACTGCAATCAGGTATGGTTAACCTCAACGTGAAACCCAAATAATACTATCATCAGTTGGAGACGAAAACCTCCAACTGATGACTTCACTTTGGCTTATCGGCTAAAAAATCTCTGTCTCTTATACACATCTCCGAGCCCACGAGACGG